>DHIV01000057.1 GCA_002403995.1 Gallionella sp. UBA4737 | reverse complement strand
TGCGCGCTTTGCTGTTCTCCGCGCTGCTAATCTTTTCCGGCTTCACGGTGATTCCCTACATCACCATTTACGCGGTGGGCAACGTCGGCATTTCCTTGCACGACATCCCGCTCATCTATCTAACAGGTGGTGCGGCTACGCTGGTCACCGCACGATTGATCGGCCACTGGGCCGACCTGCGCGGTAAAGTCAAAATCTATCGTATGGTCGCCATCGCCGCACTGCTGCCATTGTTTGTCGTGACCCATATCGGAGCGTCACCACTATGGCTTTGGCTGGCGTGCACTACAGCCTTCTTTGTCCTGGTATCTGGACGGATGATCCCGGCAATGGCCATCATCACTTCGTCCGCACAGCCAAAACTGCGCGGCACGTTCATGTCGCTCAATGCCACGGTGCAGTCGCTCGCGATGGGGCTGGCTACCACGCTGGCCGGGTTCATCATCACTCAAAATGATGCGGGGCAGATCGTCGATTATGGTTTGGTGGGATATGTTGCGATAGCAGGAAATGTGCTGGCGATCATGTTCGTATCGCGCCTCGTCATGCACGATCAACATGTCAGTGTGCCGGATGTTGCGCTGAAATAATCTGGAGCGGGTGAAGGGGATCGAACCCTCGTATGCAGCTTGGGAAGCTGCCGTTCTACCATTGAACTACACCCGCGAGTGCGGCGATTTTACGTGGGTTGTCGCTAATATTCAATTTAACAGTTCTTCGGCAGTGGGCTGTGTACTATGGCGACTGTTGCTTTGACTGTGCCGCAGATGGATGAGAGGACTGTTGCGATGCTCGTGCGTCTGCTTATGATGTACAAGCGGTCGGTGAAAATGCATCTGAAATTATTTGCAGTATGACCGCCATCGACACAAACCGGATAGTAAAATTTCTCGGAAGCGGACGTTCAACTTTGAGTAATCATAAAACGGTACGCGATGCAACCCACATTAAGTAGGAATAATTACGTGGGTAGATTATTTCTTAGGGTTAACTTCAGCAGCATTCACTGAAAATGGCAATGGCTCAGGAACTCGCTCTAAGCGAACTCCATTTAATGCAACAAAACCCGCAGGTAGAGCGTCTGAGCCATCCGCAGTTTGCCCAATGTTGATTGCGCCAAACGTCAACATAGCTGACAAAATCCAATGGCCTTCGTGGATTCCTTGATTTTTCATCAATAAGACTGCAAGCTCTTTATTCGTTGTCGTTTCTGTTGCTGTAGTTGCTCCTGTTGCTTTTGCTTCGTGAGCAACTTGCGTTACAGATTTTTTTGATTTAGTCATAGAAAGTTGCTCCGGAAATTAGCGCTGGGGAACGTAAATATCTTTGCCCATAAAGTTCAACTGAAGGTGTTGAGACTACTGGAGTCGAGGTATTGCAAATCATAAATGTCGCTGCCCTCCAAGCTCTCGCCTTAGTCATAGCATCGGTAACAATTTGTCCCAGCAATATTCCTGCTTCTGAAACAACTCTACCAATTCCATCGACCTCTCCAACATGAGTTGCAATAGCAGCCACCAAATACTGGTTGACGCTTATATCTTCTTGGGTCGCAATCATTGAAACCTTTGCATGAAGAGACCTTGGAAGCCTCAAAGTCACCCGCCCACTAAATTCATCTGACGGCGCAGGATATGGTAGTGGAAACTCTGCATTCGCTTCGTTAGCAATTTTTTTCAGCGTTATGATTGAATCTATAACTAAAGCATGCGCCGCCTCATAGGTCTCCTCAAATGAACTGATATTAGGAAACTCAGCAACTCGGCCAACATACAAAATTTCACCATCACAGTCTTCTTTGCGGATGGTAATTGAATAGGATTCAGGGTCGAATTTCATGATAAATACTCCTCAATTGTATCTTTATGCTGCTTTACAAATTTATAGAGTTTTTTAATGTACGGGCGTTTAATATTTTCACCCGGATTATGCCCGCAGTTATAGTCTGGGTATTCTGTAAAATGGATAGCAGGGTGCTTCGCTATCTTATGTCCACCGCTATTACAATTTTCGATTTGAAAACCAAGGTCTTTCAGCAACTGAGTAAACTTTTTGCAGGACGTATTTGTACTATTCGTAAGATTCTCAAGCTCTCTATATAGTTCCTGAAATTTTGACATAGTGACACCGCCTGTGGTGTCACATTGTAACTTAATATTAAGTTATGTGGCGCAAACTTTGCTGCCCATTTAACGCGCCACGGACTAACCACAATAAAAGACCCAGCACCTAGCGGCACCGGGTCTATGCTGATTCACCATGTATGAGTGTTTTTTGTTCAGGCAACTTCAACTAAGGGCTTACACTCTAGACTGACCGTTATTGGCACGAACCGCCACGTCATGATGCCATATTAACAGCGGTAAAGCGGTCCTTGCCAGTTGCTGACGAGGTGCCGCTTTGTGGAAGGCATTTCACACCTCTGGCCTGCAGCTTCCGACACCTTTCGGTACTTCAAATTTCTCCGAAGCGGATATTCATTTCGCACAGCCCGCGACACGATGCGCTCACCTTATCGATTTGGGACGCGGCTTCCTGTAAAGCTCATTCAATCGCAATATCTCCTGCCAAACTTTTTCTGGGAAACCAGCACGGTCAAATCTGCCGCCGCTATAGTGAGGATGCAACAGGTCGGCGAAATAGGCTTCGCCATCAGGCGAGTTCCAAAGCTGGACAATTTTTTCCAAGATATGAGGATACTTTTCCTCCAGTATCTGAGGGTATTGGTTCGGTAAGCATTTCAGCGTTTGAAGGACAACTTCCTTACTGACCATCACTTCTCTCCCTCGTCACATGGTTAATTTTATGACAGTGCCGGAATCGCAGGAACCGCCAGTGTGCGTAGCGTAAACCAAAATTGGTAATAGCATCAATTCTAGTTAACAGATAATTGAATTTTGTACTGCAACCTGTCCGCGTCTAGCACCGTGATGGTAGGCAATTGGCGAAGTGCAGCTATTGGCACATTGGGGCCGTCTGAATAAGTCGCAAATCTATATTTTCACCGACCGCTTGTACATCATAAGCAGACGCACGAGCATCGCAACAGTCCTCTCATCCATCTGCGGCACAGTCAAAGCAACAGTCGCCATAGTACACAGCCCACTGCCGAAGAACTGTTATTTGAATATTAATGACAACCCACGTAAAATCGCCGCACTCGCGGGTGTAGTTCAATGGTAGAACGGCAGCTTCCCAAGCTGCATACGAGGGTTAGCTCCCGCTCACAACTTCATCGCACCTTATCTAATTGAGCGCTAAATTAAAAGTGATTACCGTCAGCATTAACGGCGCAACACGCCAACTTCCCGATTTCACCGGCGTTGCCGCACTCATCGAAGAGATGGGCTTGACCGGCAAGCGCATAGCCTTGGAGCGCAACGGCGAGATCGTGCCGCGCAGTTTGTTTGCCGCGCAACAATTGGCGGACGGCGATAAATTGGAAGTAGTCGTGGCGGTGGGCGGAGGTTAAAAATTTTGTCATTCCGGCGCATAACCAGCGGCTTTGCTGGCGTTTTTGGCCAGCTTAGCCGAATGGCTAGTAGTTTCATCAGACCGGAATCTGGTTTTAGAAATTCTGGATCCCGTGTCGTAGCACGGGATGACGAGCTAAAGAACCTCTGCATAAGTGCGAAATACGGTTCGATACATTTTCCGTTCGCCCTGAGTGCCGTGCGCAATGCGGTGTATCGAAGGGACGAACGGAAAACACTCACCGCGAACGGTACTTATGCAGAGGTTCCCTAATAGATTTTAAGGAAATGAAATGAACGACAAACTAATTATCGCAGGCAAAAGTTATAACTCACGCCTTTTGGTTGGCACCGGCAAATACAAGGATTTCACCGAGACCAAAGCGGCGGTGGAAACCAGCGGCGCTGAGATCATCACCATCGCGATCCGGCGCAGCAACATCGGCCAGAACCCCAACGAACCGAGCCTGCTGGAAATCCTGCCGCCGTCGAAATACACGCTGCTGCCCAACACTGCAGGTTGCTATACCGCCGAAGATGCGGTGCGCACTTTGCGGCTGGCGCGCGAGTTACTGGACGGGCACAGCCTGGTCAAACTGGAGGTGTTGGGCGATCCGCAATCGCTGTATCCGAACGTGATTGAAACCATCGCCGCCGCGAAAACGCTGGTGGCCGAAGGCTTTCAGGTGATGGTGTATACCTCGGACGACCCGATCATCGCCAAACAGTTGGAAGACATCGGCTGTGTGGCGATCATGCCGCTGGCCTCGTTGATCGGTTCCGGCATGGGCATACTCAACCCGTGGAATCTGCAACTCATCATGGACCGCGTGCAAGTGCCGGTGATCGTGGATGCGGGTGTCGGCACGGCTTCGGATGCCGCGATCGCGATGGAACTGGGCTGCGACGGCGTGCTGATGAACACCGCGATCGCCGGTGCTCAGCAACCTGTATTGATGGCTGCCGCGATGAAGCTGGCTGTCGAAGCCGGACGGTCCGCCTTTCTGGCCGGGCGAATGCCGAAAAAATTTTACAGCGCCAGCCCGAGTTCACCGACTGCAGGCATCATCAATTCGACTCGCAGCTAAATAAATTTCCCGTTCGTGCTGAGTCTGTCGAAGCAAGAACGGATTCAATCTCTACGCTGCTCGACCCTTCGACAAGCTCAGGGCGAACGGCTTGAAGTAAATTCAATGACCGACACAACCGATCTCAGCAAACGCCACATCCGCAGCTTCGTATTGCGCCAGGGTCGTGTCACCCCTGCGCAGCAACGCGCATGCGACACACTGCTGCCGCGCTTCGGCATTCCATACGCCGCACGGCAATTGGATCTTGCGCAAGCTTTCGGACGCAACGCGCCCAAGATACTGGAGATCGGTTTTGGCATGGGCGACAGCACCGCGACAATCGCGCTCGCCCATCCGGAAAATGACTACCTGGCACTTGAGGTGCATACGCCGGGAGTCGGCAATCTGCTCAAGCTGATCGATGCGCAACATATCGCCAACATCCGCATTATCCGGCACGATGCCGTGGAAGTGCTGCGCGATATGCTGGGCGAGGCCACGCTGGACGGCGTGCACATCTTCTTTCCCGACCCATGGCACAAGGCCCGCCACAACAAGCGCCGGCTGATCCAGGCACCGTTCATCGCGCAACTGGTGCAGAAGCTCAAACCCGGCGGTTATATCCATGTCGCCACCGATTGGCAGGATTATGCCGAGCAGGTGCTGGCAGTATTGGGTGCAGCGCCGCTGCTGGAAAATACGGCTTCGGATTACGCATCGCGCCCGGCTTACCGGCCGTTCACCAAATTCGAGCAGCGCGGTATAAGCCTGGGACATGGGGTGTGGGACCTAGTATTCCGGCGCAGAAAATAACCGGGGGAGAACTGGCGCGAATCACCCGCCATCGAATTCCAGATTGGGTGTGCGATTCAGCAACGTGGCAACCATTTCTGCGGCAGGAACATGCTCGTAGAGGACGCGATAGACGGCTTCACAGATCGGCATCGCAACGCCCAGACGTTGCGCGAGGTGATGCACTTCCCGCACCGTGTAAACGCCCTCGGCAACATGCCCGAGCCTGCGCAATATCTCCGGCAAATCGTGCTGCTGCACCAGCAGCAAACCGACCTGGCGATTGCGCGACAAATCGCCGGTGCAGGTGAGAATCAGATCGCCCAGGCCGGAAAGGCCGCTCAGGGTTTCCGAACGGCCGCCGAGCTTCAAGCCGAGCCGGGTGATCTCGGCCAGACCGCGAGTCAGCAGCGCGGCGCGCGCATTGTGGCCCAGCCCCATGCCGTCACAAATACCGGCAGCGATCGCCATCACGTTTTTCACCGCCCCGCCGACTTCCACGCCCACCATGTCGTTGCTCGCGTAGATGCGCAAGTATGCATGATGTAGCGCCTGTGCTGTGCTGCGCGCAAACTCCTGGTCAGCAGAAGCGAGCGTCAATGCGGTTGGAAAACCACGCGCGACTTCTTGCGCGAAACTGGGTCCGGACAATACGCCGTATCGAGATCCTTCAGGCAACACTTCGGCAACCACTTGATGCGGCAATTTTGCGGTCTCAGCCTCAAACCCCTTGCACAACCACACCACGCTGAAACCTGTCCTGAGCTTGTCGAATGGGCGGCGGGACAATTGCACAAGCTGATGCAAAATCGGGCGCAGGGCAGATGTGGGGACAGCGATGATCACCAATTCGGCCGCCGCCAGCGCCGCGGAGAAATCCGGGCTTAACCTGAGATCGGCAGGCAGCAAGATGTCAGGAAGGTAGTGCTGGTTGTAACGGGTGATTTGCATCGCTTCGATTTGCGCGGCGTTGCGCGCCCATAGCGTGACTCTATGGTTGGCCGCGAGACTGATGGCAAGTGCAGTTCCCCACGCTCCTGCACCGACGATCGTGATATTCATCTTAAAACCTGCAATTCATGGCAAAGAGTACCGGCAAGCGCGGGTACTCAACGATCTCTGTGCTATGCGCCTTTTTCAGATCCATGGTCAGCCACCCCAAACCTCTGCACTACGCACATAACCCATATTTCCGTCTTGATGACGCACCTTGATCCAGCCTGTGCCGGTTGACTCCAGTCGCTCCAACGCCACTTGCTGGCGCACCTGGAACAATCGCGGCGAAGCAAAATCAGGTGCTGCCCGCACATCCACCAGCGGCAACAGCGCGAACACGTAGCGTTTGTTGCTTAACACGCGCTTTTCCATCCAATACAAACCGCCGGAACGGTCGCGCACCTTGACCCAGTTGTCCAGAGTGACGACTTGCTCGAAGGGCATGTAACGATTCACCACGAACAGCTTTTTCGCCTTGATCGAAGGCGCATCGTAAAGTATCGCGTTGCTCTCGCTGACCGAGACATATTCCACCGCATGGACCACACTCGCGCCAAAAAGCAGCACAAACAAAGCCAACCATCGGGTGAATCCTGTCTTCATCAGTGTGTAGTCGTTGACAAGGCGGCCTGTGCCTGTTGTTGCCTCTGCTGCTGGTAAAGTGCTTCGAAGTTTATCGGGTTCAGCAGCACCGGCGCAAAACCGCCACGCACCGCCACATCTGAAGCGACCTCGCGCAAATATGGAAACAATATGTTCGGGCATGTCACTGCCAGAATCGGCTCCAGCTCCCCGGCCGGCACATTGCGTATCTGGAAAATACCCGCCTGCTTAACCTCGATCAGGAACATTACCTTTTCTCCGATCTTGGCAGTGACAGTAGCCATCACGACCACCTCAAACTGGCCTTCTTCAACAGAACCGGCCTGGGTGTGGAGCCTGATATCGACTTGCGGATTTTCCCGCTCCAAAAAGATTTTTGGCGCGTGCGGAACTTCCAGGGACATATCTTTCACATAGATTTTGTCGATATTGAATATAGCCTGCGTATTCTCTTGTGCTGCTCCGGTCATGTTGATTTCCTTAATTGTGGTCGTTACTAAAATTCAGATTTTGACAAAAGCTCATCCAGCCCGCCGGCGCGATCCAGTGATGCAAGATCATCATAGCCGCCGACATGAGCACCGTTGATGTAAATTTGCGGCACGGTGCGCCGTCCGGTTTTCTCCATCATCGCGACCCGCAATTCAGGTTGCAAGTCGACGCGTATCTTCTCTATTTCCTGCACACCTTTGCGCTTCAGCAATTGCTCGGCACGAACGCAATAGGGGCACACGGCAGTACAATACATCAATACTTTCGCCATGCTCATTTTTCCAGTGGCAAATTGTTTTTTTGCCAGGCCTGCACGCCTCCCGCCAGATTGTAGGCCTGGGTAAACCCTTGCTTGCCCAGCAAAAAACAGGCTGTTCCGGAACGGTTGCCGCTGCGGCACACCACCACGATGGGTTGCTCCTTGTACTTTTCCAATTCGCCCATGCGCTCTTTCAGCTTGCCCAATGGGATCAATTTGGAATTCAAAACATGGCCGGCATCGTATTCATTCGGCTCACGCACATCCAGTATGACGGCATTCTTGTGATTGATAAGTTGCAGCGCTGCCGCAGAATTCACTTCCTTGATACCGCGAAAGCGATTTCCAAACAACGACCACAACAGCATGATGCCGCTAAACACGGCGAGGGAGATGGGAAGGATATTATTGATGACGAACTGCACGGGCATGCTCCTGTTCTTTTTGGACAGCAAATTCTAACAGAGCCGAAAAATGCGCGGGGTCTTTCTGTGCCAAACTCACTAACAGTTGATGCGCATTGCCATTTTCCGGATATGACCAGATGGCCTGCTCCAAAAGCTGCCTGGCTTGATCCAGCTGACCGTCCTGCGCCAGGAAAAATGCTTGACGATAAACCGCCGTAGCGCTTGGTATGAAGCGCATGACATTGGAGCCCAGGGCGAGTTTTTGTTTGATCTGATCAGCATTCACCTCGGCGTACTCAAGGAATATCAGATCGGCATAAGGAGACAGCGGCGAACCGCCGTGCTGTATTGCAAGCAAACCATCTCGTATTCGCGACTTTGCATTATCAGAGGCTATTGGTATCGACAGTACATCTTTCAGTTTCTGGTAACCACTGCGCAACTGTATCAGCGACAACAATCCCAGCAGCAATATCACCATCAGCGAAATCCGCCAGAGATTAGTCTGAGCCAGACGATAGCGTGTTTCATCGAATGCCCCCAGCAGAACCGCCGCAACCGCCAAAAAATAGGTGTACCACAATGGATATTCGAGCAGACTGTGGATGGCCAGCACACCCAACACGGCATAACCCCACCAATGCGACGCACTCAGCGTCGCACGCCTTAGACCATAAAACCAAATTCCCATCGACACAAACAACGCCAGCAATCCTGCGATGCCTGCCTCCGCAGCAAGCTGAAAAACCAGGTTATGAGCATTGTTGTAAAGTCCTGAAATATTGCTAGCTTGCAACAGCGGCAACAGCTGAAAGTGATGCCAGGCAAACTGCCCGAAGCCCGCCCCCAACATCGGAAACTGCATGAACATCAGCCACGCCTCGTGCCACAGATACAAGCGTATGCTGCCGCCGGTATCTCCACCCCCATTATAAGCCAGCAAACGCTGCACGGTAGTGGTGCCGCTATCCGCTCCGGCCATAAACGACATTTGCACGATCAGATGCATCAGTCCGAACCCGACAACCAGCAGCACGCTATATCGCAACAATGGTCGCAACGCCGCATTACCCCGCGCCGACCACCATGCCAGGAAAACCATCAGCAGCAGATACAGCCACGAACTGCGCGAACCGCTCAGCGTCATCGCAAATAGCAGCGGCACGGACAGCAGAATCACATAGACCGGATTGAGCTTGCGCTGTTGAAACAGCAATCCCAATGAAATCATGCCCAATGCGATGTAATCAGCGAAATGGTTGGGTTGTGCCAGATTCCCGTATATGCTTGAAGAAGTTTGCATCACAACCACCGCATCCAGCGGAGTGTGCCATTGGTAATGCTGCAGCGCACCGATCATGGCATTGAGTTCGGCCCCTATCAATAAGAAAAACGCCAATGCGATAGACAGCTTTTCGATCCCAAAGCAAGCGCGCAACCTTGCCCCCAGCAACATTAACAAAGCCGCGAACAGCAGGTACAAAATGTACAGCCATGCTTGATCAAAATAGGCCATCTTCCCCAAGGACATTTGCAGCAACACAATCCCGATCAGTGCGGCGGGCAATTGCGCGATGCGGGGGATTTCAGGCCGCTGCCAGAAATCACGGGCGGCAAAAACCGAGAATGCCGATACGCCCAATATCGCGCTCCACCATTCCTGGTCAAATGTAGTCAGCGGATTTTCATGGCGATAGTACAAAAAAGGGAAAACCCACATCAGACCAACCAAGGCCAAGCTGATGTGGGCAAGATCGAAATTTACCAGCCTGATCGGCTGGTGTGTTTTGCTTAACACGAACTGCTTTTTATACCGAACTTGGCGAGAATATTATTCAGCGGACAGATCTGCGTAAAGCCGCTTTGGAACAGATTCAGACCAACGAAAGCGGTGAAGAATAAAAAGTATTTGCTCACGAATATCGGGCTGGCTTCCAATCCCAGCGACAGCGACAGCAAAATGAAAAAGCCGGCGACGATACGAACGATGCGTTCTGCATTCATGCTTTGAAACTCCTTTAGTTGAGTGGAACTGATTTTACTGGAATTTTTTGTACAGGGTGGCGTAATACAACACCGGTATGACCACCAGCGTCAGCACTGTGGAAACCAGAATCCCGAATATCAACGAAATGGCCAGGCCGTTGAAAATCGGATCATCCAGTATGAACAGCGCGCCCAGCATGGCTGCCAGGCCGGTCAGGATTATCGGTTTGGCGCGGGCGCTCGCCGCCGCGATCACCGCATGTTGCGGGTCTACCCCGTCGCGTATCTGCATATTGATGAAGTCCACCAGCAGTATCGAGTTGCGCACGATGATGCCCGCCAGCGCGATCATGCCTATCATCGAGGTCGCGGTGAACTGGCTGCCCAGCAGCGCATGTCCCGGCATCACGCCGATGATGGTGAGCGGGATCGGCGCCATGATGACCAGCGGCACAAGGTAGGATTTGAACTGCGCCACCACCAGCAGGTAGATCAACAGCAAACCCACGCCGTAAGCGATGCCCATGTCGCGGAAAGTCTCGAAAGTCACCTGCCATTCGCCGTCCCACTTCAGCGCATAACCCGCATAAGGGTCGCTGGGCTGTTTGAAGAAATAGCTTTCCAGTTTCCCGCCTTGTTCCAGCGGTATGTTGCTCACTTTGCCGTTGATGCCGAACATGCCGTACAGCGGGCTGTCCAGCTTGCCCGCCATGTCGCCGAACACATACACCACCGGCAGCAAATCCTTGTGGTAGATCGGGTAATCGCGCTGCATGGTAATCACTTGCACCACTTCTGAAAGCGGCACCAGCACTCCGTCTCTAGCCCTGACTTTGAGTTTCAGCACTTCATCGATGCGGCTGCGGCTTTCAGCGGGCAGGCCGATGCGCAAAGGCGGCGCATATTTCGCGTCAGCATCGTGCAGCGAAGTGACATCCTGCCCGGACAACGCGACAGCGATCACATCGACGATATCCCGCGGCGCGACCCCGAGCAATACCGCCTTGCTCTGCAATACCTGCAACAACAACTTCGGTGCGGGCTCCGTGACAGTATCGTCTATGCCGACGATGTCCGCAGTTTTGCCGAATTGTTCGCGCACCTTGCCCGCTACTTTGCGCGCGCCTGAGTAATCCGGCCCGTATATTTCCGCGACGATGGGCGACATCACCGGCGGGCCGGGCGGCACTTCGACGATCTTTACATTCGCGCCCCAGGTCCTGGCGATCTTTTGTATCGGCTCCAGCGCGGCGCTGGCTATCTCATGGCTGCTGCGGCTGCGATTATGCTTGTCGCGCAAGTTCACCTGGATATCGCCTTGCTCGGCAGCGCTGCGCAAATAGTACTGCCGCACCAGGCCATTGAAATTGATCGGCGAAGCCGTGCCGGCATAGGCCTCATAATCGGTGACTTCCGGCACGGTCGCCAGATAGCCGCCGACGTCATGCAGCACTGCACCGGTCTGCTCCAACGGTGTGCCGGCAGGCATATCCACGACAATCTGGAACTCCGACTTGTTGTCAAACGGCAGCATTTTCAGAATCACCAATTTCACCAAGCCCAGCGATACGGCCAGCAGCAATCCGCCCAGGATGGTCAGCCACAATTTGCGCCGCGCCGGCTTGCCGTGCATCCCATTCAGAAACGGGGTCAGATACTTTTTAAAGAAGCGATGGATTCTGGTATCGCGTTCATCCTGCAGCACCTCGTGTTGCGCACCGGCAAAGCGCAACACCAGCCAGGGCGTGATGACGAACGCCACGGCCAGCGAGATCAGCATGCCCATGCTGGCATTGATCGGGATCGGGCTCATATACGGCCCCATCAGTCCGCTGACGAAGGCCATCGGCAACAACGCGGCAATCACCGTAAGGGTGGCGAGTATGGTCGGGCTGCCCACTTCGTCCACCGCTTCCGGAATGATTTCCGACAGCGGCTGGTGGCTTGCAAGAGCGCGGCGGCGATGGATGTTCTCGACCACCACGATCGCGTCATCCACCAGAATACCGATGGAGAAGATCAGCGCGAACAGCGATACGCGATTCAACGTGAATCCATACGCCCATGATGCGAACAAGGTCGCTGCCAGAGTCAACAGCACGGCGATGCCGACCACGAAAGCCTCGCGCCGGCCCATGGTGAACCACACCAGCACGACCACCGCAGCCGTGGCGAACACCAGCTTCTTGATCAGCTTCATCGCCTTGTCGTTTGCAGTTTCGCCATAGTTGCGCGTGGTGCTGACATGCACATCTGCCGGGATGATACTTCCCTTCAATTCATCCACTCGTGCCAGCAGCTTCTCGGCGATTTCCACCGCATTCGCGCCCGGCTTCTTGGTGATTGCCAGCGTCACCGCGGTGAATTCTCCCTTTGCCTTGATCTGCTTGTCGGATGCGGCGGGCCCCGTTCCCAGCCATACGTAACTGCTCGGCTGGTCCGCTCCATCCTGCACTTCGGCGATATCGCGCAAAAATACCGGCCTGCCGTCCGACACCCCAATCACCAGCTGTTTCACTTCGTTGGCATCGCTCAGGAAACTGCCGGTTTGCACCAACACTTCGCGATTGTTCTGCACCAGGTTGCCGGCGTTCTGCGACACATTGGCGGACTGCAAAGCGGCGCGCACGTCCTGCATGGTGAGTTGAAAAGCATTCAGGCTTTCCGGATTGAGCAACACCCGCACCATGCGCTGGGTCGCGCCCAGCGTGGTGACTTCGCGTGTACCGGGGACACGCTTCAGTTCCGCCTCGATTGCGTGCGCCACCTGGGTCAGTTCGATGCCGCCGCCTACTGCCTGATCGCGCCACAGCGTCAGCGCAACCACCGGCACATCGTCTATGCCCTTGGCTTTGATGATGGGCGGCAACACACCCAGCGTGGCCGGCAGCCAATCCGCATGCGAGTTCAGCACGTCATACAACTTGACCAGCGATGGCACATGCGCTTCACCGACCTTGAACTGCACGGTTATGATCGCCATGCCTGGTTGCGACACCGAATAGACATGATCCACTCCGGCGATCTGCGACAACACTTGTTCGGCTGGCGTGGCTACGGTTTGTGCGACATCCCTGGCCGAAGCACCCGGATAGGCGATCAGCACGTTCGCCATGGTCACATTGATCTGCGGTTCTTCCTCGCGCGGTGTCACCATTACCGCGAACGTGCCCAGCAGCACAGCGACCAGCGCCAGCAGCGGGGTCATTTGCGAGTGCAAGAAATATTTGGCGATACGTCCTGAAATACCCATGCCTTTTTCAAATCCCGTTATAAAGGTGAAGCTCCAGTGCTGCAGTTTGAGTTACAGCTGCTGGCCTTGGTCTTCAATATTTCGATTACTGTTTAATGCCCGCCTTGATCGGATCCAGGGCCACTTGTTCGCCGGGATTCAGCCCGGCCAGCACTTCTACTGCGCCATCGGCAGTTGCTTCGCCCAATCGCACCTGGCGCAATTTCACCCCGCCTTTTTCATCGACGACATAGACTGCCACCACCTCGCTGCGATGCAATACCGCGCTGGCTGGTATCACCAACCGGTTGGCTTTACCCACCACAAAATGCGCGCGGACGAACATCCCCGGATATACCCCTGGTTCGTTGGCCGGCAGATATACCCGCACTTGCGTGCTGTGAGTGCGCGCATCGGCGAGCGGCTGCACCATGGTCGATGCCGCCTTGACCCATCGGCTCAGGGAAGGCACTTCCACCATGACTTTTGGTTGCGCGCCGATGTCCGGCAGCTTGTACTGCGGCACACTCACCACCACGCGCATCTCCGCCGGATCAAAGCCGACCATCATGGGTTTCCCGGGCACAACCATCTCGCCCACTTCCACCAGACGTGCAGCGACCACACCGCTGTATGGCGCCACTACGGCACTATAGCCATGCGCAAGGCTGGCTTGACCCGCGGCCGCTTCGCTGGCGGCGGCTTGCGCCCTCGCCACCTGATAATCGGCCTGTGCCTTGTCCAAGGCCGCCAGGCTGATGAACTTTTGCTCGAATAATTGTTTGGAGCGTTCGTAACTCGCTTTGGCATTCTGCAGAGTGGCTTGCGCCTGCAACACCTGCGCGTTGCTTCCCGCCAAGGCTTGCGCGGTCTCGCGCTCATCGATTCGTAAAATCACTTGCCCTTTATTGACGTGGCTGCCAACATCAAAATTGATTTCCTTGATGCGCCCGCTGATTTGAGCAGATACCGTGGATAGTCTTGTCGCCTCCACCAGGCCTTCGACACTGTAAGTCTGCTCCACCTCGCGATATTGAACCGGCGCAACCGCGATCGTGTCGTTTGCTTGGGCAGTTGCTGTGCCCAACAGCAATAAATAATAAATCCAGGACTTTTTCATTATGCGTACCTCATCTGTGATTCACAGTATATCACATATATTAGCATATTCTAATATAATAGATAGCCAGCCCGCCTCCAGCCCGGTTCTTATGATTATGGGCTGCTTTTCCATCTGCAGGTTCGCAAGGCTTGCCCTATCCTTTGCTCGAGCGCATGCATCAACTGCCATGATTGGACAGGCTCAGATGGCGCGAGTTGCCGCACAGCTTTCTGCTACCAGCGCCGGGCCGCGATAAATCAAACCGCTATACAACTGTACCAATGCCGCGCCGGCGCGGATTTTATCGGCAGCGTCCGTACCGCTTAAAATGCCGCCTACGCCGATGATGGGCAATGAGCCTTGCAGTTCAGCAGCAAGCTGACGGATCACCCCGGTGGATTTATCGCGCAAGGGTGCGCCACTCAGACCGCCGCTTTCTTCGGCATGCGGCAGGTTCTCCACGCCCTCGCGCGACAATGTGGTGTTGGTGGCGATCACAGCGTCGATGCGATGCCGCATCAGTAGTTGCGCTATTAATATGACTTGTCCGCTCTCCATATCCGGTGCGATCTTCAATGCGATGGGCACATATTTGCCATGTATCTCGGCTAGCTGTTGCTGTTCAGTCTTGAGCTGTGTCAACAGACCGTCCAGTGCATCCTTTCCCTGCAATTGGCGCAGGTTCTTGGTGTTGGGGGATGAAATGTTGACCGCAACGTAGCTGGCGTGCGCATAAACCTTGCGCAGGCAAATCAGGTAATCGTCCGCCGCCTTCTCGATCGGGGTGTTGGCATTCTTGCCGATGTTTATGCCAAGGATGCCACGATATTCAGCGCGCTTCACGTTCTCGATCAGCCTGTCCACACCCGCATTGTTAAAACCCATGCGATTGATGATGGCGTTGACTTGCGGCAGGCGGAACAGGCGCGGCTTCGGGTTACCGGGCTGTGGTTGTGGCGTGACGGTGCCGACTTCGATAAAACCGAAACCGAGTGCCGCCAGCCCATTGATGCAGTCGCCATTTTTGTCCAGTCCGGCGGCAAGGCCGACAGGATTGGGGAAGGTCAATCCCATCACGGTGCGCGGTTCGTCCGGTATGCGTCCCGCAACCATGCCGCTCAAGCCGGTTGCCTGCAAGAAATTCAGGAGTTGGAGCGTAACATGATGCGCGGTTTCCGGATCAAGCCGGAACAACGCGGTGCGCAACAAGGGATACATGGCTAGCACTTCGCAGAGGAAGATACTATTGATTTCATGCGGGGTCGCCTTCGCCCTTCGATATGCCCCGCGTATCCTGTGCTGAGCCTCCTGAGGTATCGAAGGGCGAGGCATTCGGAGGACTCAGGACAGGTTTGTCGAATGCACGCCATATGCCATCCAGCAAGCCTTGTGCAGGCTGGTATTGCGTTTTGTAAGCCATTTTACGGCTGTTTTCGATCCAGTATCCCAGATAGACGAAATCCAGGCCGAGTTTGCGGCACAGCTCGATTTGCCACAACACGTTGTAAACCCCCAGACGGGCACGCGGCAGATCCGGTTCGTAGAAGGTATACACCGAGGACAAACCGTCGCTGAGCAGGTCGATCACACTGACCATGCGCAGCACGCCCTGCCTGTCCTGAGCCCGGTCGAAGGGCTCGCGGAATTCCACCAGCAGCGAATCAACATGGCTTTGCAGCAGAAAGTTTTGATACGACTCGCGGTCGTCATTGTCCATGCCGCCGTCTTTGTGGCGTGCGCGCTGATAGCGTTGATAGAGTTCGTAATATTCGGGGTTGTCATGCAACGGGTGCAAGGTAGACTCGAGATGCGCGTGCTGCTTCCATGCGCGCTTCTGTGAGCGATTGGCTGCAAATTGCTGTGCCGATATACGCAACGGGACGCAGGCTTGGCAATTATCGCAATGCGGCCGATAGGTGTAGGTTCCGCTGCGCCGGAAACCGCGTTGTACCAGCTCCGAATATACCGGTGTACCGATCAGCAATGCGGGAGTGGCGACTTGCGAGCGTGCTTGCTGATCGCGCAGATAGCTGCACGGATAGGGCGCGGTCAGATAAAAATGCAGCGCGGATAGCGGAATGTCGTTTAGCAGGCTCATGTAAACAAATCCGAGGCAAATTTCCAGTCAGTCACTGGCGCATAGTGTATCAATTCTTGCAGGGTAGCGATAAATTCACTGCGCGGGATCTCACGCGCGCCCAGCGAGGCGAGGTGGGGCGTGTTCATCTGGCAATCGATCATGCCGAACCTCCAGCGTTCAAGTTGCCTGGCGAGGTGCGCCAGCGCGATCTTTGATGCGTTGCTGACGTCACTGAACATGGATTCTCCGTAAAACATCCGCCCGATGCTGACACCGTACAAGCCGCCCACCAACTTGCCGTCCAGCCAGGTTTCCACGGAATGCGCGTAACCCTGCTGATGCAGCAAACAATATGCCTCGATCATGTCTTCTCCTATCCAGGTGCCGCCCTGACACGGAGAGGCGGAGCCTTCTGGCGCGGGAAGGGCGGCTGGGCGGCCGCTCCCGCAATCGGCCGGCTCCGCCATAACCAGCGACTCGGCGAGTGTAGTTGGCTCGCCTAGCCGAATGGCTAGTGGTTTTATCAGTAACGTGTCCCGGCCGCCGGGATGCCCGACGCGATTTTTGGCGCGCGGAGCGGCGCAACCACGCATCACCTGTTCAAAAACGGTATCGCAGCGCACTTCAAAACGGCCATTGCGCAACATTCTGGCGAGAGAACGCGAAACCCTTAATTCACCCGGGATCAGCACCATGCGCGGATCCGGGCACCACCAGAGTATGGGTTCGCCGGGGTTGAACCATGGAAATATTCCGCTTCGGTAGGCTGCCAGCAGACGCGGTACGGACAGATTGCCGCCTGCCGCCAACAAACCATTAGGAGACCTCAGCGCACGCTCGACAGACGGGAACGGGGTGTCATTGCTTAGCCAGGGAATCAAGTTGATCCTTTTTGCATCTGTTCATTGCATGCATTTTGTGGTTATATTGCCGTGGTTAGAAGAAATTGGTTAAAGGGGCGGCGAATGTTAGCGGGAATATTTGGAAAAAGATCTGATCATCCCTTGGCGGACGTCAAATCGGTGCAGGAGTTGCTGGAAAACTTGCCAAAGAATGACGCGCATAAGTCGCTCATGGAATTAACCGAATTGGTTGAGTCGGTGACGGAAAATACCGAATTCAAGCTTGATCACCAGTTCGCCGTGCTGCGCATGATAGACGAGGCTGCCCAGCCTTACTCTCGGAAATTGGCAAGAGAGTATTTTACGCCATTCGAGATAAATAAATTCCAGGAAAACCGCCTATGGTTGGTGCTGGGTAATTATTTCCGCCAAGTCGCCAATGCTTATTACGCGGCATTCAATCGTTTTTGCAGCGCTGAAAAGGGCAGCAACACCATCAAGCCGCAGGTACCGTTGCTTACGGCTCGCGCGGTGCATGCCATAATTTGCCAGCTGAAATATATTTGTTCACGCTATGGCCAGATCGATAACTCGATTTGGGCCAGTCTGGCCCAGCTTTATAAACATGCCGAACAACTGCAATATCTCGATACGCCGGTCAGGCTGTATCCGGGCATGACCAGCAGCACATCGGTGAAATGCGAGATAGGTGGTCTGTTGGTATGGTATGACAGTGGATTGAGTGCCTTGAGTCCCTTGTATATCCATCTGACCGAGCGCATCGTTGCGCAGTATTGCTCAACCATCGATATCCATGCGGAGATCAGTAATTTCAGCAGGCTCAGTTTCGATTTGAGCCGCCCGTCCGAGCCGACGCGCATCAACATGGGGGCCACCACGCATCCGGCCATACGCTTCATCGGCATGCCGACCATGCAAGCCAAGATGGAACACCTGATGAAAGCACTGAAAAAAAATATCGTTCCGGATGATGTCTATCTTGGTGGAAGTTATGAAGCGGAAGTAGTCAGAGAAGCGGTTCAGCATCTGTTGACTTATTTGATCGCTCCCCCCGTGCGACGCAATGCGCGGCGCATGGCCAATGTTACTTTGGCCGTGGTTAACGGCTTTGACAAGGTGGTCGGGCTCAGTGACGCGGGACTGCCGTTCGGTAAACGAGATCAGGCACATTGGGTAACCGAAGAGATCAGTGTCGGTGGATTTAGCAGCGCTTTACCCGCGGGGAGCGATAGCATAGGCATAGGCAGCTTGCTTGGGATACAGCCGGAGGGTGTGTCGCATTGGGGTGTGGCCGTGGTGCGGCGGTTGTTGCGCGATGACTCGAACCAACTGCGCGTGGGGGCGGAGATCCTGGCCAATCAGGTTGCCAGTGTGTTCTTGAACCAGAACGGTGGTGAATTTGGTGACGGCCAGCCGGCGCTTTGGCTTTATGAAAAGCAGGGTGTGCTATCCGGCGAGGCTCAATTATTGTTGATGAAGGCCGATACATTCTCTTCCATTCACAGCTTGAAAGTACAGCTGGATGGAAAAAATTATTTGCTGATTCCCATCGGATTGAAGGAAAAAGGCCTTGATTTTGATTTGGCAAAATTCAAGATTATTGAGCAGGAAGCCGATTCCGAAGAGATGATTTAATTGTTCCCGGGTTCGGCACCCAGGGTCGCTTGCGGAGTGCATGACAACGACAATTCACGAATGCGCCTGCCTCATTTGAAGCGTCAGCCAGGTTTCGATATCGCGAAGTTCCTCTTCACACACCGAATGTTGCATGGTGTATTCATGCCATTCCACTGCGTAGCCGAATTCCAGCAACTTGTCTCTTGAACCCGTTCCCAATGCATAGGGTATGACGGGATCGTTGCGTCCATGCGCCATAAAAACGGGAGTTGCCCTAGTGCTTGTCTGCGCCTCGCGCGCAATACTGTCCGCCAACGGTAAATAAGTCGAGAGGGCCAGCACACCGCCCAGCGGAGTGGTCTGGCGCATAGCGGTGTGCAGCGCGATGGCGCCGCCCTGGGAAAATCCGGCCAGAAATATTTGGCTGGGCATGATGCCGCCAGCGGCCTCTTGAGAGATGAGCTCTTCGACCAGTAATTGCGAGGCGCGGATTCCCGCCGCATCCTGTTGCGCATCCATGCTTGGGCCGGCAATGTCGTACCAGGCGCGCATCACGAGACCGCCGTTGATGGTGACCGGGCGCATCGGCGCATGCGGGAAGATATAACGTACTGCGACTGGGAGTTCCAGTTCGTCGGCGATCGGCACGAAGTCCTGTCCGTCCGCGCCCAGACCATGCAGCCAGATGATGCTGTGTTGCGGGTTCTTGCCTGTTTGTAAAATTATTGGAGGAGGGATTGCAGCCATCTTTTATTACGTTGGTTCTGAAATGATCTCACGCAACACCTGAAAGATTTCACGGTAATTCTTGGGAGGCTTGTTGGCTTCAATTTCCTTATGCGCGTTGCGTATCAGCGTACGCAAGTGTTGTACATCGGCTTGCGGATGTGCGGCGAGCAACTCGGTCATTGCGTTGTCGCTTTCCATCAAGCGGTCGCGCCAGCGCTCCATCTGGTGCATGTAGGCGATGTGATGCTGCGACTTGCCCTTCCACGCATCCAGCTTGGCGAGTATCGGTGCGGTATCCACATCGCGCATCAGCTTGCCGATGTATTGCATCTGGCGTTTTATCGCGCCGAACTTGTTGATGTTCTTCATCTCGCGTATCGCATCGCGCAGGTTTTCCGGGATGTCGAGCTGCGCGAGCTGGTCCTTGCCCAGCTCGGTCAATTCCTTGCCCAGGTCACGCAGCTCGTGCATCTGCTTCTTGATCTTGGTCTTGCTCGGCGGCAGCTCTTCCTCTTCGACCACAGGCTGGTTGCGCAAACCGCGTCCCCTGGTATAGATGTTATCCGCCTTGCGCGCATGAGGACGGATGACCTCGACGCCGTCATCATCATGTTCCTCGCCATCATGTGGCTCTACATCATGCCCCTCGCCGTCGCCATGCTCATCCTCATCTTCGTCATCACCAAGATGGATGTGCAGCGGTTCGTCTTCTTCGCGGTCTTTTTTGTGCTTGTTCATAACTGTGATGTGCTTGGACTTGATGAGCCAACCTTATAATGAGCCCGTCTTTGAATGAGCCAGCCCTTAATGAGTTTCGGCGATGCTGCTATGATACCGCCTTTCACCAATCATCCGCTTTGCTTATGAATGCCCCGGTAACCTCCACACCCCGATTTTCCCATTCCGCAGACAGCCTGCGCAATATCGCGCAAGACATGCTGGACTACGCCAAACAGCGCGGCGCGTCAGCTGCGTCCGCCGACGTGTCGGTCGGTTTCGGCCAGTCTGTCACGGTGCGCCACGGCGAGGTCGAGACCATCGAATATAACCGCGACAAGGGCCTGAGCGTCACGGTCTATCTCGGCCAGCAGCGCGGCAACGCCAGCACCTCGGACTTTTCGCCGCAGGCGGTGCGCGACACGGTCGATGCGGCGCTGTCGATCGCGCGCTATACCGCGAAGGACGATTGCTCGGGCCTGCCCGATGCGGACATGCTGGCGCGAGATTTTCCCGACATGGACTTGTATCACCCGTGGGATTTGCCGGTCGATGCGGCGATAGCACTGGCACAACAATGCGAGCAAGCCGCGCTGGATGCGGACAAACGTATTAGAAATTCGGAAGGCGCGACCGTCAACCTGCACGAGGCGCAATTCATCACCGCCAACAGCCTGGGTTTCATCGGCGGCTTCCCAACTTCGCGGCACAGCCTCAGTTGCGCGGTAATCGCCGAAGAAAGGGATTCGATGGAACGCGACTACTGGTACGCCGTGGCACGCGATGCCAAAGACCTGATGGATGCGAAACAAGTCGGGCTCATCGCCGCCGGGCGCACCGTGCGCCGCCTCAACGCGCGCCAGATCGACACGACGCAAGTGCCGGTGTTGTTCGAGGCACCGATCGCATCCGGTTTGCTGGGCAGCTTTGTCGGCGCGGTGAGCGGCGGCAGCCTGTACCGCAAATCTTCCTTCCTGTTCGACCAGATGGATAAACAGATCTTCGCGCCGCACATCAACATCAGCGATGTGCCGGACATCCGCAAAGGCCTGGCCTCCAGCCCGTTCGATGACGAGGGCGTGCGCACCCAGCGGCGTAACATAGTCGAGAACGGCGTGCTGCGCGGCTATTTTCTAGGTTCCTATTCCGCGCGCAAACTCGGCATGCGCACCACCGGCAATGCAGGCGGCAACCACAATTTGATTCTTCAATCCGGTGAACTGGATTTCGCCGGGCTATTGAAACAAATGGGACGCGGCCTGCTTGTCACCGAATTGCTGGGCCAAGGAGTGAACCAGGTCACCGGCGATTATTCGCGCGGCGCGGCGGGCTTCTGGGTCGAGCACGGCGAAATTCAATACCCGGTGCAGGAAATCACCATCGCTGGCAATTTGAAAGATATGTTCCGCAATATCGTCGCGGCAGGCAACGACGTGTTGGTGCAAGGTTCGCGCCAGTGCGGATCGATTCTGGTCGAAGGCATGACCATCGCGGGACGCTGATTTAGGAAGGGTTAATCTAATCCGATATAGGGCGCTGACTTTCTGATTCGGTAATATCCGCTGCCCAGAATTTCGCAAGTCGATCACGCTTTAGTCTGGTGGCAAAGTTAAATGTCATGATCTCCCTGTTACCTTGCAACCAATTTTTGCTGCTCTTAGCCTCAAACTAGGCAGCTATTTCAGCGGCTTCGATCAATTCCATGTCGCGACTCGACATCAATCGTTCAATATCGATCAGTATGATCATGCGTTCGCCCACTGTGCCCAAGCCAAGCAAATATTGGGTATCCAGACTAGCTCCAAATTCCGGCGCCGCTTTGATTTCGTCATGTTTCAGTGTGGTCACGTCAGAGACGCCATCCACCACCATGCCTACCACGCGCTTCGCGATGTTAAGAATGATTACTACAGTAGTCTCGTTATAAGTGACACTGCCGAGTTTGAATTTGATGCGCATATCCACGATCGGGACAATAATACCGCGCAGATTGATTACGCCCTTGATGAATTCGGGTGCGTTGGCTATCGTGGTCACAGTATCGTAACCGCGTATTTCCTGGACTTTGAGAATATCGATACCGTATTCCTCGCTACCCAGCGTGAAAGTCAGCAATTCACGGCCTTCGTCATTCGCCGTTTGTCCCTGGTTTGCTTGCATGATGCCCTCCCTTTGATATTTAACGATTAAACACTGTCAGGTAGATAGCGATCCCGACAGGATATCCATCCAGTCTTCATGCTAATACTATCATTTCAGCAGAAAAACATATCCCTTTGAACGCACAGAAAGTTGGGGTAAGTTTACCTCTATAATTGTTGCAAACTGGTTTGGTTCGTCCATTATCCTAGCGGCCCTCCAGCATGTAACGCGGCTATAACCAGCGTTGGCTATTGTCCTTTGATCGCCTAGTCGAATGGCTATAACCAATGACTTGCCCAGCGTATTTTGCTGGGTTAGTCAGATGGACTAGTAGTCCCATCAGTTGTTTTATCAAAACTCTTTCCAGTCGCCGTCCTCATCTTCTTTTGGCTTGATCAATTGGCGCTCTTTCCGTAGTGATGCCACCGGAGGCGCTGCAGGTGGCGCAATCACCGGCTTGGCAACAGCCTTCCGCGTACCTCCCTTGCCTGCTTCCAGCTTGAACATGCTCACTGCTCGCATCAGGTTGCCCGCCTGTTCCTGCATCGCTTCGGCGGAAGCCGCCGCCTCTTCCACCAGCGCGGCGTTCTGTTGTGTCACTTCGTCCATCTGGATCAGCGCCTGGTTCACCTGTTCGATGCCCGAACTCTGCTCGCTGGAGGCGGCCGCGATCTCGGCCATGATGTCGGTGACGCGTTTGACCGCATTGACGATCTCGTTCATGGTCTCCCCGGCCTGGTCCACCTGCCGGGAGCCGATCTCCACCTTGTCCACCGAGTCGCCGATCAGCGCGGTGATTTCCTTGGCCGCCGCCGCCGAGCGCTGCGCCAGGTTGCGCACCTCGGCCGCCACCACCGCGAAGCCGCGCCCCTGCTCGCCGGCGCGCGCCGCTTCCACCGCGGCGTTCAAGGCCAGGATGTTGGTCTGGAATGCGATGCCTTCGATCACGCTGATGATGTCCATGATCTTTTTTGAGCTGGCGCTGATCGAGCCCATGGTTTGCACCACTTCATTCACCGCCAACCCGCCCTTGACCGCGATGTCCGATGCGTTGGCCGCCAGCTGGTTGGCCTGCCTGGCGTTCTCGGC
>DHIV01000118.1 GCA_002403995.1 Gallionella sp. UBA4737 | reverse complement strand
CGCCGCATTCAACGTTGCCCGATGCTGTGGTCAGAACCAGCGTGATAACGCAAGAGCTATCTGGTGGAATGTCAAAATGTACTTCACTGGTTTTAGTATTGAATGCCCCGAAGAAGTAGCTGTACCAATCCGTCAAGGTTCGCGTGGAAAGTGTAGCAGTATAGTCGTATATGGTGGACGCCCCACTCACTGCGGTTATGTGCAGTGTATTCACGTTTCGCATCCCCATCACGGCGAACGAATCGACCCGTCGGCCTGGCGTGACGACCACAGTAAGCGAAGTCGGCGCGATGGTGCGCGTGTTGCGCAGCACGTCGAACATCGCCCACTTATTGGTCGGGCCGACATCCATCCAGAATGCCGTTGTGGTGGCCGGCCAGACGGGGAGCGGATTGCTGACAGTTTGCAACACCAGCGACTCATAAACCCGATGATTCGCGGATACCGTTGCGCCGAGCGCGTAATTGGTCGTTGCCCCGTTGTAGGCCGTTTCCGTCGGCCCGACCACTTCCCACCAGGTCGGCGAGGTGGAGGGGGTATGCCCGGTATTGCCTGCGGCCAAGGATTTGTAAATCGTGAAGTCGGCGGCAACAGATACGATGTCGTCGAAGGCGTAGGGCGTGCCGCCAGCATATGCCGTCGGTGCGTATGGCTCGGCAACCGTGCTGGAGGTGAACCGCGTTTCAGTGATGGGTAAGGGAGGAATGACTCTCATTATGCCGCCGTTGTCAGTAAGGATTGACCGTCGCGCGTCACGTTGCGCAACAGGTCGTAGGTGCGTTTATTCGACGCCGCCGATGATTCGTTCGACGCGCGCAGCCCCGCGACTTCCGCACGGAGGGCTTTCACTTCGGTCACAAGGGAGGTATTGTCCGCCGCACTCACGATGCGCTCGCCACGATGGATATTCGCCGTCATATCGTGCGAGACGAAGGGCGTGCCGATGGCGAAGGAGGGCAGGCTGTCGTAATAGTCCCTCGCCTTGTTGAATGCATCCATTCGAGCGCGCATTTCGGGCTGCTTATCCAGTGTTCCCCTAGGGATCCAATACGCGGTAGCGCCCTCTGCTCGTGCTATTGTTGTCGTTGGGTCAGTGCCAAGCGGCCCCCATGGCGTGCTATATAAGCCCGAACCTCCCCATTCAACTGCCGCAGCGACTTCCGCGTCATAGGCATTGCGCTTCGCATCTTTTATAGCTTGCGATGCATTTGCTGTAGCCAGACTCGGCAACTGCGCAGCCGCCCCTGATACCGCCGCATCTATCGCCGTCTGCCCGCCCGTCGTGCCTGACCGCGCCACCGCCATTTTGTAGTCCACCATCGTCTTGAACGAATCGGTCTTGAGCTGGCCTGCCAGATCGGCGGCGGACTTGGTGATCGCGCCGAACGCGCCCGCCACACTGAGCAACTGGGTGACGGTATCGTAGTTGCCGAGCTTTAACTGAGCCGCCACGAGATCCGCGAATTGTTGATTCGTTTCGACCCCCGATACCCCGAGCTGAGCGAAGGTCATGCCGACCGCGTCCAGCGACACCTGCAACTGCTGCGCGGGTGTGAGTATCGCGCTGGAGAACGAACTGGCCAGCGCGGTGAAGTTCTGTAAACCACCCGCTGCCGACACCAGGGCCAGGCGCGCATCCGCCGAGGCGATGCCAATCGAACCGAACGCCGACGCCTCGCCGAGGCCGAGGCCGGAGATCAAGGAGGTTGTGGACACAAAGGCATCGTTCACACGTTGGGCGGTCTGCGCCAGGTTCTCGCCGGTCTGTTGCAGATGCACCAAACTCGGGATGAGTTGCGACCCCATCGCATCAGCCAGCGTGGCGGTCACATCGCCGGCCTGATTGACGTGGACAGACCACGCCTTCGTTTTAATGTCGGCTATGCCTACGGTAGTTCCGAGTGAGAAGAAAGTCTTTTGCAGGCCATCGGTGGTTTCTTTCCACGCCTTAGTTTCCTCTTTGGTTAAATAGGACTTATTCGAACCGCTGCTCCCGCCTAGAAACCAACTGCCATCTTGCTTCCAATCCTGCTGATAGTTCCCAGAAAACCCAGTGCGGTTGAAATCGCCAACGAGTCTCTTTGGCCCGACATTTTCAATTTCGTTGCCCATACCGAAGCCATATTTCATAATGCCGTAGGCAGCGGCCACATAGGGCAGCACGGTGGCCGCGCCAGCCATCATTCCGCCCCCCGCTGCCGCGTTGGCCGCCGGCGTCCACGCCGCCGTCTGTGCCCCCGCGCTGGCCGCCCCTGAGGCGCCCAATCCCATCAACCCTGCCCCGCCGCCGAACATCGCCTGCGAGAGCTTTGCCGACATCGCATCCGCCGTCATGCGCAGCAACATCTGCTTGAACATATCACCGATGTCTTTAAACTTACCCTGCAAGCCGAGATAAAGTACGTCTCCCAAGTCGCGTTGTACGTTTTTCTGGAACTCCTTGGCAGTCCTGGCGGCATCGTCTGCAATTTTCTGGTCATGCTTGTTCAGCGCCTCGGTAAAATACTTATCCTCGGCAGCCATCTCCTTCGTGATGCTGATCGCCTCTTTTCTGGCGGCGATTTCTTTTTCTGTGGCGACTACTCCATCGGCCGCCGCCTGCGCCAGGTCGATATCCGCGATCGTCGCGCCATTGGTCGCTATCTTGTAAAGCTCGAATTGCGCGGTAGAGGCACCGGCCAACTCGAATTGTTTTTTCATGTTTTCATTTTGCAATTGAAGCACGGCCGCAGCGTTCGGGTCGGTTTTTTTAGCGTTTAATACTGAGAGGTCGGACTGCATCTGCTTCTGCAACTGGGCGGCGGTATTTTGATGCTCTTGGAACATCTTCATGTCGTCCGCGCTGTACGCCTTGAACGCCAGGAGCCGTTGTTCGGAGATGCCGCGATCGTATTTCGTCTCAATGTCAAGCACGGCTTTACCGTGGCGTTCGGCCTCGGTCTCATATTTCGCGTGAAGCGTGGTGATGTCTTTATTGACGTCCGCCAAAACAGACAGATCGTTCTGCGTGATCACATCGGACTGACCCTGCGCGTTCGGGGCGAAATGGTTCTGCACGCCTTGGCTCTTCCATGGGCGCTCATTGGTAGTGTCAATGAAGGTGGTCTTTGGCAGCAGTTCTACCAGTTTTATCAGCATTCCCCAAGAGCCGGGGACTTTCATCTCCGGAAGCTTACGATCCAATTCGCTCAGAAGCAGCCCCCACCCTTTAAGGCTATATCCGAGGGCTTCCCCCAACCCCATCAACACCTTGGTGTACCCCGCAATGGCGTCTTTAGTCGCGGGATCCTCCAGCGCCTTCGTGGCTCCATGTATGGCCTCTTTGAGCATATCGAACGGCCCGGAGTTCGCCGCAAGTGCCAAGCCCAGTTTACCCAAGAAGATTTCCCACGACCCCGACAACGTGGCCTTCCGTGTCTCCTCCGCCACACGGCCAAACCCCTCCAAGCGGTCCATCAGGAACTTGAACAGGTCGCCGCCATTGCGCTGTATCTCCCGAATGTCGGCACCGGTGATACCGAGCGCGGTAGCCAACGTGTTCTGCGACGCCTGAATGCCGCCGGTCACGAGGTCGCGTATCTCCTGCACCATCTGTTGTGCCGGCAGGCCGATGGCGGACACGGCAACAGAGCCTACCGAGGCAAGTTTCTGAATCTCAGCGATCGACATGCCGGCACCGATACCCGGCGCGAGGATGGCACGGAACGTATTGACGATCTGTCCCATTTGAATGCCATACTTGATCGAATCGGCTTGGACTTCCTTGACCAGCGTGCCGGATATGCGCCATGCGTCGTTAAACTCCATGGCCTTGCCGTTCAGGTTCGTCATGGATACCAGAATGCCGGTGATACCGACTCGGGCGTCCTCCATATCTTTCTGGAGCTTGATGCCAATTATAACGGGGCTGAGTGCGGCACCGATCAATGCGGTTATACCGTAGACAACGCGAGTCCACTCCCACGTCATCGCGGCGAATCGTTTGAAGAAGGCGCCGGCAGAAGCCATCTCGGTACGTCGGGCGTCATCGTTCATGGCTTGGATTTGTTTGAGCCCCAGGCTGCGCTGGGACACTTCTTCTTGTTGCGCGCGTCGCGCCATGTCGGAATACATGGACGCTTGTGCTCGGCGTAATTGCGCTTCCTGCGAAATCGCTTGTTTCCAGACGTTCACATGGGAGTCGGCATCACTCTGGTTCTGACGTGCCATCGTCTGCCCGATCTCCCGTCCAGCCGCAGCCGCCGCCTGTTTGATAGACGCGAAAGACCGGCCTACCGAACTTTCGCTCGGTGGCAGGATGACTATCTGTATGGGGAGGCTGTCGGCTTCGTTCATGTCGAACCGTCCTTGGGCCGATTAGCGGTCAGGTAGGCGTTGTCAGCGCGTTGAATAATGATGATGAATGCGTCCATGTCTTCCTCGTCAAGATGCTCACCATACCTGATTATTTCCGATAACGGGATATTCCCGGCACCCATTCCGATGTTTCTTGACCCCGCGAGCCGGTCAAACGCATTCAAGTAATAGCTTTCCCGGCTATCCAAATCTGGCATCAGGGAAAGAGCCGGGGGAACCGCCCCATGAACCTTCCCTTCGTCGTCGGCAATCGTGATCAGGAACGCCGCGGTCTCACCGAACTCATTACGCCAGGCAATGTACTCGCTAACTTTTGACGGCGATTTCTTCGACCACCTCTTTACGGAAGACTTCGGCCTCATTGGACAGATCCGTAACGACGCGGTAGAACTCGATGTTCTCCGGATCGGCCAACAGCGCCACAGCCGCTTCGACGCTGTACGGGACATCCGAACCGTCCTCGGCCTGTATGTTGCGCCAGCCCAGCAACACCGTGTTCGCGATGCACTGGTTCACGATGTCCTTCGACACGTCATCCGAAATCGTTTTCAGATTGCGGTACTGCTTGGTGAGTTTCTGGAACATCTTGACGAACGCCGGATTGTTGAAACGGGCGATCTTCACATCGATGTTGCCCATCACGCCGCACACCCACACGCCGCTTTCCGCCTTGCCGGTATCCTGCTTGAACTCGCTCAGTTTTGCCAATTTACTTCTCCTCGGGTTGGGTTGGGTTACGCAGGCAACACGCTGATTTGCAGCGCGTAGCCCAGGGTAGCGTCTTTCAACGCATGGAACGCCGGCGCTTGCATTACGTCGCCGTTCTTTTGGACGCCACTCAGTGCGTTGGTGTCGAGCTTGACATTCGGTGCGTCGATCACGAAGGCGTTGCCCGCAGAATCGGTAAAGGAGTACGACAGACTCGCCGCCGTTCCAGCCGTAAATTTCGTCAGCAAGGCCGTAGATGAGAAGTACGCATCAGCCGAGAATTTCGCAGTGAATGTGCCGTCAGGGATTTCCACAGGGAACAGGCTGCCGATCGCATCGGATTCGCGCTTGTTGTTCGAGGTGGACAGGTCGATCTTCTTGAACGAAATGGTCGTGGCCGCTCCGTCTATCCAGATCGTTCCGACGTTGGCAACCGCCGACATGATCGGGTTGCTGCTGGATGCGGTGAATGACCCGCTACCGACAGTGGCTGCCCCGACGGCAAAGGTCAACCCCATCAAATCGAATGCGCCTTCGATGATCGCTCCGGAACTGGCATTCAGCGTCATGTTGTTCACAGTCATGCCCTTCTGGGCGATGAACGTGGTGGACAGGTCGGTGAACTTCGATTCCATCGTGAAGGATTTGGCGGTCAAGCC
>DHIV01000053.1:439-36942 GCA_002403995.1 Gallionella sp. UBA4737 | reverse complement strand
GGGGGCGGAATTCACGCGGCATTACGCACGGCGGTTCGGCAGCCTGCAGCATGAGAGGCTGCACGTCGAGGAAAAGGACCGCCCCACCGAAGATCCAAAGGTACCGGAGTCGAATTGTTTTGATAGATGATGACGGATGAATAGCCAAAGGGGTCACCCATTAGCCGACCCGTGACGTCTTGCGAAGACGATTCAATTTAAAAGATATAGAATATTGACGTGTTAACGACAGAAAGGAGCTCGCGATGAGAAAATCTTTTGCTCTTGGACTCTTGGCAGCATCCGTTGCAATGCCTGCATACTCGGCGCTGGACATCGGGGTCAAGGCGCCGGCTTTCGTTACACAGGCCTCCATGGGCGGCAAGGTATTCGCCTACTCGCTCGCCGATGCGCTGAAGAAAGGGCCGGTAGTGCTGTATTTTTATCCGGCAGCATTTACGCCGGGTTGCACGATAGAGGCGCACGATTTTGCCGATGCAATCGAAAAATATCAGGCTCTCGGCGCGACAGTGATCGGCGTTTCGCACGACGATATCGAGAAGCTGAACAGGTTCTCGGTCAGCGAATGCCGCAGCAAATTCCCGGTGGCGGCGGATCCCGATCAGAGCATCATGAAATCCTATGATGCGGTCCTCGCAGCCAAACCGGAGTACGCGAATCGTACATCCTACGTCATCGTCCCTAGTGGCGAGATCATCTATACCTACACAGCCATGCAGCCGGACATGCATGTCGAAAACACGCTGGAAGCGCTGCGCAAATGGGCGGCGGGACACAAGCCGAACTGACATACCATGCATGGCTCGGTAACTGCCTCTGGTTGTAGATGATAGCTAATTCCTGGCGTGGCCTGTCTGCTTCTGAGATCGACAGGCAGGCATGTGCCAATTGAGTAGGGAACTCCATGTCATTATAAAAAAGGCCGTCTCACGACGGCCTTTTATTAACAGCTTCACATCCTATAAAGCAGCGTTGCGAGCCGATCCACTAGAAGCAGACGCCGTTGGTCGTATCGCAGACCTTGATGTTGCTGAACACGACCGTCATCGGCGGACTGCATTCCGGCTGGAATGTCGCCGTCACGGTGAGATCGAAGAGGGCCTTGCCGTTCTGCACGGGGAAGTAGTCCCCGGCCGACACTGACATCTTGTTCGCCGCCTGCGGATTATTGCCACCTGGGTTGATGCACTCCGCATCCGCAGTGACCACAATGTGCACAGTCGCCTCGTTGCCGAGCCCGGCTTCCTTGCCGGACACGGTCAGCGTGTTGTCGGTCTGAGTCACATTGACCACCACGAAGTGCGGACTTCCCGCCCATGCCCCCTGAATCGGGGCCATGGAAAGTAATGCGGCCAGTGCAATCAGGCACGCGGAGAGATGTTTTTGACGATGATTCATAATGAGTCTCCTTAAAAATTAAAAATATTTTTGCCGAAACAAATCAGGAAATAATCCCATATGAATATGAGTCTTGAGTGAGTTCACTCCCAACCCCAATGTTGGTGTACTTTTTTCAGGACGATAGCGAAGTCTCATATAGGCATTCCCTAAGCCAAAGCCGGACACTGACCGTGAGGCCACTAACCGACGATACATTTATAACTGTTGCGCCCGGGGCGCCCCGTGCGCTGGCACGCATAAGGCGAACTATTTTCCACGGCCGGCGCCGGATGATTGCCGCATCCTCGATTCAAGCGCGATAACGCGCATCAATCCCTTTCACTTAAGGCATTCGATCGGATCGGATTCGTAGACCTTGCGGATGAGCCGCAATGACAGCATTGTATGCAGCAGACCTCAGGGACGGCAGACCTCAGGGACGGAGCCCCAACCTTTTCCATCGTCCGTTCGGAGCCGATGATCGTCTTCATGATTACCCGATAACCTCAAAGCTGGTGTAGCTGCCATCATCCGGCTCGATATCGACACGCTCTACGTGTGCATGCTGCGGGCCGCGCTGCGCCCAGCGCACGATAGTATCCACGGCGTCGGGTTCGCCCTGCACTGCGGCTTCCACCGTGCCATCGCTGCAGTTGCGCACCCAGCCTGCAACTCCCAGTTTTTGCGCTTCATGGCGCATCGAGTCGCGGAAGAATACGCCATGCACACGGCCATGAATCACGAGGCGCAGCGTTTTTTTGGTAATGGCCATATTCCCCCTGCAATCGTTCGTGAGTGGAATCGTCAGTCCTGTTTGTCTGCTCAGGCCAGCAGACAAGAGGACAATTCACGATCAATATAGATCCAGATCGCAGAGTATACTCAGCGCAGCGGCCAATTGAGGTAGCGGCACATGCGGAGGCGATTGCCCCCATCGAAAATCAAATGAGAGGGAGAAGATATGCAGCAGATCATGTGGCAAGCGAACCGCTGGAATTAGATGGCCGCAAAGCGCATTTCAAGCACTTGCACTGGCAGTAGTGACCATGGGGTGCGTCGGCACACGGATGAGGCGCAGGCGAAAAGCGGCAAACGCCGCATTATCCTGCGTACTATCTGCCGCCATCTTATGCGATAGCGATTAGTGGCAAGACTTCAATCTTTTGTTCAGTAATAAGTTCCATGTTATGAAAACCCAAAACATCACCCTCATCGCCAGCTTTCTTGCTTTTGTAGCGCTTGCATATATTTATTTTCCGGAAAGCATCGATGACGCTTACATAACGCTTCGTTATTCCAAAAATCTGCTTATGGGAAACGGCCCGATCTTTAATATTGGCGAGAGGGTTGAGGGGTATTCAAATTTTTCCTGGATGGCGCTTCTGGCTGCGTTTGGCTGGATAGGCGTGCCCATGGAAATGGCAATGAAGGTCCTCAGCTTTGCCTCAGGGGTTGGCGTGCTGGCGCTGGTCTGGAAATTTTCAGCCAATAACTTCAAATCAGGATTGGCTATCACATCCGCAGTAGTCCTTCTGGCGACATCGTCATTTTTTGCCGTATGGGCCGTCGATGGTCTTGAAACGATGTTTTATACATTGCTTCTTACAGCGCTCGTATATTTGTTGACTACCGACAGAACCAGCCCGCTGTTGATCGGCATCATTGCCGGCCTGGCCGCGCTAACCAGGCCGGAGGGAATCATGTTTTCGCTCATAGCGGTAATGTGCCTGACGTATAAAGACGGATTTATACCGGGCCTCAAGGCGCTGGCGCCAGTTGCAATCGCTGCCGGTGGCTATGAATTGTTCAGGATCGATTACTTTGGGGAATTCGTTTCAAACACCGCAATAGCAAAGGTGCACTGGAGCTTCAATAAAGCCTTGGAGGGATTGCGATACCTGTATGCATACAATACCGAAAGCGGTTACCTGATACTGCCGGCTGCATTAGTCGGAGCCGCTGCGTTCATGAAAAATCCGCGGCTCCACATTCCGATTATCTTCATTCTCGCCCAAATTTTGTTTTTGATGGTATCGGGCAGAGACTTCATGTACGCATACCGCTTTGTTATCCCGGTGTTGCCCTGCATCGCCTTGCTTTGCGCATCGGGCATTGAGATTGCGTATGAGCGGCTCAATCGCAAATTTGCATTGATCGCCCTCATGATCATCGCAAGCAGCCACGCATTTTCAAATTACGCTGCCCTGCCAAAAAAACACATCGGCTTTGACAACCTGACATTCCGGAATTCATTCCTGTTCGACATCGCTGAATTTTTTGCCCAGCGTAGCGGGCCAAATGACTGGGTTTTGCTTTCTGAAGCCGGAATCATTCCGTATTACATTGAAGCCAAGGCAAGAGATTATATGGGGCTGGTTTCGCCCTACTATTCAGTCTATAACGCAAACCACACGATCAACAGCGATTATCTTTTTTCTGACAGGCCAAAATTCGTCTTGATGTCCTTTGTGGAAGCCGAGGATGGTTCTATCCATCCGCGCATGCATGTGGAAGCCCAAATCCTATTGAATTCGGAGTTCAGATCCTCCTACCGGGCGGTTCGCGATTTTGATTTTCCCAAAGACACCAGCTTTCTTAATGCGCTTTACTACGCATATTCACCGAAAAATATAAAACGGGTTTTCTATACTGTTTTCGAACGAACCGGCAATGGCTGAAGAAGACTGGAATTCGTGCCCGTAAAAACGTTGCGAAGCACGGAACATTTTTGCGGACAACATGATATTTGCCGAATTATTTTTTCAGCAAATCACGGATTTCCGTCAACAGGACTTCTTGTGCCGGCGGTGCGGCTGGTGTTGCCGGCGCTGCTTCAGCTTTCTTCTTCAGCGAGTTGATGCCCTTGATGACCATGAAGATGACCGCAGCAATGATCGTAAAGTCGACAACCGTTTGTATGAATTTGCCATAGCTGATCACGACAGCAGGCGCAGTTGCAGTGGCATCCAGAAGGGTAAAGGCTAATTTCGAGAAATCCACACCGCCTATCAACACACCGATGGGAGGCATGACGACATCGGTTACAAAAGATGAAACGATTTTTCCGAATGCGGTGCCGATAATCACACCAACAGCCATATCAACCACGTTTCCCTTGACTGCAAATTCCTTGAATTCCTGGACTATGCTCATGATTATCCTCCTGGATGGTTATTAATTCAGGATCAGTGATGGACATGGTATCGTTTTTCTTGAATGTCGTGAGCCAGACTGCCATGCCATGCCGCCCACGCATTAAATCAGATTGCGACCGGGACTCAAGCGGGATCATAAGCCGCACTTGTATTCATTTGAACGCAACCCGAAAACAAGATCGAGGAGTCTGGTTAAAGGGGCCACAAGCCGCGCGCACCCGGACCTGGTCCCTGCATCGATCCGGAATTTACTTCCAATCATGCCCTGTCGTATGATTCAGCCACATGCACCATGTTGGCGGAAGTTCATATCAGACTTGGTTTCTTATCGGGCGGCTGCGTCGCGGCGCAACAATCAGGCGCAAGAATATTGGAGGTGCCAAATTGAAAATCCTGCTCGCATTCCTGACAGCGCTGATGATTTGTCACATTGCTTATCCGGCAGAATTGTTTGGCACCGTTGATGCCATCTCCGGGAATGCTTCTGTATCAGACCAATCGGGGAAAGCCAGTGGTGTTTCCGCGGGCCAGAAGATATACGAAGGGCAGACCATCGAAACCGCATCTGGCAGCGAGGTGCACCTCGTTACGGAAGATGGCGGCATAATCGCTTTGCGCCCCAGTACAGCATTTCGGGTGGACGCGTACAAAGCCGAAGGCGGCACCGCCGACAAGATATTCATGTCGCTATTCAGAGGAGCGATGCGCTCCATCACCGGCTGGGTAGGCAAACACGACAATTCCGCGTATCGCATCACCACGCCAAATGCCACGGTAGGAATCCGGGGAAACTGACCATGAGACTACGGTGATCGAGAAAAGCCGATGGCGACGAACCCGGCACCTACGACACGGTCAATGAAGGCGCTACATTATTGAAGACTCCGCAAGGCGAAACGGAAGTGAGTCCCGGCAAGTTTGCCTTTGTTCCGAAAAACAGGGCGGTAGCGCCCTTTCTTATGTTGAGACGACCTGATTTCTGGGCAAGGCGCAGATTGAAGATCGAGGCGCGTATCCAGCAACGAAAGGAATTCTTTCGCGGCCGTATCGAGCATATGCGCGAACAGCGTATCCAGCGGCTGAGATCGATTCGCGAGAAGCAGCCCAGACACGCCAGCGATCGGCACGCCAGTGTTCACATGCGAGAGCATGGGCAGGCAACGGAGACGCGCCACGAAATTCGCGGGCACCGGCTGGAACGGTCAGAGCAGCGTCGTGAGCCTCGCCGCAATGAATTCGAGAGCCGCCGCAAGAAAATCCGGGAAAGATCCAGGCTCCGGGATTAATAGGATAATGATGCAAATAACTGGTCAGCGACCTGAGAGAAATGGCCAATTCAGCTTGAAATATTCCTCCAGGCTGAACAAGCCAAATGCCAATGCTGCTGCAGCCATTACCCCGGTGGCCAGCCAGCCCAGCCAGCGCAGACGGGCACTGATCACGAACTTGCCCATGATTTTTTGTTGTGTCGCGATATCCATTATCGCCATCATCAACGGAACGGAGATCACGCCGTTGATCACGGCGCTCCACAACAGCGCTTTGACCGGATCGATGGGGCTGAAATCCAGCAGCACGCCAACCATGGTTGCCAGCGCGATGATCGCATAAAAGTCCTTTGCCGCTTTGAGCTCCAGGCCAAGACCGGACGGCCAGCGAAAGGTTTCCGCCACTGCATAGGCTGCCGAGCCTGCCAGCACCGGCACGGCCAGCATCCCGGTGCCGATGATGCCGCAGGCAAACAATAAAAACGTGAATTCACCGCCGATCGGCCGCAGGGCTTCAGCTGCTTGGGCGGAAGTCTGGATGTCATGCACGCCGTGCGTATACAGGGTGACTGCAGTGGTTAGCATGATAAAAAATGCAATGAGTTGCGAAAACGCCATACCCAGCAGGGTATCGATATTGATCCGGCGCAGATGATGTTGGGCATCCTCCGGCGAATTGCGCAATGAAGTGCCGTCGCGCTGCACTTTCAGATCCTCCACTTCCTGGCCTGCCTGCCAGAAAAACAGGTAGGGGCTGATGGTTGTGCCAAAGATCGCCACGATGAGCAGCAGGTAATTTTGCGAGTGTACGATTTTTGGTACCAGCGTTCCATGTAATGCTTCACCCCATGGGACATGCACTGCAAATACGGTTCCCACGTAGGCAAACAATGTCAGTGTCAGCCATTTCAATATGCCCACGTAACGCTGGTAAGGTATGAACACCTGCAACAGCAAACAGGCCATGCCAAACGCGACCGCGTAGATGTGGCTGGGTCCGCCGACCACCAATTCCATGGCGTCAGCCATTGCTGCCAGATCGGCTCCGATGTTGATGGTATTGGCCACCAGCAGCAAAGTAACCAAAGACAGTGTCACGCCGCGCGAGTTGGCCTTTGCCAGGTTGGCCGCCAGGCCGCGACCTGTGACGCAGCCGATGCGGGCGCTGATCACCTGGATGCCGACCATCAGCGGATATGTGATCAGCAGCGTCCACAATGTGCCGAAACCGTATTGCGCGCCGCCCTGTGAATAGGTGGCAATACCGCTGGGGTCGTCATCGGCGGCGCCGGTGATCAGTCCGGGGCCGAGCTTGTTCAGCCATTGGGCGATTGCTTTTTTCATCGGAAGAATAACGGGTTTGGTCTGGGATGGGCGCAGGCGATTCTGCCATACTTTCCTGCCGTGAAGCTGACCAACTGTAGACCGGTGCGTCCGGCCATCGGTGCGCGATAATACGGGTCGCAATCAACAGCGCCGCATACAACGGGTTGGGCAGAGCAAAACGTGTTGCAGCTAGTTGGCCGGCGGCGCGACCTTGATGACTTCGTCAAGTGTCGTCGTTCCTGCCGCGACTTTCATTGCTCCTGATATCCGCAATGGTTTCATGCCTTCGCGGTAGGCTACTTCGCGAATGCGCGCCACATCGGTGTTTGGGGTGATCAGTTTGCGCAATTCGGGCGACAACATCAGGATCTCATAAATACCGATACGCCCCGAGTATCCCGTCATACGACATTCGAGGCAACCTTCCTGATGCTGGAATTGGGCCGGCCGTCCGGTCTTCCACGGCGCGACAAGTTCGTCCCATTGCTCATTCTCATCGGCGCGCACCGCCTGCGGCCGCTTGCAATGCGGGCACAGCGTGCGCACCAGCCGTTGCGCCATGATGCCGAGCACGGTGGCATTGATCATGAAAGGCGCGACACCGAGATCCAGCAGCCGGGTGATTGCCGAGGGAGCATCGTTGGTGTGCAGCGTGGACAACACGAGGTGGCCGGTCAGCGCGGCCTGGATCGCCATGTCGGCGGTCTCCAGGTCACGGATTTCGCCCACCATGATGATGTCCGGATCCTGCCGCATCAGCGCCCGCAACCCATCGACGAAATTGAGATCGATGCCATGCTGCACCTGCATCTGGTTGAATGCAGGCTCGACCATCTCGATCGGGTCTTCGATGGTGCAGACGTTGACCTCCGGCGTGGCCAGATGTTTGAGCGTGGAATACAGCGTGGTGGTCTTGCCCGACCCGGTCGGTCCGGTGACGAGGATGATGCCGTTCGGCTGCGATGTCATCTTGTCCCAGCGGACACGATCTTCGTCGGAAAAACCAAGTTCGGCAAAGTCGCGCACCAGCACTTCCGGATCGAAGATACGCATCACCAGTTTTTCGCCGAAGGCGGTCGGCAGTGTGGACAAGCGCAATTCCACCTCCTGGCCTTCGGCGGTGCGCGTCTTGACGCGGCCATCCTGGGGGCGGCGCTTCTCGATCACATCCATGCGCCCGAGCAGCTTGATGCGGCTGGTCATCGCAGTCATCACCGACATCGGGATCTGGTATACCTGGTGCAACACGCCATCGATGCGGAAGCGCACAAATCCGATATTGCGCCTCGGTTCGATATGGATGTCCGAAGCGCGCTGCTCGAAAGCATACTGCCACAACCAGTCGACGATCGTGACGATGTGCTGGTCGTTGGCATCGAACTGTTGCTTGGTCTTGCCCAACTCCACCAATTGTTCGAACGAGGCTTGCCCGGATTTTTCCTGGTGCTTGGTCTGCGAGGCTTTTTTCACCGAGCGGGCCAGATTATAGAACTCGACCAGGTAACGGCTGATGTCTTCCGGGGAGGCGATGACGCGGCGGATGTTCTTGCGCAGGGTCTGTTTGAGCACATTTTCCCAGTCGCGCAGAAAGGGTTCGGAGGTGGCGATGACCACCTCGTTCGGCGTCATCTGCACCGGCAGGATGCCGAAGCGCGTGGCATAGTCGTTGGACATGATGTCGGTGACGGCCGAGAAGTCGATCTTCAGCGGATCGATGTGGAGATACTCGAGGCCTACATGTCCTGCAAGCCATTCAGCCAGCGCATCCTGATGCATAACCTTGTGCGGCGGCAGCAGCGATTTCCAATTCTGTCCGGCAATGACCGTCAATGGGTGAACGTTCTGGCGCTGACCACGCCGTTCGGAAATCATCGCATCGGCGCCAGCCTGGCTGACCATGCCATCGGCAACCAACATGCCCAGAAGCTCCGGCAAAGTCAGTTTATGTTCATGCTTGCTCATCTGCTCCATGTGTGACTCCTTGGATAGTCTTTCAGACTATACTGTTATCGGGCTACTCGCTCAATGGATATGACATCGCTGCTGCATTCAGCCCGTAGCGCGCGAACTTGCCGATGGCCAGCGCGATCCACAGCGTTTCAGGATAATCTTGAGTACTGCGAACAACGAGGCTTCCGAACCGCCGGGCAGCAGCGTGGCAGCCAGGAAACTGCTGAAGAACAGGGCATAGAGGCCGGCGGCATCACTCATGCGAAAGTCGAGCGCAGCAGCCTGAGCTAATGCTTGATCGCTGCGAAGATTTTTTTCGCCAGATCACCGGTGGCTTGCAACGGATGCTCGCGGATGGCTTTTTCCTGCTCCGCCATCATTAAAAATAGTCCGTCCATCGCCTTGCGCGTGATGTAGTCATCCAGTTGGGCGTCGCGTTTGTCCACCAGGCCGAACTTCGCGCCCTTGCCGGCGAACCGGTCGTATGTTTCGGCCAGCTTCACTTTTTGCATCGCCTTGCCCACGATGGGCTTGAATTTGCCGGCCAGTGCGGTTTCGGTGTTTTTGCGAAAGTACTTTGTGGCGGCATCGTCGCCACCGGTGAGTATGCCTCTGGCATCGTCCACGGTCATTTTTTTGATCGCGCCGACAAACAGCGTTTTCGCTTCCGGCACGGCGGCTTCCGCGGCACGATTCATCGAAGTGATAAGCTCATCCGGATATTTGCCCATGCCGAATTTGCGCATGGTCTTGTCCGCTTTTTGCAGGTTGTCCGGCAGCGGGATGCGCACCTTGGCATTGCCGAGGAAACCATCCTTGCGGGCGAGGCTGGACACGGCAGTTTCCGCACCCTGCGTGAGTGCCTGTCGGAGGCTTTCGATCTGGTCTTGATTGCTGAACTGTGCAAGCCCCGAGCCGGGATTTGATGCGGCGGGTTTGGTCAGGTCGTGGAGTCTTGTCTTGAATCCGTTCAGATCGAGCGCTCCGGCCGGGGCACTCAGCACCAGAAATGCAAAAATCAAACCGCGGCGCATCATTTCTTGCGCGGCGCGATCAAGTCGGTGATGGTTCCTTCAGCCATTTCGGCGGCGAAGCCCAGCGTCTCCGACAGGGTCGGGTGCGGGTGTATGGTCAGGCCGATGTCTTCCATGTCCGCGCCCATCTCCAGCGCGAGCACCGCCTCGGCGATCAGTTCACCGGCATTCACACCGACGATGCCCGCGCCCAGGATGCGGCGCGTGGACGGATCGAGCAGCACCTTGGTCGCGCCTTCTTCGCGGCCGACCGACAGTGCGCGTCCCGAGGCAGCCCACGGGAAGCTGGCTTTTTCGTAGGCTATGCCTTGTGCCTTGGCCTGGGTTTCGGTCAGGCCCATCCACGCGATCTCGGGATCGGTGTAGGCGACTGAAGGAATGGTCAGCGGCTCGAACGCGGCATGGTGTCCGGCGATGACCTCCGCGGCGACCTTGCCTTCGTGGGTTGCCTTGTGCGCCAGCATCGGGTCGCCGACGATGTCGCCGATCGCATAGATGTGCGGCACGTTGGTGCGCATCTGGATGTTCACCGGAATGAAGCCGCGCTCGTTGACGGTCACGCCTGCGGCGTCCGCGCCGATGTCGCGCCCGTTGGGGCGGCGGCCCACGGCCATCAGCACGCGGTCATACAGTTGCGGCTCGGGCGCCTGCTCACCTTCGAAGGTGACTTTCAGGCCGTTCTTCTGCGCCTCGATCTTGCTGACCTTGGTCTTAAGATAGATCGCCTCATAGCGTTTTTCGATGCGCTTGTGCAGCGGCTTGACCAGATCCTTGTCCGCTCCGGGCATCAGCTGATCCATCAGCTCGACCACGGTGATCTTGCTGCCGAGCGCATCGTACACGGTGGCCATTTCCAGCCCGATGATGCCGCCGCCGATGATCAGCATGCGCTTGGGCACATCCTGCAATTGCAGCGCGCCGGTGGAATCGATGATGCGCGGATCGTCATAGGGGAAGCCGGGGATGCGCGCCACGCTGGAACCTGCGGCGATGATCGCGGTGTCGAAGCTGATGGTTTTCTTGCCGTCCTTGGTTTCAACAGTCAGGTGATTGGGCGACGTGAATTTCGCGGTGCCTTGCACCACCTGCACCTTGCGCTGCTTGGCCAGTGCAGACAATCCGCCGGTGAGTTTATTGATGACGCTTTCTTTCCAAGTGCGGATTTGATTGATGTCGATCTTAGGCTTCGCGAACGTCACGCCGTGATGCGCAACTTCTTCGGCTTCGCTGATTACCTTGGCGACATGCAGCAGCGCCTTGGACGGAATGCAGCCGACGTTCAGACACACGCCGCCCAGAATGGCGAATTTTTCCACCAGTATCACCTGCTTACCCAGGTCGGCCGCGCGGAACGCGGCGGTATAGCCGCCGGGGCCGGCGCCCAGCACCAGCACTTCGGCGTGGAGGTCGCCTTTTATAAAGGATTGAGGATTGAGGATTGAGGATTGAGGGGAAGACGTAATAGCGGGTTTGCTTAGGGCCGCCGCCGGTGCAGGGGTGCTGGCCGCAGGTTTTGCTCGATCCTCGATCCTCGATCCTTGATCCTGCTCTAATGTCAGGATCACGCTGCCTTCAGAAACCTTGTCGCCGACCTTGACCTTGAGCGCTTTCACCACGCCTGCGGCCGGGCATGGCACTTCCATCGCGGCCTTGTCGGTCTCCAGCGTGATCAGCGATTGCTCGGCCTCGACTTTGTCACCGGCCTTTACGAAAACCTCGATGACCGCAATGTCCTTGAAATCGCCGATGTCCGGCACTTTGACTTCGATGATTTGGCTCATGGTGTTCGCTTCCTTGTAGTTATTTTTTGAAAAGCCTGGGTTGGTTCAGACACGAATCTGGCCGCTGCCCAGCACGATGTATTTCTGCGAGGTCAGCCCTTCCAGACCGACCGGGCCGCGCGCGTGGATCTTGTCGGTGGAGATGCCGATCTCGGCGCCAAGGCCGTACTCAAAACCGTCGGCGAAGCGCGTCGAGGCGTTCACCATCACCGAACTGGAATCCACCTCGCGCAGGAAACGCATCGCCTTGGTGTAATTCTCAGTCACGATGCTGTCGGTATGCTGCGAGCCGTAGGTGGCGATGTGCTCGATGGCTTCATCCAGACCGGCCACCACCCGCACCGCAAGTATCGGTGCGAGATATTCGGTGAACCAGTCCTCTTCGGTGGCGATCTTCATCTGCGGCACCAGCGCGCGAGATACTTCGTCGCCGCGCAGCTCGACATTTTTATCAAGGTAGATCTTGCATAATTTGGGTAATACCTTTGCAGCCACGCTTTGCGCGACCAGCAGCGTCTCCATCGCGTTGCATACGCCATAGCGATGCGTCTTGGCGTTGTCGGCGATGCGTATCGCCTTGTCGAGATCGGCTTCGTCGTCGATATAGACGTGGCATACGCCGTGCAGGTGTTTGATCACCGGAATTCTGGATTCTTCGGAGATGCGCTCGATCAACCCTTTGCCGCCGCGCGGCACGATCACGTCCACATATTCCTTCATCGTTATCAGTTCGCCGACTGCGGCGCGATCTGCGGTGGTGACAACTTGCACCGCATCCTTTGGCAATCCTGCAGCGCGCAGCCCGTCATGCACACACTCTGCGATGGCCTGGTTGGAATAAATGGCTTCCGAACCGCCGCGCAGGATCGCCGCATTGCCGGATTTTATGCACAGTCCGGCGGCATCCGCTGTGACGTTGGGGCGTGACTCATAAATGATGCCGATCACGCCGAGCGGAACGCGCATCTTGCCGACCTGGATGCCGGAAGGGCGATAATTCAAGTCGCTGATCGCGCCGATCAGGTCGGGCAGTTGCGCGATCTGCCGCAAACCCTCGGCCATGCCGCGTATGGTCTTATCGGTCAGCGTGAGTCTGTCCACCGATGCCGCATCCAAACCTTTGGCCTTTGCATCAGCGACATCGGTGGCGTTGGCGGCGATCAATTTTGCGCTGTCGCGCAGGATGGCATCCGCGATGGCAAGCAACGCGCGGTTTTTCTTTGCGGTGTCAGCCTGCGCCATCAAGCGCGAAGCCGCGCGTGCGGCCTGACCTACGCCCTGCATGTATTCTTTGACATTATTCATGTTGTGCATTTTGAAACGAATGGGGCGCATTTTAGCACTTGGGGTAAAATGCGCGACTTCTTAAATGCAGGTACAGCAATGTCCGACATACTCAGCAAGATACTCGCGGTGAAGGCACAAGAGGTGGCCGCAGCTAAACCTGTCAAGCCGTTGCCGCAGCTGCGCACCGAGGCCGAGCAGGCCGCGCCTGTGCGGGATTTCACCGGCGCGATACGTGCCAGGATCGCGGCTGGCAAGCCAGCCGTGATCGCGGAAATCAAAAGAGCCAGCCCGAGCAAGGGCGTGCTGCGTGAGGATTTTGATCCCGCTGGGATTGCCGTGAGCTATGCGCGACATGGCGCGGCATGCTTGTCGGTGCTGACCGACGAGCAGTTTTTCCAGGGCAGTGCCGATTTCCTTCGGCAAGCGCGGGCCGCCTGTACGCTGCCGGTGCTGCGCAAGGATTTCATCGTCGACGACTACCAGATATACCAGTCGCGCGCGATGGGGGCGGATGCTATCCTGCTGATCGCCGCTGTGCTGACCCCAAAACAAATGCAGGCGTTCGAGACGTTGGCGCACAGCTTCGGCATGGCGGTGCTGGTGGAAGTGCATAACGGCGAGGAATTGGACGCCGCGCTGCAACTTTCCACGCCGCTGATCGGGGTGAACAACCGCAACCTGCGCACCTTCGAGGTGAGCCTGCAAAACACGCTGGACTTATTGCCGCGCATTCCCAACGATCGCATCGTTGTCACCGAAAGCGGTATTCTCAAAGCGGCAGACGTAAAGTTGATGCGCAAACATCAGGTGCATGCATTTCTGGTGGGCGAGGCGTTCATGCGCGCGGAGGATCCAGGGGTAGAATTGGCCAGCGTGTTCGCTTGATGTCTATCGTGAGGGGTGAAACATGTTAAATCTGGATCGTCTGATCGTTGAATTCGATAAAGGGCTGCGCACGCTGTTCAGCCAGGCGCACAGCGCGCGTGCCCATCCTGACGCAAACCTGCCTGAAGCAACCATGGATGAGGCAGAGAGGAAAAAGGCCGCTGCACTGATGCGAGTCAATCACAGCGGCGAGATTTGCGCGCAAGCCTTGTATCAAGGTCAGGCATTGACGGCACGCGATCCCGTCGTGCAACGGACACTACAGCGCGCCGCGCAGGAAGAGACTGAGCATCTCGCCTGGACCGCGCGGCGCGTGCATGAGCTGGGCGGACATCTGAGCCTGTTGAACCCGTTCTGGTATACCGGTTCGCTGGCGATCGGAGCCGTGGCTGGGCTGCTAGGAGATCGGTGGAATCTGGGTTTCCTTGCCGAGACCGAGCGGCAGGTAGGCGATCACCTGCAAAGCCATCTCGACCGTCTGCCGCCCCAGGATGAGAAGAGCCGCGCCATTGTGGCGCAGATGTACACCGACGAGGCCGGGCATGCTGATATCGCGAGATCGCTTGGAGGTGCAGACTTACCTCAGCCGGTACAACTGGCAATGAAGCTGAATGGGAAAGTGATGACCGGCGCTTCCTACTGGTTGTAAAAAAGGAGCGGGCGGAAAGGGTAGAGTGCAAGCAAAGCCCTCTTGTACCTTGCACCTTGTACCTTTGACCTTGCACCTTTGACCTTTTCTCTATTCCTGTATCACCTCAAAATCATGCGTAATCACGGCGGTCTGGCCGAGCATGATGGAAGCCGAGCAGTATTTCTCAGCCGATAGCTTGATGGCTTTTTCAACCACCTCGGGTTTGATGTCCTTGCCCTTCACGACAAAGTGCATATGGATTTTGGTGAACACTTTGGGGTCGGTTTCGGCGCGTTCCGCATCCAGTTCCACATAGCAGTCCGAGACCGCCTGGCGGCTTTTCTTCAGGATGCTGATCACGTCAAAGCTGGTGCAGCCACCGGTGCCGATCAGCAGCATTTCCATCGGGCGCGGGCCGAGGTTGCGTCCGCCTGCCGCCGGCGAGCCATCCATCAATACCGCGTGATTGCTTTCCGTCTCACCCAAAAAAGAGACCTGTTCCACCCATTTGACGCGAGCTTTCATGTTATTCCTTTTGTTTTTAAACTATCAGAGATCGCCAACTTTAACCGATATCAGAGCAATCCGATAACTTCGTGGACAAAAATCCTGCTGCCGTCCAGGGAGACAGCTTGCGGCAGAAATGAGAACAAATCGGTCCGGTAACGCGTGGTGTAAGCGGTCGGCGCTTCAACGACCTTGAACCCGGCACGGCGAAATATCCCGGCGGAACGCGGCATGTGCCAGGCGTGGGTGACCAGATAGATTTTGTGAATTCCTGCTTGTTGCAGGATGCGGAAGGAATTGTAAGCATTGTCAAAGGTGCTGTCAGATTCATCTTCCGTCCAGCGCACCGGCACGCGAAAATCCTGCTCCAGAGCGATGCGCATCTGCTGCGCTTCAGAAATGCCGTTGCCCAGGGGTTTGCCGCCGGTCACGAGTATCGGTTTGCCGGTTTCACGCTGGAGTTTCGCGCCGTAGCGCAAGCGGAGCAGGGTGGCATCACCGATAGTGTCCTGCCCTGCATATTCCGGTGCGTGGAAATAGGTCCCGCCGCCAAGTATCACGATCGCATCGGCATCCTGACGATTGATATCCAGGGGTGTGGTTTGCGCCTCCAGCAAATGTAGCGCACCTTCGGCGAAATAAGGCGTGGACGCGATCCATAGCAAACAGAACGCGGCGAGTATCAGCGTTTTGGCAAGCATGTGACGGCGATAGAGCAGCATGATGCCCAGCGCGAGCAGCAACAACAAACTGAGCGGGGGCAGCAAGAAAGCGGCAATGAGGTTGGTGATGAACCAGGACATGATGAAAGATCAAAATTTCAGAATGTGCTCATCTTACTGGGTTTCCTTCGCTTTTCCGATGCATGCGGCAATACCGGCGCGGCGAAAGCCCGTGTCGAGAGGTTAAATAGCGTTTGACAGTGGTGGGTGGGCTGCAATAGAATGCGCGCCCTTCGAGGTTTACTTATTGAATTTTTAGGAATTGTGGTTATGAAAACATTTTCCGCTAAAGCCGAGGAAGTCCAGCATGACTGGCTCCTGGTAGACGCAGCAGATCAGGTGCTGGGCCGTTTGGCCGCGCAGATCGCCGCGCGTTTGCGTGGCAAGCATAAAGCGATTTACACCCCGCACGTGGATACCGGCGATTTCGTCGTTGTGGTCAATGCCGACAAGCTGCGCGTGACGGGCAACAAGACTGAAGCCAAGCTGTATCATCGCCACACGACCTATCCGGGCGGTTTGTACACCACCAACTTTGCCAAGATGCAGGCGCGTCACCCCAGCCGTGTGCTGGAAAAGGCCGTCAAGGGCATGTTGCCAAAAGGCCCGCTGGGCTACGCGATGCTGCGCAAGATGAAGGTGTATGCAGGTGCGGCGCATCCTCACGAAGCGCAGCAACCCAAACCTGTTAATTTACTGAAGGCCTGATCATGAGCGTAAGCTATAACTATGGTACCGGCCGCCGCAAGAGTGCGGTGGCGCGTGTGTTTATGAAGGCAGGCAAGGGTAACATCGTGGTGAACGACAAGCCGGTGGATGTATTCTTTTCCCGCGAGACAGGCCGCATGGTCGTGCGCCAGCCGCTGACATTGACCGAAACGCTGGGCAAGTTCGACATCATGGTGAATGTCACCGGTGGCGGTGAATCCGGTCAAGCCGGCGCGGTGCGTCATGGCATCACCCGTGCTTTGATCGACTACGACGCCTCGTTCAAGGCTGTGTTGAAGCAAGCCGGTCTGGTGACTCGAGATGCACGCGAAGTGGAACGCAAGAAGGTCGGCCTGCGCAAGGCGCGCCGCAGGAAACAATTCTCCAAGCGTTAAGGCGTTTGGATGGACTGCAAAAGCCGCCTTCGGGCGGCTTTTCATTTTATTGTAGAATATGAAGCGTTTTAAATGGAAATTGCGATGATCAAAGTTGGCATAGTTGGCGGGACAGGCTACACCGGCGTCGAATTGCTGAGGCTGTTGGCGGTGCATCCGCAGGTTGGATTGCAGGTGATCACTTCGCGTTCCGATGCCGGTACGCAGGTCAGCCAGATGTTCCCCAGCCTGCGCGGCTATGTGGATTTGCCGTTCACCCATCCCGATCAGGCGCATCTCGAAAAATGTGATCTGGTGTTCTTTGCCACGCCCAACGGCATCGCGATGCAGCAAGCGCGCGCGCTGCTGGATGCGGGCGTCAAAGTGATCGATCTCGCGGCAGACTTTCGTCTGCAGGACATCCCGACTTGGGAAAAATGGTATGGCATGAGTCACGCTTGTCCGGATCTGGTTGCCGGAGCGGTATACGGCTTGCCTGAAGTCAATCGCGCACAGATCAAAACCGCCCGGTTGGTTGCCAATCCCGGCTGTTATCCGACGGCGGTGCAATTGGGTTTCATCCCGTTGCTGGAAGCGGGTGTGATCGCTCCGGACGGCTTGATTGCCGATGCGAAGTCCGGTGTGTCCGGTGGTGGGCGTAAACTGGAAATGGGCTATCTGTTTTCGGAGGCAGCGGATAATTTTAAAGCGTACGGTGTAGCCGGACATCGGCATCTGCCCGAGATCAAACAGGGTCTGGCGCGCGCCTTGGGAAATGAGGTCGGGCTGACTTTTGTGCCGCATCTCACGCCGATGATACGCGGCATCCATGCTACGCTGTATGGGAAATTGACGCGCGACGTGGATTTGCAGGCTTTGTTCGAGCAGCGTTATGCAAGCGAGCCGTTCGTGGATGTGATGCCATCCGGCAGCCTTCCGGAAACTCGCACGGTGCGCGGCGCGAATCACTGTAGAATCGCGGTATACAGACCTCAAGGTGGAGATACGGTGGTGATATTGTCGGTAATTGATAATCTGGTCAAGGGTGCGGCAGGCCAGGCGGTGCAGAATATGAATATCATGTTCGGGTTGCCGGAAGCCACCGCATTGAATAACGTTCCCCTGTTACCCTGATATGTGGCGCGGAGTCGAACGGAGAGTCAAACGCAGATTCAGCATTTCCGCACCGCAGATGTCGGTGCGGCCACATATCGCCTGGTATTTGCGCTGGAGCATGCTGGTGCCATTCGTATTGGCGGCAATCGGACTGGCTTGGTGGGCATATGACAACGGCTTGGAGCTTGCCGGTTTTCATCGCAATCAAGCTGAGCAGGAGTTGTCCAAATTGCATGATCAGGTTGCCAAATTAGCCGAGGCAAACGCGCAGCTTAGCGACAAAGTCACGCAATTTGAACGGGAAATCCAGATCGAGCAGGCCAGTAACCAGGCAACCTCCGAGCAACTCAAAAGCATGGCTGATGAAAATGTCCATCTTCAGGAGGATCTGGTATTTTTCCAGAATCTTACCGCGGCATCTGGCAAAGAAGGCGAACTGGGCGTGCACCGATTGACATTGGAACGGGACATAATGCCCGGCGAATTCCATCTGCGCATGTTGCTGGTGCAGAGCGGACAGCGCGCCAAGATATTTAGCGGGTACTATCAGCTGGTTGCTACGGTAGTGGAAAATGGGCAGAGTTCCACCCATGTATTCCCGCGAAATGAATCAGAGAATTCCCTATTCAAGCTTAGCTTCAGGTATTATCGGCGTATCGAACAAAGCATCCAGTTGCCGCCGGATGCTCAATTGGAAAGCGTGCAAGTGCGCGTATTCGAACAAGGCGCAACCGAACCGAAGGTTCGGCAAAGTGTGAGTCTCTCATAAGGCAAGGAGGAACAATGTTCAGTAAAAAACACAGCAAACCACAAACTCAGATCGATACGCTGATCGGTGCCGGAACCACCGTCGAAGGGAATTTGAATTTCAGCGGCGGGATGCGCATTGACGGCCGGGTGAACGGCAATGTTGTCGCCCTGCCTGACAAACCGAGCACGCTGGTGTTGAGCGAGCATGCGCAGGTGAACGGGGAAGTCAACGTTACCCATTTGGTGATCAATGGCTCAATCAGCGGTCCGGTATTCGTCAGCGAATATATGGAACTACAGAGCAAAGCCAAGGTCAACGGTGATGTGCATTACGCAACGCTGGAAATCCAGCTGGGCGCAATCGTCGATGGACGCCTGATACATACCAATATGGCGGCACAGGACAAAGTGGTGGCGTTTAAATCAAGTAGCGGCGAATAACTTTTTAAGGAGCATAAAATGAATGCAATGATCGAAGTGCAAGATCCGTTGTTGTTCACCGACAACGCGGCCAACAAGGTTAAACAATTGATCGAGGAAGAGGGTAACGCCGACCTCAAGTTGCGCGTGTTTGTCAGCGGCGGGGGTTGTTCCGGATTTCAATACGGATTCACGTTCGATGAAGTAACCAATGAAGACGACACCGTGATGAGCAAAAATGGCGTGCAATTGCTGATCGACCCGATGAGCTTCCAGTATCTGGTTGGTGCGGAAATCGACTATCAGGAAAACCTGGAAGGCGCGCAATTCGTCATCAAGAACCCGAATGCCACCACCACTTGCGGTTGCGGCTCTTCCTTCTCTGCCTGAAGAAACAAACGGCAATTCCGGTTGGACTGGAAAATTCGGGGCGCGTTGCGCCCCGAATTTTTTGCTGGCGCTATAAATCGGGTCAATGCACTCTAGAGGCTGCTGAGCACTTTGATATGCGCCAGCGCGCTGCGGCCCAGCGCATGCAGTTCATAACCGCCTTCCAGCGCCGACACGATGCGTCCATGCGCATATTTTTCCGCGATACTTTTTAAAGCACCGGTCACCCACGCATAATCTGGTTCGGTCAGATTCAGCATGGCCATGTCATCGTCACGGTGCGCATCGAATCCGGCCGAGATCAACAGCAGCTCGGGCTTAAAGCGTTCCAGAGCAGGCAGCCAATGCTGTGTGACGGCGGCACGAAATTCCTCTCCCCCTGTTCCGGCAGAGAGCGGTACGTTGATGATATGGTCGTTGCCGCTATCTGCCCCGAGGTACGGATAAAGCGGATGCTGGAATGTGGAGCACAGCATCACGCGCGGGTCGTTGTGAAAGATGTTTTCCGTGCCGTTGCCGTGATGCACATCGAAATCCGCTATCGCCACGCGCTGCAAGCCGTGCTTCGCCAAGGCATGCGCCGCGCCGACCGCGACATTATTGAAAATGCAAAATCCCATCGCGCGGGCGCGTTCGGCGTGGTGCCCGGGCGGGCGGATGTTGCAAAAGGCATTCTCGACTTTTTTGTTCATGACCAGATCCACTCCCAGCACCACGGCTCCCGCTGCTCGCAGCGCAGCCTGATAACTGAACGGATTCATCGCGGTGTCAGCATCGAGCTGCACGAAACCCTGTGGCGGCACACTGGACTCGATCGTATCGATGTAGTCCGGGTCATGCACGCGCATCAATTGCTCGCGTGTCGCCACCGGCGCATCATGATGCTGCAGATAGCTCAGCAACCCAGACGCAATCAGCATATCCTCGATGGCATGGATACGTGCCGGAGATTCCGGATGATGTGCGCCCATGTCGTGTTTGAGACAGAGCGGATGGCTGATATAAGCGGTTTGCATGGTAAGGGCAGGGTGTTGGTACGGTGCTATCATACCTAACAAGTATCCAAATTTAAGGCAAAATCATGGGCAAGCACTACCTCAGCAGCCTGTTTGCCCCCAAGTCCGTTGCAGTATTCGGGGCAAGTGACAGGCCGGACTCAGTCGGTCAGATCGTGTTCCGGAATATGCTCGAAAGCGGCTTCAAGGGTTTGCTTTATCCAATCAACTCAAAACACCCGGAGGTGCAAGGCAAGCCGGCTTTTGCCTCCATCGCCGACATCGGCGGACCAGTCGAACTGGTGGTCATCGCCACGCCGCCGCAAACAGTGCCTGGCATCATCGAGAGTTGCGGTATCCGTGGCGTGAGGGCGGCGGTCATCATCACTGCCGGATTCGGCGATGCCGGCGATGAAGGCGCGGTACTGGAAAAAGAATTACTTGAAATCGCGCGCCGCTACGGCATACGCCTGATCGGGCCGAATTGTCTGGGCATCATGCGCCCATCCATCGGCCTCAATGCCACCTTCAACAAGGGCGGCGCGAATATCGGCAACATTGCATTCGTCTCGCAATCCGGTGCGTTGTGTACCGCGATCCTGGACTGGGCGCAAAGCAACGATGTGGGTTTCTCCAGTGTGGTCTCGATGGGTTCATCGACCGATGTGGACTTCGGTGAGATACTGGATTATCTGGTGTCCGATCCCGATACCCACAGCATCCTGATGTATATCGAAGGCATCCGCAATGCGCGCAGATTCATGAGCGCGATGCGCGCAGCCGCGCGCATCAAGCCGGTGATCCTGGTCAAGGTCGGCCGTCATGCGGCAGGTTCCATGGCCGCGATGTCGCATACCGCATCGCTGGTGGGCGCGGACGATGTGTTCGACGCGGCGGTCAGTCGCGCAGGCGTGGTGCGGGTACAGACCATCACGCAACTGTTCACCGCCGCCAAGGCGCTGTCATGCGGATTCCGCCCGGTCGGAAACCGCCTCGCCATCGTCACCAATGGCGGCGGCCCGGGGGTGATGGCGGCGGATCGGGCATCTGATTTAGGACTGACGATGGCCACCTTGTCGGATGCCACCATCGAATATCTCAACCAGCACCTTCCGCCGAATTGGCCGCACGGCAATCCGGTGGATATCATCGGCGATGCCCAGGCGGATCGTTACCATCATGCCGTCAAAGCCTGCCTGGAAGACGACAACGTGGACGGCGTGCTGGCGATTCTTACGCCTCAGGCGATGACCAAACCGCTGGAGTCCGCGCAAGCGCTGATAGCACTTGCCAACACGCACAGCAAACCGCTGCTGACCTGCTGGATGGGCGAGACGCAAGTCGCGCAGGCGCGCGACGCTTTTGCCCGGGCGCACAAGCCGCACTTCCGCACGCCGGAACCGGCGGTGGAAGTGTTCTCCCACCTTTCCGCATACTACCGCAACCAGAAGTTGCTGATGCAGATACCCGGCCCATTCTCCCACCACGTCGAACCGGATGTGGAAAGCGCACGGCTGATCATCGAAGGAGCGATGCAGGAACATCGCAAGGTGCTGACGGAAATGGAATCCAAGGCCGTGTTATCGGCATTCCATATTCCCGTTGCGAGAACCATGGTTGCACATTCGCCCAACGAAGCGCTGCTGATCGCACAGCAATTGGGATTTCCGGTGGCGATGAAAGTCAATTCGCAAGACATCACGCATAAAAGCGATGCCGGCGGCGTGCTGCTCAATTTGAACAACGCCCATGAAGTTCGCGCTGCCTACCAGCACATTGTCGACAACGTCCAGCTCAACCGCCCCAGCGCCCGTATGGACGGTATCTCCATCGAGCCGATGATAATCAAGCCGAATGGCCGCGAGTTGATGATAGGGGTGATCAGTGATCCGGTATTCGGGCCGGTGATCACGTTCGGCGCGGGCGGGACGACGGTCGAAATCATGGGAGATCGCGCGGTCGCCCTGCCACCGCTGAATAATTTTTTAGTCAGGGAGCTGATACAGGGAACCCGCATTGCCAAGATGCTGGGCGCATTCCGCAACATGGTCCCAGCCAACATGGAGGCACTGGAAGACGTGTTGTTGCGCGTGTCAGAGATGGCCTGCGAACTGCCCTTGCTCAAGGAAATGGATATCAACCCGCTGATCCTCGACGAGAACGGCGCGCTGGCCGCCGATGCGCGCGTGGTGGTGGAATATCGCCAGCCGAGTGCCGACCGCTACGCGCACATGGCCATCTACCCGTACCCCGCCCAGCTGGTCAGCCAGTGGCAGCTCGCCGACGGCACCGACATCACCATCCGGCCGATCCGGCCGGAAGATGCCGAACTGGTGCAGGCATTCGTGCGCGGTTTATCAGAAGAATCAAAATACTTCCGTTTTATGAGCAGCCTGCATGAACTCACCGAAACCATGCTGGTGAGCTTTACCCAAATCGATTACGGCAGGGAAATGGCTTTGATTGCGGTGACTGTTGAGCAAGGGAAGGAGATCGAACTCGGGGTCGCGCGGTTTGCCATCAATCCGGACGGGGATTCCTGCGAGTTCGCACTGGTGGTGGCTGACAACATTCAGGGCAAAGGATTGGGGCAAAAGCTCATGGTTTCACTGATGGAAGCAGCTCGCGCCAAAGGTTTGAATACCATCGAGGGTGAAGTGCTGAGCAACAATCACAACATGCTCAAGCTTATGACGCGCCTTGGCTTTACCAGCAAAACCAGCGAAGAGGACCAGAGCATCATAAAGGCCAGCAAGGCGTTATAGCAACATCGTCCTGCCCGGCGTCTCAAATCCGCGGTTGTGCAGTTTTAGCACACACCGTATTGACAGGATGGCCTAATGATTGCGATAGACAGCGCCCAGTATGCAGGGATGTTTTGCGCCGGTGACCTGAGGCAGGTTGGCAGGTTTGCCGTGCAGTGCTTGCTGTGCCAGCCAGGCGAAGGCAATGGCCTCAAGATAATCGCCATCCACTCCGAGAATGTTGGTCGTTGCCACGTTGCTGCCCGGCAACAATTCAGCCAGACGGTTGCGCAGGGTCTGGTTGTGCGCGCCGCCGCCGCATAAATAAATTTCGTCCGCGCCGTGGCAATGCTTCTGGATAGCCAGCGCGATACTGCGGCAAGTCAGTTCCATCAGGGTGGCCTGCACGTTTGCAGCAGCTTCATCGCCCTGGAGCTTGTTGTGCAGCCAGGTAACGTTGAACAGATCACGCCCGCTGCTTTTTGGCGGAGGCAGGTCGAAGTAGGATTCAGTGAGCATTCGTTCCAGCAGAGCCGGCAATACTTTGCCGGATGCTGCCCATGCACCGTCGTTGTCATAGGGTTTGCCCTGATGTTGCATACACCAGGCGTCCATCAGCAGGTTGCCCGGGCCGCAGTCGAAACCTGTTGTTGGTTTGTCTGGAGCCATGTCGGTCAGATTGCTGATGCCGCCGATGTTGACGATAACGCGGTGGATGTCGGGATGGCGCAGCACATGATCGTGAAACGCGGGAACCAGCGGGGCGCCCTGCCCGCCTGCGGCGATGTCGCGGCTGCGAAAGTCACTGACCACGGTGACGCCTGTCAATTCAGCGAGCAATGCGGCATTGCCGATTTGCAAAGAGTAGCCGTGTTCGGGGCGGTGGCGTATGGTTTGGCCGTGGCAGCCGATCGCTCGTACTTCTGTGTTTGATGATTTGGCTTGGACGAGCAATGGCACAACTGCGGCAGCATACATTCTTGCGAGTTGATTGCCGATGATCTGCGCCTGATGCAGCTCGTTGTGAGCGGGCATGTGCAATGCCAGCAAATTATTTTTCAGCGTGTCGTCGAAGGGCAGATAATATTGGGCGATTTGCAGCGGTTTGGGCTGGATTAAATCAACAAGGACGGCATCGATACCGTCCAGGCTGGTTCCTGACATCAAGCCGATGTATAACTCAGGCTGGGGCACTGGCCGATCAGTCGAGTTGAGCGAGGTTGGTGTTGCGCAACAGGTTCAGCCGCGCAACCAAGTCGTTTGCCACGGGTTGAAACGCGGCGAGGTAGCTGCTGTCGATAGGTTTTGCATCGGGCAAGGCAACACGCAGCGGATCTTGCTGATAGCCGTTCACCCTGAATTCATAATGCAAATGGGGCCCGGTCGCCAATCCGGTCATGCCCACATAACCGATGACTTCGCCCTGCGCGACATGCTGCCCCTTATGCAGACCCAGGGCAAAGCGCGACAAGTGGCCATATACCGTGGTGTAGCGGCCCTGATGATTCACCATGATGACGTTGCCGTATCCGCCCTGTTTGCCAACCACGGAAACTATCCCGTCCGCTGTCACTTTCACTTTGGTGCCCATCGGCGCGGCAAAATCGGTACCTTTATGCGAGCGCCATTTGTTGAGTATCGGGTGAAAACGGGACAGGGAGAAACGCGAGCTCACGCGTGAAAATTCGATGGGAGAACGCAGAAAGGCTTTGTGTACGCTCTTGCCTTCGGGGGTGTAGTAATCACCGTGTTGGGCGCCTTTCTGAAAATACAAGGCACGGTAAACATGGCCTTGATTGATGAATTCGGCAGCCTGGATGCGGCCCGTATGCAGCAACGCGCCGTTGCTGTAGGTCATCTCATACACCACGGTGAATCTGTCGCCTTTGCGCAAATCATGGTGGAAATCGATGTCGCCGCTGAAAAGTTCGTTCAATTGATTGGCGGCAGCATCCGGCAAACCGGCTTCGTCGGTGGCGGCATACAAGTTGGTCTTGATTTCGCCACTGCGCACGAACAAGCGATTCTCCAATTGTGCCGGGAGTGCTTTGGCTTGAAAGGCACCCTCTTGCTTGTCAATCAGGATCTGCACGCTGTCGCTGCCGAGATAGCGCAATGCGATCAAACCTCCGGTGGCAGTGGTTTCGGCTTGCACTTCCGTGCCGACCGGCAATTTGCGGAATGATTCGGCGTCTGCAGATTTACGCAAATAGTCGCTGGCGGCTGGATCTTCAATACTGAGACGGCGCAACAGTTCATCCACGGTATCGCCGCGTTGCACGCGTTCGTTGCGCCAGTAGCTGGCAACAGGAGTTTCGTCAACGTTGGCCTTGGGTAATGCAATTTCCTTGATGTCAACCGAGGCCGAAGTCAAATCAAAATCACTTTGCGGCACCAGGCCGAAAGCAGTGACTACGCCCAGCAACGGCAGTGTGGACAGCGCCACGAACCAGCGCAGTTTTTTTTTGCCTTGTGGCATTTTGCGTCCTTGGCTGAACGGGTTTTGGGTTAACATTCATGCCTCCTTGAGTTGCTTTGCTTTGTTCTGGCAACGAGTTGCGTTGATGATCGATGCGGACTTTACCAGAAAGTGGCATCGCCTCAAAACTGAACTGATGGGTGGCAAATCCCGACCGATGAATGGTTGGGGGCGGGAAAGCGCAGTTTATGGCCTTTTCCACGCTTGAATTGATGATAAATATGACTGACATGACACAGCCAAAAATGAAGCAAACAGAAATGACACACACACTAGCGCAAATCAAACGCGGTGTACACGAGTTGCTGCTCGAAGACGAATTGAAACAAAAGCTCGCGCTGGGACGTCCGTTGCGTGTCAAGGCGGGTTTTGATCCGACTGCGCCGGATCTGCATCTCGGCCATACCGTATTACTCAACAAGATGCGCCAGTTGCAGGATCTGGGCCATCACGCGCTGTTCCTGATCGGTGATTTCACCGGAATGATTGGCGATCCCAGCGGTAAAAATACCACCCGCCCGCCGTTGTCGCGCGAACAGGTGTTGGAGAATGCCCAGTCCTATCGCGACCAGGTGTTCAAGGTACTGGACCCGGAAAAGACCGAGATCGTGTTCAACTCTGCCTGGATGGACAAATTCAGCGCGGTTGACTTGATCAGGCTGGCAGCCACACACACCGTGGCGCAGATGTTGGAGCGCGACGATTTTTCCAAGCGCTACAAGGGCAACCAGCCTATCGCGATCCACGAATTCATCTATCCGCTGGTGCAGGGCTATGATTCCGTGGCGCTCCAGGCGGACATCGAGCTGGGCGGCACGGACCAGAAATTCAACCTGCTGATGGGCCGCGAGTTGCAGAAGCATTATGGACAGGCGTCGCAGTGTGTGCTCACCATGCCATTGTTGGAAGGCTTGGACGGCATCAACAAGATGTCCAAGTCCATGGGCAATTACATCGGTATCACCGATGCCCCGCAGGAGATGTTCGGCAAGCTGATGTCGATCTCCGATACCTTGATGTGGCGCTATCTGGAATTGCTGTCATTCCGCAATCTTAACGAGATTGCCGGTTGGCGTGCAGAAGTGGATGCCGGACGCAATCCCCGCGACATCAAGGTGCTGCTGGCGCAGGAGATTGTGGCGCGCTTCCATTCCAGGCAGGCCGCAGAAGCCGCCTTGGCGGAATTCGAAGCGCGTTTCCGTCAGGGCGTGTTGCCGGATGACATGCCTGAGGTCAATGTGTCTGCACCCAATGGTAGTATTGCCGTGCCGCAACTGCTCAAACAGGCCGGACTGGTAGATGGGACATCCGAAGCGATGCGCATGATCCAGCAAGGCGCGGTCAAACTTGACGGTGAGCGTATCAATGACAAGTCCGCCGTGGTCAAAGCCGGCACGGTGGTCGTGGCGCAGGTGGGCAAGCGCAAATTCGCCCGGATCACGGTCCAATAAATTATGGTTGTGGGCAGAGGGTGGTTTTGCTAGAATCGCGCCCTCAATTTTTTAGTAGAAGGTAGTTTGTTCATGACAACAGTGCGTGTTAAAGAGAATGAGCCGTTTGAAGTGGCGATGCGCCGGTTCAAGCGTTCCGTGGAAAAGACCGGTCTGCTGACCGATTTACGTGCCCGCGAATTTTACGAGAAGCCTACCGCAGAGCGTAAGCGCAAGCTGGCTGCCGCCGTGAAGCGCCACTACAAGCGCCTGATGAGCCAAGTTCTCCCTCCAAAGCTCTATTAACAACTTCCTGTCGCGCCCGACTTGGGCGTAGCGGTTGGTTTCGATATGAGTCTCAAGCAGCAAATCACTGAAGACATGAAAACCGCGATGCGCGCCAAGGATACGGCGCGCCTCGGGGCGATCCGCCTGTTGCTCGCCGCGATGAAGCAGCGCGAGGTGGACGAGCGCATCGAGTTGTCCGATGCGGACGTGGTCGCCATCATCGAAAAGATGAACAAGCAGCGGCGCGATTCCATCAGTCAATATGAAGCGGCGGGGCGCCAGGATTTGGCGGATGTCGAAAAATTTGAAATGAGTGTTTTGGCAACCTATATGCCGCAACAATTCAGCGAAGGCGAAATCAAGGCAGCCGTGGCCGAGGCGATTGCCGCGACCGGTGCAACCGGTCAGCAAGACATGGGCAAAGTGATGGGCGTGCTCAAACCCAAGTTGGCCGGACGCGCCGATATGGGCAAGATTTCTGCGTTGATCAAAGCGCAACTGATCAAATAATCTGTAGTAAACATTCTTGGTAGTGCCCAGATAACCATTCCTTGGTTCTTTGCCGAGCGTAATGAAAAGGCGGTGCTGGCGTGATTCCAAAAAACTTCATTCAGGATCTGCTTAATCGTCTCGATATCGTGGACGTGGTCGAGCGCTATGTGCCGCTCAAAAAGGCAGGGGCCAATTACGTTGCGTGCTGTCCGTTCCACAACGAAAAATCCCCTTCATTCACGGTAAGCCAGACCAAGCAGTTTTATCATTGCTTCGGTTGCGGCGCACACGGTACGGCGATCGGCTTTGTGATGGAACACGCCGGACTGGGCTATGTCGATGCGATCGAGGAACTGGCGCGCAGTGTGGGTTTGGAAGTTCCCAATGAACGCCCCGCTGCGGGTGAGGCATACCAGAAGGTCGCGCCGGACTTGTATGAGGTGATGCAAACCGCCACGCGCTATTACCGCGAGCAACTCAAACTTTCCCAGCGCGCGATCGACTACCTCAGGCAGCGCGGGCTGAGCGGCGAGATCGCGGCAAAATTCGGCATCGGCTATGCGCCGGACGGCTGGCAGAATCTCGCCGCCGCGTTCCCCGATTATCAGGATGCCACATTGAACGAAACAGGCGTGGTGATCACCGGCGATGAAGGTAAGCGCTATGACCGCTTTCGCGATCGCATCATGTTCCCGATCATCAACGTGCGCGGCCAAGTCATCGGCTTTGGCGGACGCGTGCTGGACAAGGGTGAACCCAAATACCTGAACTCGCCGGAAACCCCGCTGTTTGAGAAGGGCCGCGAGCTGTATGGCCTGTACCAGGCGCAAAAAGCCATCCGCGCCGGGCAACAAGTGCTGGTGGTGGAAGGGTACATGGACGTGGTGGCACTGGCGCAACACGGCGTGGAATATGCCGTGGCGACCCTGGGCACGGCGACCACGCCGTACCACATACAGAAATTATTGCGCCTCACCGAACATATCGTGTTTTGTTTTGACGGCGACAAGGCGGGGCAAAAGGCGGCCTGGCGGGCACTGGAAAACGCGCTGCCCTATTTGCAGGACGGCAAGCGCATCAGCTTCCTGTTCCTGCCGGTCGAACATGACCCAGACAGCTTCATCCGCGAATTCGGCAATACCGCGTTTGAACAGCGCGTTCAGGAAGCCGTGCCGCTATCGTCCTACCTGCTGCGTGAAGTCAGTGCCGGGTTGGATTTGCGCACCCAGGAAGGACGCAACCAGTTACTGCAGCGCGCCAAGCCGCTGCTGACCGCAATCGCTGCGCCGGCCACGGCATTGTTGCTGCGCAAGGAAGTTGCCGCACTGTCCGGCGTGAGCCAAGCTGAGCTGGAAGCGCTGTATGAGATCAAACCGGTGGCGCGCGCGCCGCGCATCGCTTTCCAGAAGGCCGGGCGCACCCCGCCTTCGGCGCATCGCTTGCTGTTGCAATGCCTGATCGCACAGCCTGATTTGGGGCAGAAAATGCCAAGTGATTGGCAGGATCAGGGAGCGGATGCCGATGCGGTTTTGGCCGTATTGATGGTATTGCGTGAAACTGATTTCGCGCTGAACAGTCCTACCCTGACGCAGCTTTTTCAAGGTACCGCCCACGAAAAAACGCTGGCAATGGCCGAAGCGGATATGCTCAATTGGGGCGAGAGCTTTGATGTGAATGCAGAGTTTGCAGGGTTGCTGAGTAAGCTCGATGAAGGGCAGCGCCGGCAAAGCTTTCAAGCTTTGCAGGAGAAGGCGCAGGGTGGTCCGGCCAGTCTGAGCGATGCAGAACGCGAGCAATACAAGCAACTAATGCGACCGGGCACTAAACAAGCCAGTTGATACGCCTGCTTGCAAGCTCTCGCTAGAGGTGAGCAAAGCTAACCATCTAGGCCGGTTAGGAAAAATTGATGGAATCGGGTATAATCCGCCGCTTTTCTGCGGCCTCAACGCAATATTTGGCCTTACGCAATTGGGAATATGAACATGGCAAAGCTTAAAGACAATAAAGACAAGAAAAAACCGATCAAGAAACAAGCAGTCACTATCGAGCAACCGGTCATTGACCAGTTGCAGGATATAGAGGCGAGACGCACGCGCCTTAAGGCTTTGATCGTGCTGGGCAAAGAACGCGGCTATCTGACTTACGCGGAAATCAACGACCATTTGCCGGATATGCTCGAAGTCGAGCAGATCGAAGGCGTGGTCAGCATGATCAATGAGATGGGCGTCTCGGTATGCGATGTGGCGCCTGATGCCGAAACCCTCATCATGACGGATGTCGCGCCCGCGGTGGCGGACGAAGACGCGGTGGAAGAAGCCGAAGCCGCGCTTTCCACGGTGGATTCTGAATTCGGCCGCACTACCGATCCGGTGCGTATGTATATGCGCGAAATGGGTACGGTCGGCCTGCTTACTCGCGAAAAAGAAATCGAGATCGCCAAACGTATCGAAGAAGGCCTGAAACATATGATTCAGGCGATTTCCGCGTGCCCGGCGACGATAGCCGAAATCCTGGCGATATCCGCCAAGATCGAAAGCAATCAGATGCGCATCGATGAACTGATCGACGGTTTTGTGGATGTCGCAGATGAAGCCGTCATCGCAGCTAACGGCGATGAAGAGGTAGAAGAAATCAGCGCTGGTGACACCGACGAAGAAGAGGACGAAGAAGCGGCTGCGGCTGAAGCGGCTGCCAATCTGGCACAGTTGAGGGAAGATGCGCTGGCGCGTTTTGCCGTGATTACCGACTTGTTCGTCAAGCTGGGCAAGGCTTACGACAAGCACGGTTATCGCAGCAAGCAATACGATAAATTGCAGAATGGCATCTCCGACGAACTGATGAAGTTCCGCTTCACCGCGAAGCAGGTGGATGCGTTGTGCGATACCATGCGCGGCCTGGTTGAAGAAGTGCGCCGCAGCGAGCGCAGCATTCAGGAGATGTGCGTGACCAAAGGCAAGATGCCGCGCCCGCATTTCATCAAGACCTTTCCGGGGAATGAAGATAATTTGCAATGGGTGGCGCAGGAACTGAAGACAAAAAAACCATACAGCGAGACGCTGGAGCGTTACCGGCATGCCATCATAGAGCAGCAAAAGCATCTGCTGGAACTGCAACAGCGCGTGGGTATCCCGATTCGTGACCTGAAGGAAATCAACCGGCAGATGACCAATGGCGAAGCCAAAGCGCGCCGCGCCAAGCGCGACATGATCGAGGCCAACCTGCGCCTGGTGATTTCGATCGCCAAAAAATACACCAATCGCGGCCTGCAATTCCTCGACCTGATCCAGGAAGGCAACATCGGCCTGATGAAAGCGGTGGACAAGTTCGAATACCGCCGTGGTTATAAATTTTCGACCTATGCCACATGGTGGATACGCCAGGCGATCACACGCTCCATCGCCGATCAGGCGCGCACCATCCGTATCCCGGTGCACATGATCGAAACCATCAACAAGATGAACCGCATCTCGCGGCAGATCATGCAAGAGACCGGGCAGGAGCCGGATGTCGCGACGCTAGTGATCAAGATGGAAATGCCGGAAGACAAGATCCGCAAGATCTTCAAAATCGCCAAAGAGCCGATCTCCATGGAGACCCCGGTGGGCGATGACGACGATTCGCATTTGGGCGATTTCATCGAAGACTCGCATACCGCCGTGCCTATCGATGCGGCGATATACGAGAGCCTGCGCGGTGCGACCTCGGACATTCTGGACAGCCTGACGCAGCGCGAAGCCAAGGTATTGCGGATGCGCTTCGGCATCGAAATGAACACCGATCATACGCTGGAAGAAGTGGGCAAACAATTTGATGTCACACGCGAACGCATCCGTCAGATCGAAGCCAAGGCGTTGCGCAAGCTTCGCCATCCTTCGCGTTCCGAAAAGCTGAAGAGCTTCCTGGACAGTGAAAATTAAGCTGGCGATCACTAGACTTTTTCGGGTCGTTAGCTCAGTTGGTTAGAGCAGAGGACTCATAATCCTTTGGTCGGTGGTTCAAGTCCACCACGACCCACCAATAAACATGCGGCTTTCAGAGATTACCTCTGGAGGCCGTTTTCTTCAAACATAAGGGAAAGCAAATTAAGGGGGAGCGATGCGTAAATTCATATTGATGTTGTTGTTGGCTGGCGTGAGCAGTAATGCGATGGCGGCGGCGGAGCCGGTTGAGATTGGCAGCGGGTTTGGTGGTGATAAGGTATTTGCTTACCCCGCCACCATTCGCAAGTCGGGTAGCTCGGTCACAATGTGGGACCTATATAACTCCAGTACACCACAGAATCTTTCTGGCCATTCGTCATTTTTGTCAAAGGTGTCAAAAGTTCAATACGATTGTGTAGAAGACAAAACGCGAACACTCTATACGAATGTTTATTCTGAAAAGGATGGAAAAGGCGATAAGATTCTTAGCACTGATACTTCTACTCTTTTGAATTGGCTGCCAGTGCCGCCTGGAACCGCGCAAGAAGCTCTGTTTAAATTCGCCTGTGGCAAGAAGTAGGAGTAACTGCCAGGCGGGACATTGGCGGGCAATATTCCAGCGAAACCAGGAACACTCTAGAATAATGCAATGATAGTAATGGATTGATTGTTTGATTCAGGTATATGCTGTTGTGCTATGGATTGCGCCTTTGATGCGACTCATAATCCTTTGGTCGGTGGTTCACGTCCACCACGACCCACCAATGAAACAAAAGCTTGCAGAAACGCGAGCCTTTTTCTTTTCTGCAATTATGCTGAATGCCCGAAATGTGCCGAAATCAGCCGTTGCAGAAGTCATGCGTGTTAGCGTGAACAATGTAGTTATTTCAAAAATGGAATGCTTTACGCAATACAAACCAAAATGAGTCTTGTTGATGTTTGATATCGGGCCGTTCGTCTTTCGATTCGAGACATAGGAGAGACGACAATGGAGAACAGTCCGTGCTGCTGGAAGGAGTCTGCTTTTGTATGTTTATTGACCAGCCGTCCTCCTTTTTCGGCTCGGCGAAGAGGAACAACCGAGGTGCGCTACTGAATCCATCTCCGGAAGGTACGGCATCTTTTGGGCGCTTAAGCGCAACATTTGTATCGAGCCGGTAAGCGGGCTGCCAGTGAGTGTCTGAGTTTGCAGGTTTAGTCGTTGATGTATCTTTCTCGATTGCAAATGAGCCTTCCTCGGACTGTGCCGTGTGTGCCGCGACAGCCAAACCAAAGAATGCAATCCATGCGCAGATTTGCATGACATCTTGAATAAAATAGGAACCAGGAATCAGGCTGGACATATGCTTCCCTTTCAATATTTTCAATTGCCGCCGTTGGGGTAAGCAGTATATGAACACGCATGAACACCCGTGCCGCAATCCCGCTGCCATAGTCACCCTTAGGCCGGAAATTTTGCGCCCTTGCCTTTCGGTAAGTTTGCCAAGTAGGTCCAGATTATTGAATAGTTCCGGTATAGTCAATCCATGCAGGATGAAAGGTCGCATTTTCTGATGCGCGGTAAATTCGCGTTACCCGCTTTCAGCGGTTACGCATTGAGCTGCAGCAGATTAGTGTTGAAGTGAATTTGCTTCTGATTCTGGCAAGCCCCCAAAGCAGCCTCATTATATTCGGGATACTTCCATTTCCAATCTTTTTCCGAGGCATCTCTCCCGGCACAGACTACCATTTTGTCGACATAAATCAAATAATTTGCACTTTTTACCGAATTATGTGCTAGCATTTCTAAATATTGTCGACAATCGGAGTTAATCGATGTTGCCCTACGCTCCCGAACAAGGCACACTTGCCGATATCGCGTCGCACCGCCTGGCGCAAAGCATCGTGACCGGCGAACTGGCGCAAGGCCAGAAACTGAACGAAGCCGAACTGGCCGAACGCTTCGGCATGGGACGCGGTCCGTTGCGCGAAGCGTTGCGCCATCTGGAAGGGATGCGGCTGGTCACCCGCGTACCCAACGCCGGGGCGCGTGTGGTGGTGCTGGATCGCAAGACCCTCTCCGATCTTTATGCGGTGCGCGAAGCACTGGAAGGCATGGCCTGTCGCATCGCCGCGATTCAGATGACCGACGCCGAGATCGACCAATTGCGCAAACTGCTCGACCGTCACGAAGCACAGATCAAGAAGCAAGGCGGAAAGGTCTATGCGCAAAAAGAAGGCGACCTCGATTTTCACTATCAGATCGCGCGCGGCAGCCGCAACCAGATGCTGATGGACCTGCTCGGCAGCGAACAATACCAGTTGCTGCGCATGTGCCGTTATCGCACCAGCCGCAACGCGGAGCGCACCGGTCCGGCGCTGCAACAACACCGCCAGATCGTCGAGGCATTGGCACAACGCGACGGCGAACTGGCCGAGATGCTAATGCGCCGCCACATCCAGGGCGCATGGCGCAGCATCAGCGAAATGATAGACAATGAGGAGGAGGCAGCATGAGCAGTGAGCAGGGGTCCCGCACTGCGGGGATGGGAACGTCCGCGATTGCTGCCAGCCGCCGATGCGCTGCTCGTGGAACACCATTTTATTTCAAGGAGGCGGCAGTATGAACCCTCAATCAAACACCCCCGGCAACAAACTGCGCCGCGCCGTCGAAGAGAATCATCCATTGCAGGTTGTCGGCGCTGTGACCGCCTACTGCGCGATCCTTGCGCAAAAGAGCGGGCACAAGGCACTGTATCTTTCCGGCGGCGGGGTGGCCGCTTCCTCGCTTGGCATTCCCGATCTCGGCATCACCACCCTGCATGACGTATGCGAGGACGCGCGCCGCATCACCGCCGCGAGCGACCTGCCGCTGCTGGTGGACATCGACACCGGCTGGGGCGGCGCCTTCAACATCGCGCGTGCCACGCGCGAGATCGCGCAGGCCGGCGCCGCCGGATTTCATATCGAAGATCAGGTGATGCAGAAACGCTGCGGGCATAGACCCAACAAGGCCATCGTCAGCCAAAGCGAGATGGTCGATCGCGTCAAGGCGGCGGTGGATGCGCGCAGCGACGAGAGCTTCGTCATCATGGCGCGCACCGATGCGCTGGCGGTGGAAGGCATGCAGTCGGCCATCGAGCGCGCACAGGCCTGCGTCGAGGCCGGTGCCGACGTGATCTTCCCGGAAGCGATCACCACGCTGGAACAATACACAGCATTCACCCGCGCGGTGCAAGTGCCGGTGCTGGCGAACATCACCGAGTTCGGCGCGACGCCGCTGTTCACCACAGAACAACTGGCGGGCGCGGGCATCAAGCTGGTGCTGTATCCGCTGTCCGCTTTCCGCGCGATGAGCAAGGCGGCGCTGAACGTCTACCAGCACATCCTCGCCGACGGCACGCAACAGAAAGTCGTGGCAGAGATGCAGACGCGCATGGAACTATACGACTATCTCGGCTATCACGCTTATGAGCAGCAACTGGACAGGTTGTTTGCGGAAAAGGGCAGTGAATAAAAACATCTGTCCACGAAAGGCACGAAAAACACGAAAATAAATTTGTTATAGAAATATAAATCCAATGGGTGGATCGTCGAGCCTATGCAACCACTGGTTTTATTTCGTGCCTTTCGTGTTTTTCGTGGACTGATTTCGATTTTTAGAATTAATCTTCAATCCAAGGAGATGAACATGGCAGAAGAAAGCACCTTACCCAAACCGAAAAAATCCGTCGCACTGTCGGGCACCATCGCCGGCAACACCGCAGTCTGCACGGTCGGGCGCACCGGCAACGATCTGCACTATCGCGGCTACGACATCCTGGATTTCGCCGACAAGGCCGAGTTCGAGGAGATCGCGCATCTGCTGATCCACGGCACATTGCCGAACGCCGCCCAGCTCAAGGCCTACAGGGCCAAGCTGAAATCTCTGCGCGGCTTGCCGCAACCGGTGAGGCAGGCACTGGAGGCGATCCCCGCGAATGCGCACCCGATGGACGTGATGCGCACCGGCTGCTCGATGCTCGGCACATGCGAACAGGAACCGGAATCGCACAGCGAATCCGTGGCGAAAGATCTGATCGACCGGATGCTGGCCTGCTTCGGTTCGATGTTGATGTACTGGCATCACTACAGCACCTCTGGCCGCCGCATCGAGGTGGAGACCGCTGACGAAAGCATAGGTGCACACATCCTGCATCTGCTGCACGGCACACCGCCCAAGGCATCCTGGGTGCGCGCGATGCACACTTCGCTGATCCTGTATGCCGAGCATGAGTTCAACGCTTCGACCTTCACCGCACGCGTCATCGCCGGCACCAACTCCGACCTGTACTCCTGCATCACCGGCGCGATCGGCGCACTGCGCGGTCCGAAGCACGGCGGCGCCAACGAGGAAGCGTTCCGCATCCAGAGCCGCTACAGGAATGCCGACGAAGCGGAGGCAGACATTCGCGCACGCGTGGCGCGCAAGGAGATCGTGATCGGCTTCGGC
>DHIV01000053.1:0-261 GCA_002403995.1 Gallionella sp. UBA4737 | reverse complement strand
CCGCGCAACGAAGTGATCAAGCGCCTGGCGAAAAAGCTGGCCGAGGAAAAAGGCGAGATCGGTTTGTTCGACATCGCCGCCCGCTTGGAAAGCGTGATGTGGGACACCAAGAAGATGTTCCCCAACCTCGACTGGTTCTCTGCGGTGTCGTATCACATGATGGGTGTGCCAACCAATATGTTCACGCCGCTGTTCGTGATCTCGCGCGTCACCGGCTGGGGCGCGCACGTGATGGAGCAGCGCGCCGACGGCAAGATCATC
>DHIV01000084.1:5410-19848 GCA_002403995.1 Gallionella sp. UBA4737 | reverse complement strand
TCGTTTGTTTTTTAAAGATCGGGCCACCCGGATAAACTACCGGACAGCGAAGAGGTGCGCATTATAGTGATGAAAAAACTCTCGTCAATACTTTTCTGAAATATTTTCATAATATTTGCGGATTAGCTGCGCAAGCACGATATTCACTACAATGCAGCCTTCTTTGAAAAACCGAAAATGTCACTGATCACACTAGGAATAGAATCGTCCTGCGACGAGACCGGCATCGCGCTCTACCAGATGGGGCGCGGCTTGCTGGCGCACGCGCTGTATACGCAAGTCGCGATGCACAACGAATATGGCGGCGTCGTTCCCGAGCTCGCCTCACGCGATCACGTCCGGCGCGTCATTCCGCTGGTGCGCCAAGTTTTACGCGAAGCGGATGTGTCACTAGCTCAGGTCAGCGCGGTCGCCTACACGCAAGGGCCGGGCTTGGGTGGCGCACTGCTGGTCGGTGCGAGCATCGCAAATTCACTGGCCTATGCACTCGACATCCCTGCCATCGGCATCCATCATCTGGAAGGTCATCTGCTCTCACCTTTGCTGTCCGATCCTGCACCCGAATTCCCATTCGTCGCCTTGCTGGTTTCTGGCGGGCACACGCAACTGATGCGTGTGGATGGCGTGGGACGCTACACCTTGCTCGGCGAAACACTCGATGACGCAGCCGGAGAAGCGTTCGACAAGAGCGCGAAGCTGTTGGGCTTGAGTTATCCGGGCGGCCCCGCGCTGGCAAAGCTCGCCGTAGCGGGTCGCCCCGGCAGATACAAATTGCCGCGTCCGATGCAGCACAGCGGCGATCTGGATTTTAGTTTCAGCGGATTGAAGACGGCGGTGCTGACGCTGGTGAAACAAAGTGGTGACGACGAACAAACAAAGGCTGACATTGCATGTGCCGTGCAGGAAGCCATCGTCGATGTATTGGCACACAAGGCACGCGCCGCCTTGGCGCACACCGGACTCGATCAATTGGTGGTGGCGGGCGGCGTGGGCGCGAACCAACTGTTGCGCAGCCGCTTGACCGAAGGAATCGGCAAGCGCGGCGGCAAAGTGTTCTATCCCGATCTGGAATTCTGCACCGACAACGGTGCGATGATCGCCTTTGCCGGCGCTTTAAGACTGGCACAACAACAAAATAAAAAAGATTATCGCTTCAACGTCAAACCGCGCTGGGACTTGGCGGAAATCGTCTATTGAGATTTTTTGCTGTTGCCGATCTTGGTCTCTTTACCCGCCAGCAGATTCTGGATATTGCTCTTGTGCCGCCAGATCAGCAGCAATGACATGATGCCGGATGCCAGCACCCACTCGCGGGGCAGGCCCAACAGGAACGCATAGATCGGCGTGGCAACAGCAGCGGTCAAAGCTGCCAATGACGAGTAGCGGAACACCAGCGCCATGAACAACCAGGTCGCCAGCCCGCCCAGCCCCACCCAAACATTCAAGCCTAGCAACACACCCAACGCCGTCGCCACACCCTTGCCACCCTTGAAACGCAGAAAAATCGGAAACAGGTGGCCGATGAACACGGCCAGCGCCACGGCCGCAGCCAGCATCGTGTATGACACATCACTCGGAGAGAAATGTATCGCCAGCCACACCGCCAGCCAGCCCTTCGCCGCATCACCGAACAACGTCAGTGCCGCAGCCGCTTTCTTGCCGCTGCGCAACACATTGGTCGCGCCGGGATTGCCGGAACCGTAAGTGCGCGGATCGGCCAAGCCGAATAATTTACTGGTGATGACGGCAAAGGAAATCGAGCCCAGCAGATAGGCAGCAACTATAAATACTATGGTCAACATCGGGAATGTCTTAAAATGAACGTGCGGCGGATTTTACTTGAGAGAACATCTAAAAACCACGGATTCGTCATTCCCGCGAAAGCGGGAATCCAGCCATTTAATTAACTGGGTTCCCGCTTTCACTAAAAGTAGGCAATTTGCTGCTCGGCAAGCCGAGTGCAAAGTTGACACTGCGGGAACGACAAAATTTTTAATCTTGCCCGACATACACTAAACAACCAGATATCAATGGACATCATCTTTCTACGCGAACTCAAGGTCACCACACTCATCGGAATATATGAGCGCGAAAAGGTCGTGCCGCAAACCTTGCAGATCGACCTCGACATCGCGCTGCCCAACAGCCGCGCCTGCTTCAGCGACGACATCAAAGACGCGCTGGATTATGCCGATGTCGCGCAACACCTCCAGACCGTGCTGAGCGAGGGACATTTCTCCCTGATGGAAACCCTGGCCGAACACATCGCGCAAATCATCCTCAAGGACTTCAACGCCCCATGGGTCAAGGTCAGCGTCGCAAAACTGCAAGCGATACGGAATTGCAAGATGGTGGGGATCAGTATTGAGCGGGGGCAGGTAAAATAGGCCGTTCGCCCTGAGCCTGTCGAAGGATGAGCGTACATAACAAAGCCGCCGGGGGTAGCCCGGCAGCTAGTCACTTTTTCTTGCTTCGCCAAAGAAAAAGTAACCCAAAAGAAGGCGACCCCGGTTTACCGCCCCTGCGGGGTACCCTGCGTTGCTCGACTGGTCAGGCGGCTGCGGAACTCGCGCTACGCGCTCAGACAGTCCTCGCCGACTACCCCTAACCAGCCTGCGCTACTCGGCGGCGCACAGGGGATAAGAACCTCAAACCTCAAAACCGAATGGTGGGCAACAAGTTGCCCACCATAGTCAAAACAATTCAACTCCGGTACATTGAGCTATGGCACCAATTTCGCATACTAAAGTTGTTACCGCGTGGCTCCCAATTCGGAGCACGATCTTTGACGATGATGTACATTCCGAGGCGGCCGGTAGTTGCATTCAGTCTTTTCTCATTGCTTTGCCCGAAGTCCTTCCAATTTTGGCTCCAGAAGTGTCTGCGATAAGTATTTCGGATGAGCCTCCTGAGAAAGGAGTCATGGACAGCCTCTCTCGCAACTCATCTGTGATTGCATCGCCCTTATTTGATTTTTACGGCATAATAGCTACTGTGTCTTTCGTAGATACGAGAAATAATCCGGAACAGGGTAGTGATATGTCCTATCTCGATGCGATAGCTGCGTACTATCTGGAGAAGGCGCTATCTCTTGCGCTTCAGTTATCAGAGCTAGCTTACCCGGGTACCATTTTTACAAGTGAAGGCCTAGTCACGGACGGTAATATGGCTCTAATGGAAATTGAAAAGAAATATTCCCTTTCATGCTGCCACCCACGCGAACTTGCTCAAAACGATTGGCCAGAAATTAAGTTTATTGACCTCACCTTAGTTGCTGTGTGGGCCAAATCAATTGGCTTTTCAGAGTCATCTTTTGCTACTACAAGGGTCCAGCGCACCCTTGCTGCGTTTACGCATGTTTTAGGTCTTGGCTGGAGGCATGACGGAGAAATCCTGTTTCGTTCTATGCAAGGCCTAGAGTCGTTTTATTGCGACGGCATTGGCGACCTCCGCAGGCAACTGTCGCATAAGAGCCAAATATGGCTTGGCGCTAATCCAGAAAAGCTAAACATTGTCGGCCACCTCTACGATCTTCGATCCAAATTTATTCATGGTGCAGCCAAAATGCAGTATTGGCATGACGTGAGTGACCCTTGGGAGGAGGACAATAAAACAATGGAACATTTTTCAGGCGGAGTTGAGCTTGCCATCAGAATATTACTAAGCACCTTGCAAAGGTGCATCCTTGAATCGGTTAAAGATGTGAACTGGAACTACGTGTGTCAAACAGAACCGTCCAGCTCGGCTGGATCACCAAGTAGTGTGGGTACGAAGTACCCTCACTGAGGTTTTGATTTTCGCTTTTCCTCCCCTGTGCGCCGCCGAGTAGCGCAGGCTGGTCAGGGGTAGTCGGCGAGGACTGTCTGAGCGCGTAGCGCGAGTTCCGCAGCCGCCTGACCAGTCGAGCAACGCAGGGTACCCCGCAGGAGCGGCAAACCGGGGGCGATTTCTTTTGGTTACTTTTCTTGGCAAGACAAGAAAAGTAACTTGCAGCCGGACAACCCCCGGCGAAGTTGACTTTGTTTATGGCATAGCCAATCGGCTAAGCCAGCAAACGACACCTGCCAAGCCGCTGGTTACAAAAACATCGCCGCCGAAACTCCAAATCGTGCTGCCAACGCTTTGGCCTGGCGGGCATTGAAATCGCGTCGCCCGGACAGTAATTCTGACACGATGCCTTGGCTGCCCAGCTCAGGAAGGTCTATCTGGCGCAAGTTATCGCGCTGCATCAGGTAACGTAAAACCTCAGCTCCTGTCGCCTCAGGCGGCATCTTGTCTTTTGCTTCGTATTCGGCAACAAACTCGCCCAGATACTCTACCAGCTGGGCGAGCGGGTGGTTTTCGTCAGCACCTCCCGCATCTAGTGCCGCATCGAGCGCTTCGACCAAGTCGGCATATTCTTTTGCGTTGCGCGCAGGTTGCAGTACTGGCGCGACATAGCTCCAGTGTTGTATTGCTGCCTTAAGTCGTGCGTTCATTTCCAGCCTCCTTGGTCATATTCCTTGTGCGTCAATACTGCCCGGATAAACACTCGCCCCGTGTTGAAGTGAATCGCAGCAATCAGGCGAAGCTTGTTTCCTCCGATGTCGAACACAAATACATCGCCCACTTTATCGGTGCTGGGAAAGAGCATTCGCAACTCTGCAAAATTGTGCCACCCGGCTTTTTTGCAAAGGCGATACCACTGATCCAGCGCACTGGCGCACTGCGGATATGCCTTCTGTGTGGCCACAATCCGGCGATGGGTGATGATGTGCATTGGGTAATTATATCTCAAAAAGAGATATAGCAATGCTTACCCCCTCGGATGATGCATCGCATGCAAAGCCTTCAACCGCTCCCTCGCCACATGCGTATAAATCTGCGTCGTGGAAATATCCGCATGGCCCAATAACATCTGCACCACGCGCAAATCCGCGCCATGATTCAGCAGATGCGTGGCAAAGGCATGGCGCAGCGTGTGCGGCGACATCGGCTTGTTCAGTCCGCCATGCTTGGCGTGCTTCTTGATCAGGTACCAGAACATCTGGCGCGTCATGCCTTCTCCTCTGGCCGTGACGAACAACGCATCGGTCATCTGTTTGTCCAGCAGCACGCCGCGCCCATCCGCCAGATAGCGGCGCAGCCAGTCCAGCGCTTCTTCGCCCAGCGGCACCAGGCGTTCCTTGCTGCCCTTGCCCATCACGCGCACCACGCCCATATCCATGCTCACCTGCGTGATGCGCAAGGTCACCAACTCGGACACGCGCAAACCGGTGGCGTACAGCACTTCGAACATGGTGCGGTCGCGCAAGCCCAATGGGGTTTGAACATCCGGTGCGGCCAGCAGCTGCTCGACATCCTGTTCGCTCAAACTCTTGGGCAGGTTGCGCGGCAGCTTGGGTGTGTCGATCTGCAACGTGGGGTCGATGCTGATCTTGCCTTGCCGCAGCAGATAGCGAAACAAGCGCTTCAGGCTGGAAATGTTGCGCCCGGTGCTGCTGGGTTTGGCTTTTTGTACGACCACCAGCTGAGCGAGAAAGCCCTGTATGTCGCCGTGCGTGGTTTGCGCTATGGATGCGTCGCGCTGTTTCTCCAACCAGGTTGCGAACTTGATCAGATCGCGCCGGTAGCTGTCCAGCGTGTTGCGCGACAGGCCGTCTTCCAGCCACAGGTTATCGCAGAATTCGTCGAGGAGGTCGGCGTTGTTCATTTCCCCCCATCCTTGGCAGGGCGGGATTCCACGCTTCTACCCTCTCCCCAGCCCTCTCCCTGCAAGGGAGAGGGGAGTGGCAGCCTCATGCGCCAGCAGCCAGCGCTTGATGTCCAGAGGATCACCGTTCGCATGGCGCATGAAGCCGCCCAAGCCGGATTTACCCACCACGCGATGACAGGGGGTGATGATGGGAATCGGATTTGCGCCGCAGGCCTGGCCGACAGCCTGTGCGCCGGAGTTCAGCGCGGCCGCCAACTCACCATAGCTGCGCGTCTCTCCGCGCGGGATGTTGCGCATGGCTAGCCAGACTTTTTGCTGATGAGGGGTTCCGCCTGGTTTGAGCGGCACGGAAAATTTCACGTCCGGATTTTCGAAGTAACGCAGCAATTGATCGCACACGGTTTTGGCAAACGCACTGGTCGCGCGTTGCGGCTTTTCAGTCGCGGGCAGAAAATCGATGCTCAGCAGCGCACGCTCATCGCAACGTATGCCGAGTAAGCCGAATGGGACAGCTAGTTTTGCCTGGTAGTCCATGCCGTAATGATAGCGCACAAACAAAAAACGGGAGCAAGCTCCCGTTTTTGGACATGTCTCGCAGAATATTTATTCTGCCGATGCCGAACGCATTGCCAACTTTTCCTTGATACGCGCCGACTTGCCGGAGCGATCGCGCAGGTAATAAAGCTTGGCGCGGCGCACCGAGCCGCGGCGCTTGACTTCGATGCTCGCGATGATAGGCGAGTAAGTCTGGAAGGTACGTTCCACGCCTTCACCGGCCGATATCTTGCGCACAACGAAGCCTGAATTCAGGCCGCGATTGCGCTTGGCGATCACGACTCCCTCGAAAGCCTGGACACGCTTGCGCTCGCCTTCGACCACGTTCACGTTCACGACGACAGTGTCGCCCGGCGCGAAAGCGGGAATCTTCTTGCCCAGACGGGCGATTTCCTCTTGTTCCAATTGTTCGATCAAATTCACTTTACTGCTCCTTTATTTATCGGGTCTTGTTCCTTTTGATAAGCATCCTGAAATGCCGCCAGAAGCCCAGACTCCTCTTTTGTCAGATCACGCTTGGCCAATAGCTCCGGCCTGCGCAACCACGTCCTGCCCAACGACTGCTGAAGCCGCCAGCGCTGTATGTCCGAATGATTGCCGGACAACAACACCGGGGGCACGGCTTCACCATTAAACTGTTCCGGGCGGGTGTAGTGAGGACAATCCAGCAAGCCCTGCACGAACGAATCCTGCTCCGCCGATTCGGCATCGCCCAGCACACCGGGCAATTGCCGCACCAGACTATCCACCAGCACCATCGCCGCCAACTCGCCACCGGACAACACATAATCGCCGATGGAAATCTCTACATCCACATACTGGCGGATCAGGCGTTCATCGATGCCCTCGTAACGTCCCGCCAGCAGGATCAAACCTTCATCTGCTTGCGCCACCAACTCTTTGACCACCGAGTGGGTCAGCAATCTGCCTTGCGGCGACAGATACACCACCCGGCTTTTTTTCACACCGCTGGCTGCTTGTCGCTGCTTGGCTGCGTTGATCGCGGCGGCCAGCGGTTCGCCCAGCATCACCATTCCGGGACCGCCGCCGTAGGGGCGATCGTCTATGGTGCGATAATTATCCGTGGTGAAATCCCTGGGATTCCACGTCTTTAATACATAGTTGCCTTGTTCTGCCGCGCGCCGCGTGATGCCGTATTGCGTCAGCGCATCGAACATTTGCGGGAACAAAGTAATAACGTCGAATATCATTACTCAGTAATCCGCCGACCAATCCACCCGGATGATCTTGTTCTTCACATCCACCTGCTTGATCGCTGAAGCTACAAACGGGATCAGTATCTCGCCGCTGTCACCCTTGATGCTCAACACCTGGTTCGCGCCGGTTTCCAGCAGGTTTGCCACCGTTCCCAGTTGCATCCCCTCTTCATTCACCACCGCGAGTCCGATCAGATCCGACCAGTAGTATTCATCTTCCGTTTGCTGCGGCAAACTGCTGCGCGGCACGGCGATCAACAGGCCTTTCAATTTTTCGGCTGCGTTTCGATCCGGACAATCCGGCAATTGCGCGGCCAGTGTCTTGTTATGCACCTCGCACTGCTGAACTTCCACCTCGCGCCATGGGCCATGTTCATGACCTATCCACCAGGAACGGTAACCCAGCAGGCTATCAAGGTACTCGGTATACGGCTGGATCTTGACCCAACCCTTTATGCCCTGCGCCGCCGCGATACGCCCCATGACCACCATGGAGCTTGAGTCGTTAGGCTGCGGCTGATGCACCGGCACGCTTGACCAGCTTGGCAACGGTGTCGCTCAATTGCGCGCCCTTGCTTTGCCAATGGCTTACGCGTTCCAGTTGCAAACGCAACGCTTCCTGACCTTCCGCCACCAGCGGATTGTAGAAGCCGATACGTTCGATGAAACGGCCATCGCGGCGATTGCGCGAATCCGCTACCACCACATTGAAAAACGGACGATTCTTCGAACCGCCACGGGAAAGACGAATGATTACCATATGAAACCTTTAATGAGTCCAGCGAAAGGGCGCGGATTCTACGACATTTTAGGTGCTTCTTGCAACCCGCAGGAAATCCCGAAGAAATCGAGGTGGTTTGATTATCGATGCAGCAGCACTTCCAGCACGAACTTGCTGCCCAGATAAGCCAGCAGCAGCAATACAAAGCCGCCCACCGTCCAGTGCACCGCGACACGCCCGCGCCAGCCGTAAAAACGATGTCCCCACAACAGCACTGCGAACACGCCCCAGGAGATGAAGCCGAACAATACCTTGTGGCTGAGCTGCCAGGGCTTGCCGAATATCTCTTCGGAAAATACCACGCCGGATGCCAGCGTCAGCGTCAATAACACGAAGCCGATGGCTATCATGCGAAACAGCAAGGTTTCCATGGTCATCAGCGGCGGGAGGCTGCGCAATACGCGCGGCAACGTGGCATGATGCAGACGTTTTTCCACCTGCGATATCAGCACCGCATGCAGCATCGCGATGGTGAACAAACTATAAGCCAGCATGGCAGCGGTGATGTGCGCCTTGAAGGCAAACAGGTTGGTGTTGGTCAGCAAATGATCGGTATGGAACAACTCCGGCAATACCACAACAACCGCCGCCAAGGGCAACACCAGGGTCTGCAACCCGCCGATCGGATAAAAGAAGCGCGCCACCCAGTACACCAGCAATGTCAGCCATATGATCAGCGACAGTGCATGCAACACGCCCAGATCGAAGCCGCCCTCGGAGAAAATGCCCTGGACAAGCAAATAGCCGTGCATGGCCAACGGGATCAGCACCAGATGGCCGGCCGCGCCGCGGCTCAGCAAATCCCCGTCGCCACGAGCTTGTGCCTGCCAAAAATAAACAGCAAGCACACCATAAGCAGCAAAGGTAATCAGCGAAAGAACAAGGTTGGACATTTTTTGTCAGGATGTTTTAGACTTTGCTGATTCTACACCAACTCTTGCGAACCTATCATGCTGGAAAATCTCACCCAACGCCTATCCGGCGTCATCAAGAATTTGCGCGGCCAGGCACGCCTGACCGAAAACAACATCCAGGACGCTTTGCGCGAAGTGCGCATGGCTCTGCTCGAGGCGGACGTTGCGCTGCCGGTCGTCAAGGAGTTCATCGCCCAGGTCAAACAGGCCGCGCTCGGACAAGAGGTCATCGGCAACCTGAATCCGGGCCAGGCCCTGATCGGCGTGGTGCATCGTGAACTCACCAAACTGATGGGTGAGCACAACGATGCGCTCAACCTCGCCGCCACACCGCCCGCCGTGATCCTGATGGCCGGCTTGCAGGGCGCGGGCAAGACCACCACCAGCGGCAAGCTTGCAAAGCTGCTGCGCGACCAGCAGAAGAAAAAGGTGCTGCTGGTCAGCTGCGACGTGTATCGCCCGGCAGCGATCGAGCAACTGCGCACGCTGGCAAAACAACTGGAAATCGACTTCTTCTCTTCCGACATCAGCCAGAAACCGCAGGACATCGCGCTGGCCGCGCTGGACTACGCGCGCAGGCATTACCACGACGTGCTGATCGTCGATACCGCTGGCCGGCTCGCGATAGATGAAGCGATGATGGCGGAGATCAAGCAACTGCACGCCGCGCTCAAGCCGATCGAAACCCTGTTCGTGGTGGATGCAATGACCGGGCAGGATGCGGTGAATACCGCCAAGGCCTTCGGCGACGCGCTGCCGCTGACCGGCATCATACTCACCAAGCTGGACGGAGATGCGCGCGGCGGCGCGGCCCTTTCGGTGCGCCAGATCACCGGCAAGCCGATCAAGTTCGTCGGCGTCAGCGAAAAGCTCAACGGCCTCGAAGCCTTCCATCCCGAACGCATGGCCTCGCGCGTGCTGGGCATGGGCGATGTGCTGTCGCTGATCGAGGATGCGCAGCGCGAAGCCGATCACGGTGAAGCCGAAAAGCTCGCCAAGAAGATGCAAAGCGGCAAAGGCTTCGACCTCAACGATTTCAAGATGCAGATCGTGCAAATGCGCAAGATGGGCGGCATGTCGGCAATGATGGACAAACTGCCCGCGCAGCTCTCCCAGGCTTCCGCAGGCAACAAGGTGGACGACAAGCAGATTGCGCGCACCGAGGCCATCATCAACTCGATGACCATGCTCGAGCGCAGAAAGCCGGAACTCATCAAGGCCTCGCGCAAGCGACGCATCGCGATGGGCGCGGGCGTGCAGGTGATGCACGTCAACCAGCTGCTCAACCAGTTCGAGCAGATGCAGAAGATGATGAAGATGTTCAGCAAGGGCGGCATGGCAAAGATGATGCGCGGGATGGCGGGCAAACTGCCGGGAATGGGTCGCTGATAAAATTGCACCAGAATTTAGCCACGGATTAACACTGACGAAACACAGATAACCACCTCTTTTTATCCGTGAATATCCGTGTTGATCCGTGACTGATATTGTTTTTTAACTTACCAATCAAAATCACTTATGACTATCAAAGCCATTATTTTCGACGTCGACGGCACGCTTGCCGATACCGAGGACGGACACCGCAAGTCATTCAACAAGGCTTTTGCGGAATCCGGTCTGGACTGGAACTGGGATGTCGCGTTGTACGACAAGCTGCTCAAGGTGACCGGTGGCAAGGAGCGCATCAAACATTTTGTGGCAACATTTCAGCCGGGTTTCGCCAAGCCCGCCGATTACGATGGCTTCGTAAAGAATCTGCATGCGGTAAAGACCAGGCACTACACCGGCATGCTGGCTGAAGGGCATATCCCGCTGCGCCCCGGTATCAAACAACTGATCCACGATGCGCACGTATCCGGCACCGCGCTCGCCATCGCGACCACCACCACGCCGGAAAATGTTTCCGCTCTGCTGGAAGTCGGACTGGGAAAGAACTGGGCGGATTTTTTTGCCGCCAACGGCTGCGGCGACATCGTGCCGCACAAGAAACCCGCGCCGGATATTTATTTCTGGGTGCTGGATAAACTTGGCATATCCGCCGCTGACTGCATCGCGCTGGAAGACTCCGAGAACGGCCTGCGTTCCAGCCTCGCAGCGGGGATCAAAACATTCGTGACCATCAACCACTATACGCGCAACCAGGATTTTGCCGGTGCTGCGGGTGTATTCAACGACTTGAGCGACCTGGGTGATTTCTACCGCAAGAGCGGATTGCCGCTTCCCAAACAGCAGGTTTCTGTTTAGCATTCCATCAGCGTTGGGGGTGTAGCTCAGTTGGGAGAGCGTCTGGTTCGCAATCAGAAGGCCGTCAGTTCGATCCTGATCACCTCCACCACCACCCTTGTTCACGCGTCAGGCTTCGCCGTATCATCGGTATCGAGCGAGCCTTGCGCCGCAATCGCTCCGGCAACGGTGGGCTTGCCTTTGAGTATCCACTCGAAAGCGACACCGATCAGGGCGCCCAGCACCGGCCCAACTATGTATATCCACGTCGTGCCCAGATCGCCGCGCACCAGGTCGGGCGCGAACGATCGGGCCGGGTTCATTGAAGCGCCGCTGATCGGCGCCGCCCAAAGTCCCGCCAGAGCAATGTATCCTCCCACCGCAATGGCACCGTTGGTGCCGATGTTGCGCGCTCCCGAGGCCGTGCCGAGGATCGTGTTCACCAGCCCGGCTGTCAGCACCACTTCCATCGCCAAGGCTGTCCCGTTGCTGATATCGCTGCCCGGCAAGGTCGCGCCCAGTGCGCCAACCGAGCCGAACATGGCATGCAGGAATTGCGTCGCCGCGACACCGCCGAACAGCTGTGCCAGAACATAAGCCGGCACGCGGCGCCATGGAAAATTACGCCGCACCGCAAATGCCAGCGTGACCGCCGGGTTCAGGTGTGCGCCGCTCACCGTACCCATGAAGTAGATGATCGCCATCACCATCAGTCCGGGTGCTACCACCTGCATGCCCAGAGTGACCGCCCCGCCGCTCTTGGCTGCCACGACACCGCCACCGGCGGCGACGAGAACCAGCAGGAACGTGCCCCATGTCTCGGCAAAAATGCGGCGCCATTCGTGCGCCGGATCCAGAAAATCGAGGGATGCCTGCTTCTGAACCATCCGTCCCTGTTGCGCCGCGTTTTGCCGGGTTTTGTGAAATGACTTTTTCATAGATACCTCTTCATTTTCACAGTCCTATTTCACCAACTGTTTGCGTATCAACTGCAACCCCCGCTGATGTTCCGAGCTGGCCTTCGGGTAGGCCAATTTGAGTGATTTAAATGTATCGAGAACGATCTGGGAAATGATCAGCCGCGCATTTTCCTTGTCGTCGGCGGGAACGACATACCAGGGCGCATTGTTCGTACTGGTAGCACTCAGGCATTCTTCATAGGCCTGCATGTACTGTTTCCAGAATTTCCGCTCCTCAATATCCGCGAGGCTGAACTTCCAGTTCTTGTCGGGCGCATCGATGCGCTCGAGGAATCGCTTGCGCTGTTCCTCTTCCGAAAGGTGCAGGAAGAACTTGATGATCCGCGTGCCGTTGCGGTGGAGATGTTCCTCCATGTCCACGATGGAACGATAGCGCTCCTGCCAGATGATTTTCTCATTCGGCAACCCATCCGGAATACTCTCGGCTTGCAGAATCTCCGGATGCACGCGAACGATCAACACCTCCTCGTAATAGGATCGGTTGAAGATGCCGATCCGCCCGCGCTCCGGCAGAGCCTGCGTAGTGCGCCACAGAAAATCATGTTCCAGTTCGTCTGCGCTCGGATGCTTGAAGCTGAACACTTGGCAGCCCTGTGGATTTACGCCGGACATCACGTGCCGGATGGCACCGTCCTTCCCGGCGGCGTCCATCGCCTGGAAAATCAGCAGCACTGCATAACGGTTGGATGCGTAGTGAAGTTGTTGTTGCTCACTCAGCTCCTCAACTTGTTTTTCGAGGAGCTCCCTGTATTTTCTCTTCGACTTGTATACCGGTTTCACCTTGGTCGGCCACTTATCGAGCTTGACCTTTTTCCCCTGCGGGGCGCGGAAATCCTTGATATTTATTTTCATCTTGATCCTTTCGGTGTCACGATCTGCGTAGTTTGCACTTGGCACTCACGGGACTTGGAGAATGTTGACCCGGCCTTCGCCTGCCCCACTTAATCTTTTCGAATCTCGCGCTCCGCCTCAAGCCAGTCACGATCTGCATATCCATCGTGGCGGCCGTGTTGCTCGAAGAGTTCATAGGCCCGTGCGGCGATCTGCGGGGTCACATCGACCGGTTTCTTGGCCACTGCCGCAGGGACACGCCATTTGATCATCGCGACCTTAACGGCATCGTTCACGACCAGGCACGCCACCATCGCATAGGCGAAAATTGCGAGTGTCTGCCACCAGGGTAGTGGCATCAGCCCCGGAATGCCCGCGAAGGTCAGAACGGTGCCTATCAGCGCATCGGCCGCAAGGGCTGCGATGAGCGTCTTGCCGGGCATCGTCGCCCAGAACCAGCTGCGCTCTCGCGCGGACACGATGGAAAACGCGGCCATGTAGAGCAGCGTCAGAAAGCTGAAAGTGTAGAGGGCGTTATCGTTGCTCGCCAAACCAAAACGCGACCAGCCTATCCACAACAGCAGCAGCGCCTCGGCGACCATCGCGACGCCCAGCACCACGGACACCGTGATGAAGCCGCCAATGTTCCACGTCTCCGGTTTGTTGGAAGGTCGAACGTGATCGGTGGCAAGTGCGATCTTCGCGAAGTCCGTCATGAACACCAGCAGCAGCATCGCGAACGCGGAGACGACGAATTTGCCGGTCACGACGAACGCGATGGCGACGAAGGCCGCCTTGAGGATCGTCCGGCTGATCTTGTTGATGATCCACGTCAGGATGCGCTGGTAGATCGTCCGCCCCTGCTCGACCAGCGCCACGATGTTCACCAGCCCCGGTTCGGTCAGCACCACGCTCGCCGCACCTTTGGCGACATCGGTCGCCGTGCTGACGGCGATGCCCACCTCGGCCTGGCGCAGTGCGGGCGCATCGTTGACTCCGTCGCCTGTCATGCCGGTCACATGCCCTGCGGCCTGCAGGTGCTGCACCACGATGTATTTGTCCTCGGGATACACTTCGGCGTAACCATCAGCGCCCGCCAGCAGGTCCACTGCCTCGTTGCCGGCCTGAGCGCCTGCGGCCTTCAGATCCGCCACGCGCCGGATGTTGGGTAGCCCCACTCCCTGCGCGATCTCACGCGCGACCGCAAGCGCATCGCCAGTGAGCATCTTCACCGAAACGCCG
>DHIV01000084.1:0-5165 GCA_002403995.1 Gallionella sp. UBA4737 | reverse complement strand
ACAAGGTCACCAATCCAAGCAATGTAGGGGTTCCCGTTTCTGGGCCGCGTGCCACCGCCAGTGTCCGATAGCCCTTCAATGCCGATTCGCCGACCCGCGCCTCCAGCGCGGCTATCTCATCCGATTTGAGCCCGCAGGTCTCAGCGACGGTGCGCACGGCGCCTTTCATCACGCGCAGCCGCTGGCCGTTCTGTTCGACCACAGCTTCCGTGCGCCGGTTTTTTGCATCGAACGGCGCGAAGGAGATGGGCGTGACCGCAGCCGTGTTATCGAAGACGTGCCGCTCTTTGGCTTCGGCAAGAAACGCCAGGTCGATCGGATCCTGATTGGATTCCTGGGATGCGAGTGCGGCGGCGAATAGCACGTCGGCTTCCGTCGCCTGCTGCAGCGGGATCACGCCGGTGACGGCCAGCTGGTTCATCGTGATCGTGCCGGTCTTGTCCACGCACAGCACGTCCATCGTCGCGGCATCCTCGGTGGCACTGAGGCGCGTGACCAGCACGCCGCGCTTGGCCAATTCTTTCGCCCCAACCGCCATGCTGACCGTGAACATCACCGGCAGGGCGACCGGCACCGCACTCATCAGCAGCACCAGCATCAGCGGAATCATTTCGAGCAGCGGCACGTGACGGACCAGCGACAGCACTATCACCACACCGAGCAGCGCGCCGACGATGACGAACAGCCAGCGCACCACCTTGGCGACCACCGCTTCGATATGGAGTTTCGGGCGTGCCAGTTGCACCAGTTCGGTGGTGCGGCCAAAATAGGTTTGCGCCCCGGTCAGGATCACCACGCCGTTGCCCTCGCCGCGGCGCACGACCGATCCCGACGAAAGAACTTCGGAAGGCGCCTTGTCCGCGTCCTTAGACTCGCCGGTGAGGGCGGACTGGTCTACGCTCAACTCGCCGCTGAGCAGTTTCACATCCGCCGGGATGATGTCGCCGGAGCGCACGCGGATGATGTCGCCGGGAACCAGCTCCCGTGCGGGAATGACTTGCCAGTTTGCCTCGCGCAGCACGCGCGCGCTGACCTGCAGGCGTTTCCGCAACGTTTCGACGACGCCGGCGGCGCGGCGCTCCTGCGAGAAGCTCAGCACCGCATTGACCACCAGCAGCGCGCTCACCACAGCGAGGTCCGAGTATTTTCCGAGCACGGCCGACAAGACCATGATCATTTCGAGCATCCATGCCGACACGCCCCAGAACTTGCCGAGGAATTTGCGCAGCGGGTGGGATTTTTGTTCGGCGACTTCGTTGTAACCATGCTCCTTGCGGCGGCTGTCCACCTCGGCGTGCGCAAGTCCGGTTTCGGGATTAACCTTGAGTGACGCGAGCGTATCGGGAATAGATGCGGATGCGATGTCAGGGAGCTTGGCGTTTGCTGGCTTCGCCGGCGACGGCTCGGCCTCGGGTTTATTTGGGGTCGTTTGCATGGTGAACATCCTCTCTGGCACCAGCGCCATTTACGCCGGTTTGCCTGCGTTGGTCGCGTCCCATTTCCAATTGCGAATCTCCGGCATGTCCTGACCCTGCTTGTTGATGTATTGCCTATGTTCGATCAGTTTGTCCTTGAGCTGCTGTTTCAGATAGATGCCCTTGTCGCCGGTCTGCGGCAGGCGATCGATGGTGTCCATCACCAGATGGAAGCGGTCCAGATCGTTCAGCACCGTCATGTCGAAGGGCGTGGTGATCGTGCCTTCTTCCTTGTAACCGCGGACATGGAAATTGTCGTGGTTGGTGCGGCGGTAGATCAGGCGGTGGATCAGCCACGGGTAGGCGTGGTAGGCGAAGATGACCGGCTTGTCTCTGGTGAAGAGTTCGTCGAAATCCATGTCGCTCAAGCCATGCGGGTGTTCACTCGTTGGTTGCAATTTCATTAAATCGACAACGTTGATCACACGAATTTTCAGCTCGGACAGATGCTCGCGCAGGATGGAGACGGCAGCGAGTGTCTCCAATGTGGGCACATCGCCACAGCAGGCCATGACCACGTCGGGCGCAACGGACTGGTCGTTGCTGGCCCATTGCCAGATGCCGATGCCTTCGCTGCAATGCTTGACTGCGGCGTCCATCGTCAGCCATTGCGGCGCCGGGTGTTTACCCGCGACCACAACGTTGACGTAATGGCGGCTGCGCAGGCAGTGGTCCATCACCGACAGCAGGCAGTTTGCATCCGGCGGAAAGTAAACCCGCACGACCTCGGCCTTCTTATTCACGACATGGTCGATGAAACCGGGATCCTGATGGGTGAAGCCGTTGTGATCCTGGCGCCAGACATGCGAGGCCAGCAGGTAATTCAGCGAGGCGATCTTGCGCCGCCACGGCAGGTGCGCAGTGACCTTCAGCCACTTTGCGTGCTGGTTGAACATCGAATCGATGATATGGATGAACGCCTCGTAGCAATTGAACAACCCATGCCGCCCGGTGAGCAGGTAGCCCTCAAGCCAGCCCTCGCACTGGTGTTCGCTGAGCATTTCCATCACGCGCCCGGTGGGCGCGAGGAATTCGTCGTTCGGCGCGGTCGCAGCGTCCCATTGGCGCTGGGTCACTTCGAAGAGTGCCTCCAGACCGTTTGAGAGCGTCTCGTCGGGACCAAACACGCGGAAATTCCGCTGCTCACTGTTCAGTTTCGCCACATCGCGCAGAAAAGGCCCGAGCACATGCGTGTCGCCGATGCCGGGCGCCCCTGGCACGGGTACCTTGGCCGCGTAGTCGCGGAAATCCGGCATGCGCAGATCGCGGAGCAATATGCCGCCGTTGGCGTGCGGATTGGCGCCCATGCGTCGTTCGCCCTGGGGTGCAAGTTCGGCCAGTTCCGCTTTCAGCCGGCCCTGTGCATCGAAGAGTTCCTGCGGCCGGTAGCTCCTCAGCCAGTCTTCCAGCAGCTTGAGGTGTTCGGGATGCGCCCTGGGGTGGAGCGGCACCTGGTGAGAACGGAAGGTGCCTTCAACCTGGAGACCATCAACGATCTTCGGTCCGGTCCAACCCTTGGGAGACTTCAGGGCTATCATCGGCCAGCGCGGACGTGTGAGGTCGCTCCCTGAGTGATCAGCGCTGCGAACGTCCTGCTGGATTTTTTTGATCTGTTCCACCGCCGTGTCGAGCGCCGCGGCCATCGCCTGATGCATCAGCGCGGGGTCGTGGCCCTCGACAAAGATGGGTGACCAGCCGTAGCCGCGCAGCAACTGTTCCAGCTCTTCGTGAGTGATGCGCGCGAGCAGGGTCGGGTTGGAGATCTTGTAGCCGTTGAGATGCAGGATAGGCAGCACCGCGCCGTCGGTGATTGGGTCGAGGAACTTGTTGGAATGCCACGCGGTGGCCAGCGGACCAGTCTCCGCCTCGCCGTCGCCTACGATGCAGGCAACGACCAGATCGGGATTGTCAAACACCGCCCCGAACGAATGGCTGAGCGAATAACCCAGCTCGCCACCCTCGTGGATCGAGCCCGGACACTCCGGCGAGGCATGGCTGGGAATGCCGCCAGGAAACGAAAACTGGAGGAAGAGCTTGCGCAGCCCGGCCTCGTCCTGGCTGATGTTGGGATAAACCTCGCTGTAAGTGCCTTCGAGGTAAGTATTGCCCACGACGGCCGGACCGCCGTGACCGGGGCCGGAGACGTAGATCATGTCGAGGTCGTATTTCTTGATGACCCGGTTCAGGTGCGCGTAGATGAAGTTCTGCCCGGGAGTCGTACCCCAGTGACCCAGCAGCATCTTCTTCACGTCTGCAAGTGTCAGCGGACGCCTCAGCAGAGGATTGTCGTAAAGAAAAATCTGGCCGACTGACAGATAGTTGGCGGCGCGCCAGTAGGCGTCCATCTTGCGCAGCAGTTCCGGCGTGAGTGTGTTTGTCTTCATGGTTTAACCCTCTTTACGCGTGCCCTTCGCGACGGGCCATCGCCGGGAACGTCTGCAGACGGCTTCTTTTGCGCGCCCTCTGAAGCCCCGGCAGGATAGGTGATCACGGCGCCCTGGACTTTGGCAAAGGGCGTGAGTGTGTGGACCTGACGGCGAGTCGCACTCATAATGTCCTCGGTGCGAATTCCACGAACCAGCAAGGCATCTGCGATGAGCGAGCGATGACAGCGCCACGGTACCGCTTCAGCGCACATCAAGACGATCCTGTCTTGGTTCGCCAGACGGACCAATTCTTCGAGGCTCTTCGCAAACTCCGGCGTTTGCATGTAATCCGCATAACCTCGAAAGGAGGCATTCCGCCAGCCCATATTGGGCGAATCAAGTTTCGCATGACGCAGGCCGCCGAGGCCAGGCAGGTGAACATATCCCAGTCCGGCTTTCTTCAATGAGCCCGGCAGTGAATCCTTGTTGAACTGCGGATTGTGACGGGAACCCGGCACCGTTCGCACATCCGCTACGCAGCTTGCACCGTGTGCCTGAAGCAGGCGGATGAATTCCTCGATCGTGCGCGTAGAATGACCGATCGTCATTACCAGCGGCGAAGCTTCTTCCTTTGGCATGCTCTTTTCCTCGCGCTCGACAGTTTTCATTCTCAGCGCGCTCATCGTTTGCTTTTGAGTTTCTTGAGCGCTGCACCCTTGTGCATGTCCAGATGGTCGGTCGTTTCGCTTTGGATCAAATACTGGGGTGCCTCCTTAGAAACCTGGACCGTGTAGCCCTTGAACGTGATGGTCGAGATGATCTTTTTCTTGATCGTTTCCAGGACGTGACCGGCTTCCGAGTTCCACTCCACATGATGTCCCGCTTTAAACTCCTTTTTCATCGGTATGGCCTCCTTTGATCACCGTGTTTTCGTAGTTCATCATTCTTTAGGCGTGCCGAGGCCGTGAACGCGACTGACCGTCCTGGCGATCATGAGTTCTTCGTCGGTGCGTATGACGCGTACAGCGACTCCGCTGGCGTCCGGCGAAATCAGTTGCGCGTTCTTCGCGTTTTGTTTTTCTTCGATTTCTATTCCAAGAAACTCCAGGCCTTCGCAGATTCGAGCGCGGATGACTGGCGCGTTTTCACCGATGCCGCCCGCGAACACCAGCGTATCCAATCCGCCCAACGCCGCCGCGTATGCGCCTATCCATTTCTTCACTTGGTAGCAGAACAACGCCACGGCTTCCGCCGCACGCACGTCCTGCGTTTCACGGCCGAGCAAGTCACGCATATCGGAACTGGTTTCGGATATCCCGAGCAG
>DHIV01000032.1:47161-47328 GCA_002403995.1 Gallionella sp. UBA4737 | reverse complement strand
CGGCATGCATATAGCATATTTTTATTTGAGGATTGTTAAGCCGGATTTGATTGCCAATTGCTTGTAACAAGTGTGTTTTACCAAGCCCAACACCGCCATATACAAACAAAGGGTTGTAAGAAGCCCCTGGTAATCCAGCCACCTGTGTTGCTGCAGCGAAAGCCAAT
>DHIV01000032.1:39171-46910 GCA_002403995.1 Gallionella sp. UBA4737 | reverse complement strand
GTTTCGATTTTGGGTTTGCTTTCAATTGTGGTAATCGTTTTCTGCGGAGGAGGCAACCTGGGAGAATTGTTTGCCACAGAGTCGAGAATACGAAATTCAAATGGCGGAACGTGCAGATAGGCTAATCTTGCTTGCCGACTGATCTCAGGCAAAAAACGCTCCTGAACAAGTTTCAAAGTAAAGCTATTTGGGGCTGTAAGAACCAGTGTTCCATTCTCATTCTTAAGAAGCAGTGGTTTTATCCATGAATTATATTGTTGTGGAGGAAGACTCTTTTCAAACGAGCTGAGGCATGAATTCCAAAATGAAAGATCCTGCATGGTTGATTGCGCTGAGAGAGGTTTTGGCATGATTAAACGACTTCGTATTCTACATGGCAAGTTCAAACTTATCCACAGGCAAAAAAGTAAAATAGACTTGACACATATGTGTTAAGGCTTTGTAATAGCGTGCTTTACGATTTACCAAGGAAGAAAACATGAAACGTACCTACCAACCATCCGTAGTCAAAAGAAAACGCACCCATGGTTTTTTGGTGCGCATGAAGACACGCGGAGGCCGCGCAGTTATCCGGGCACGCCGAGCCAGGGGCCGTGCAAGACTCGCGGTCTAGCAGTTCGTCAAAATTTACTGTCGCTTGCAGATTGTTGCGCGCGGATGGTTTTGACCATGTCATTCGTGCAGAAAATGTCGCGGATAAACATTTCAAAATATTTTTTACTCGTAACCGCAAGAATAATGCCCGTCTTGGGATAATCGCAAGCAAAAAATCGCTGCCTGGTGCAGCCGATCGAAATCGTGTTAAAAGATTCATTCGGGAAACTTTTCGCCAACACAACATCAAGCTTTGCAAGTTGGATTTGGTTGTGAAGGTGAATAGCGATTATTCCCGGAAGGCTACGCAGATCGATAATTTGAAAAAGTTGTTTAGCCAAGTAGAAAACAGATGCGCAGAATAATAATCACGCTGATACGCGGCTATCAATATCTAATTAGTCCGCTGCTCTCCCCTGCGTGCAGATTTACCCCGAGTTGCTCCCATTATACCTGTGAAACTTTGGCTAAACACGGCATAGTAAAGGGGGGGTGGATCAGCATTAAACGATTACTGCGTTGCAACCCCTGGAATCCCGGCGGATATGACCCCACGCCCTAATATTTAGGCTAGATCATGGATTTACAAAGAATATTTTTGTTTTTAATTTTCTCTTTTTCTCTGATGCTGGTCTGGGATGGATGGCAGCGCTATCAACATCCTGAACAGCAGGTTCAGCAGAGTGCAACGACAAATAAAGATTTGCTGAAGCCACAATCAGAGAATCCTGCTGGTTTAATGCAGCCAGCGTCGCCAGGAACAGAACCGACAAATATAGCTCCGTTGTCAGTACAACAGGCGGCCGGAAAAACAATAAGCGTAAAAACCGACTTTCTGGAAGCGGAGATTAGTACCATTGGTGGCGATATCAGTCGCTTAGCGCTGCTCAAGCATCCGGATAGTCTGGATAAGAATAAGCCGCTGGTACTTTTCAATCGCGGTAAAGGCACACACAATTACTATGCGCAAAGCGGGTTGATTGGGAATGGTCTGCCTAACCACAACAGCCTCTTTATTTCTGAGCAAGATCAGTATGAGCTTGCAGGAAATGCCGAACAGGTGCAGGTAAAACTGAAAGCGGTGGGCGATTCCAAGCTGCAGGTGACGAAGGTAATAACCTTCCACAGAGGTAGTTATTTGATTGATATTGCCTACGAATTAGAAAATGTGGGAAAACAAACGATAGCGACGAGCAGCTACTTTCAATTGATTCGGGACAGTGTCGCACCAGAGGGCAGTTTGCGATTTTTGCCGACTTACACTGGCGCAGCAGTTTATACCGGCAAGGAAAAGCTCAAAAAGGTGCAATTCTCGGATATAGACAAGGGGAAACTTGAATATCCCAAGCAATCCGATGATGGATGGATAGGCATTTTGCAACATTACTTTGTGGCGGCATGGCTACCCAAAGAAAAGACCGCCCGCGAGTATTTCACGCATAAACTCGACGGAGGCCTGTATTCAGTAGGGGTGATGTTGCCAAGGCTGGTTATTGATCCAGGACAGAAGGTGCACGTGGGCTCAACACTTTATGCGGGACCTACCGAGGCCAATCTGGATAAAATCGCTCCCGGCTTGGGGCTTACCGTAGATTACGGATGGCTGACCATCATAGCTGTTCCGCTTTTCTGGGTAATGTCGCTATTTCACGATTGGACACACAATTGGGGCGTTTCCATCATATTGCTCACCTTCATGATCAAGCTGCTGTTTTTTCCTCTCTCGGCAGCAAGTTATCGTTCCATGGCGAAGATGCGCATGGTTGCGCCCAAGTTGGAGAAAATCAAGCAACAGTATGCAGATGATCGCGAACAGTTAAATCGCGCCATGATGGAGTTGTATAAGACAGAAAAAATCAACCCATTGGGCGGGTGCTTGCCGGTGTTAATTCAAATCCCGGTCTTTATTGCTTTGTATTGGTCTATTTTGGCGAGCGTCGAGATGCGCTATGCGCCATTTTTTGGCTGGATAACTGACTTGTCCGCAGCGGATCCGTATTACATCCTGCCATTGATTATGGGGACGAGCATGATTATTCAAACTCGCCTTAATCCTAAGCCACCCGATCCAATGCAGGCCAAGGTTATGCAGATCATGCCTATCGTTTTCAGCGTGATGTTCTTCTTCTTCCCCGCCGGGTTGGTGTTGTACTCTATCGTGAACAACCTCCTTTCCATCGCTCAGCAGTGGTACATCACCCGATCCGCTGAGAAGGAGAGCAAAGGTGTTGTCGCCAAACGTTGATACCATCGCCGCTATCGCCACGGCGCAGGGTAGAGGCGGAGTTGGGGTAATACGAATATCAGGGCCTGAAATTGAGGCGCTTGCCAGCGGGATTCTGGGTAAATTGCCAGCTGCGCGACATGCCACATATTGCAATTTCCTGGACGAAAATGGCGATGCGCTGGATCAGGGCATTGCTTTGTATTTTCCCTCCCCACATTCCTACACAGGCGATGACGTGCTGGAACTGCAAGGACACGGCGGCCCCGCCGTGTTGCAACTGATATTACAACGGTGTCTTGATTTGGGAGCGCGTTTAGCGCAACCGGGCGAATTTACACGCCGCGCTTTTCTGAATGACAAGCTGGACCTGGCACAGGCAGAAAGCGTAGCGGATCTGATTGATGCCAATACCTCAGAAGCGGCACGTAGCGCGGTGCGTTCTATGCGCGGTGTGTTTTCCGCTGCGATACATGACCTTGTTGATGAACTGATCTATCTGCGTATGCTGATCGAGGCGATGCTGGATTTTCCTGAGGAAGAGGTTGATTCCATTGACCTCGAGCGACGCGACGCGTTGTTGAACCGCCTCCAGTTGAAATTGCAGCGCACACTGGACACCGCAAAACAGGGTAGTCTGTTGCGCGAAGGTGCGCATGTTGTTATTGCAGGACAGCCCAATGTAGGCAAGTCCAGCCTGCTGAATCGTTTGTCTGGTGAAGAGGTGGCTTTGGTCAGCGATATTCCAGGCACTACCCGTGATGTAATTCGCCAAGCCATCCAGATCCGTGGGGTGCCTTTGCACATCATGGACACAGCGGGATTACGCGAATCCGAAGATGCCGTAGAAAATATGGGTATAGCACTTACCCGCCAGACTTTGCATCGCGCTGATTTGATACTGATGCTACTGGATGCGAGCCAAGGCATGACGGCACAGAATGAGGCCATTCTTGCAGGGTTGCCGGCAGATATCCCGCGACTGCTGGTGTTTAACAAAGTTGATCTATTAGTAGGCAAAGCCCCTAAGGATGTGGGAGTGCATGACCCGTTTGTCTTTGTTTCGGCCAAAACCGGAGAAGGGCTGGAAGAATTGCTCGGCAGGTTGCTGGAGGCGGTGGGGTGGCGCGATCAGGAAAGCGGCTCATTTATGGCGCGTGAGCGACACTTGCGAGCTTTGGCGCGGGCGCAAAGCCATCTGAACCAGGCACATGCTGTGCTGACTAGCGCGGAGTTGTTCGCCGAAGAATTGCTTTTGGCGCAACGAGCGCTTAATGAAATTACCGGGGAATTCACTTCGGATGATTTGCTCGGTGAGATTTTCAGCCGGTTTTGCATTGGAAAATAACCGGTATTGTTTCACGTGAAACACTGTGTTTGGGAATGCGGTCTGGCTGATGTATGATGCGCGTCCTTTCAAAAACTGCGCCAATATGAAATTTCCTGATGTATTCGATGTAATCGTGGTGGGTGGGGGGCACGCCGGTACCGAAGCGGCCCTGGCCAGCGCGCGCGCTGGCTGCAAGACCTTGCTGCTCAGCCATAGCATTGAAACTCTGGGACAAATGTCTTGCAACCCTTCTATCGGCGGTATTGGCAAGGGACATCTGGTCAAGGAAGTGGACGCGCTCGGAGGAGTTATGGCCGCCGCTACGGACGAAGCCGGCATTCAGTTTCGCATACTGAATTCCAGCAAGGGCCCGGCGGTACGCGCCACACGTGCACAAGCTGATCGTCTGCTCTACAAACAGGCAATCCGTTCGCGACTGGAAAACCAGCCAAATCTTTGGCTGTTTCAGCAGGCGGTGGACGATTTGCTGGTCGAACAAGACAGGGTGAACGGGGTAGTCACTCAGCTGGGTTTGCGCTTCAGTGCGAAAACCGTGGTGCTGACAACTGGCACGTTCCTGTCCGGTCTGATCCATGTTGGCCAGGCAAACTACCAGGCTGGCCGGGCCGGCGACCCTCCGTCGATCAGCTTGGCACACCGTCTGCGCGAACTGAATCTGCCAGTGGGGCGGTTGAAGACGGGCACTCCTCCGCGCATCGATGGTCGCACGATCGATTATTCGGTCATGCAGGAGCAGCCCGGAGACGATCCTGTGCCGGTGTTCTCGTTTATGGGTAATGCCGCTCAGCATCCCAGGCAGTTGCCCTGCTGGATCACCGAAACCAATCAGCGCACCCATGACATCATTCGCGGCGGGTTGGATCGCTCCCCTTTGTTTACCGGCGTGATAGAAGGTGTGGGACCGCGTTACTGTCCGTCCATCGAAGACAAAATCACGCGCTTTGCCGATAAGTCCTCTCATCAAATTTTCCTTGAACCGGAGGGACTGACTACCAACGAGGTTTATCCAAACGGGATTTCTACCAGCTTGCCTTTCGATGTGCAATTGGATCTAGTGCGCTCCATCAAGGGTCTGGAAAACGCCCATATCCTGCGCCCCGGCTATGCGATCGAGTATGACTATTTCAATCCATGCGGACTGAAAAGTTCGCTGGAAACCAAGGCGATCCGGGGACTGTTTTTCGCCGGGCAAATCAACGGCACGACCGGTTACGAGGAGGCCGCCGCACAGGGTTTGCTGGCCGGGCTGAATGCCGCGCTGCAAGTGCGCGAACAGGATGCATGGTGTCCGCGCCGAGACGAAGCCTATCTGGGTGTGTTGGTCGACGATCTGATCACGCAGGGGGTTTCCGAGCCGTATCGCATGTTCACCAGCCGTGCGGAATATCGTTTGCAATTGCGCGAAGACAACGCCGATTTGAGATTGACCGAGATCGGTCGTAAATTGGGTATCGTGGATGATGCACGCTGGCAGGCGTTTGAACAAAAGCGCGAGGCAATCGTCCGCGAGCAAGAGCGGTTGCGTGACACCTGGGTGAACCCGCGCAACTTGCCTGAAGAAGACGCAATCCGCGTGCTGGGCAAGCCTATCGAGCGCGAATACGCGCTGCTTGAATTGTTGCGCCGTCCGGATGTGAGTTATACCAGCCTGTTGACCTTGCCAGGTGCGGGAGTAGTTGTAGACGATGAAAAAGTCGCCGAGCAGGTGGAAACCCAAGCGAAATATCACGGATATATTGAACGGCAACGCGACGAAATCGGGCGCAACGAGCAATATGAAACCTTGGGCTTGCCAAGTGGATTGGATTATCGCGAGGTGCGCGGGCTGTCTATCGAGGTACAGCAAAAACTCAACCAATATAAGCCCGAAACCATAGCGCAGGCGGCGCGTATATCCGGAGTTACCCCCGCGGCAATTTCATTATTGTTGGTGCACCTGAAACGTGGTTTTCGTGACATGAAACCGACGCAAAAACGCGCGTGAATCCGGCCGAACAGTTAAAGCGCGGCAGTGAGCAATTAGGGATTTCACTGGGCACGGAAACGCAAAACAAGTTGCTGGATTATCTGGCCTTGTTGCACAAGTGGAACAAATTCTACAACTTGACGGCGATCCGCGATCCGCAACAAATGGTGAGCCATCACTTACTCGATAGCCTTGCCGTAATGCCACATCTGTGGGCAGGACGGTGGTTGGATGTGGGGTGTGGAGCGGGTTTGCCAGGGCTGGTTTTGGCAATCTCAAAACCGGACTGGCAGTTTAGTTTGTTGGATAGCAACAGCAAAAAGACCAGTTTTGTGCAGCAGGTAATTATTGAACTGGGAGTGCATAACGCGACCGTTCACTGCGCGCGAGTGGAGGATTGGCATCCGGCAAAACTTTTTGATGGAATCATTTCACGGGCATTTACCGAATTGGGTAACTTCCTGCGCAGCACCCGGCACCTTGCGGCACCGCACGGCCGATGGGCGGCGATGAAGGGGGTGCCGGAACAGGAATTGGCGCGGGTGCCAAGTGGGTGCAGGGTAGAGAGCGTCATACCGTTAAAGGTGCCTGGGTTGCAGGCGGCACGCAGTCTGGTAATTGCAACATGCGAGGAGAATGAAGCAACATGACAAAAATTTTAGCTGTAACCAATCAGAAGGGCGGTGTGGGAAAAACCACAACCACCGTGAATCTGGCGGCCAGCCTTGCAGCAGCCAAGCAGCGCGTATTGCTGATTGATCTTGACCCGCAAGGCAACGCTACGATGGGCAGCGGTATCGACAAGCGTGATTTGCAAGTCAGCGTTTATGAAGTGCTGTTAGGTAGTAAAACGATAGCCGAGGCACGAGTTTACGCTGAAGCCGGAAAATATGACCTGTTGCCCGCCAATCGGGACTTGGCTGGTGCAGAGATAGAATTGGTGGATTTGCCACACCGCGAAACTCGTCTGCGCGATGCGCTGCAACTGGTCGCCGGAGAATATGATTTTGTACTGATCGATTGTCCTCCGGCGCTGAACTTGCTGACCCTGAATGGTTTATGTGCGGCCAAGTCGGTGATGATCCCGATGCAATGTGAATACTATGCATTGGAGGGATTAAGCGATCTGGTAAATACCATCCGGAAAGTACGTGCCAACCTGAACCCGGTTTTGGAAATTGAGGGATTGCTGCGCACCATGTTTGATCCGCGCAACGCCCTTGCACAGCAGGTTTCGGATCAATTGCAAGAACATTTTGGCAATAAAGTCTACCGTACTGTGATTCCGCGCAATGTGCGTTTGGCAGAAGCTCCAAGTTATGGTGTGCCGGTGATGTATCACGACAAATTATCAAAGGGAACACAGGCATATCTGGCGTTGGCCGGAGAATTATTGAACATCGCAGTGCAACCGGCTGCAACGGTATAAGGGAAACAATTATGGCAAAGTTACACAAGGGGTTGGGGCGCGGACTGGATGCATTGTTGTCGGGCGGTAAAAATGAAAAAGATGAGGTGATGCGTGATTTGAATGTCACATTGCTTAGGCCGGGCAAGTATCAGCCGCGCACACATATGGACGAGGCATCTCTGAATGACCTGGC
>DHIV01000032.1:28473-38882 GCA_002403995.1 Gallionella sp. UBA4737 | reverse complement strand
GCCGGGGAAAGACGCTGGCGCGCCGCACAACTGGCAGGCCTGAGCCACGTGCCGGTATTGGTGCGCAGCGTGCCGGACAATGCGGCGCTGGCGATGGCACTGATCGAGAACATTCAGCGCGAAAATCTGAATCCACTGGAAGAAGCGGTGGGCATACAGCGATTGATCGACGAATTTAAAATGACGCATCAAGTCGCCGCAGATGCAGTGGGCCGTTCGCGCAGCGCTGCCAGTAATTTGTTGCGCCTGCTAAAACTTCCCAAGGCCGTACAGAATATGCTGATGGAAAACAAGCTGGATATGGGCCACGCGCGCGCATTGCTTTCGTTGGAAGGCGCGCAACAGATATTGCTTGCCAATAAAATCGTTTTGGAACAGCTTTCCGTTCGAGATGCGGAAAAACTGGCGCAGAAGAAAACTCAAGAACCGGAAGAAAAAAGTAAACCAAAGAAAGTGACCAGGCTTAGCCGAGACACGCAACGATTACAGGAAGAAATGAGCACGTATCTTGGAACGCGCGTGGAAATCAAGCCGGGCAATAAAAGCGGCGGCAAGCTGGTCATCGAATATGCGAATCATGACCAGCTTGATGATTTGCTGAACAAGCTGAAAAAGGGTAGATAACTTGAGCAAAGTGGTCGGTGATGTGTATCAACAATGTTTGACACCCCCTGAAAACGCCGCTATCATCGCCGCGCTTTTGGATGTTGAAGCCAAAGAAAAAAAGATAGCACGCCAAGTGATCCTGTTGCAGATTGTGGCTACGCTGTTTGGCGCAAGCATTGCTTACAGCATAAAAGGCACGCCGCAATTTGCGATAGCGGTGTTGAGCGGTGGTGGGATTTCCGTAGTCAACGGGGTATTGTTGGCATGGAGGATGGTCCGAGCCGCTTCGCATCCTGCCCATGAAGCACATCATCAATTACGGCTCATGTATTTTTACGCCGCCGAAAGGTTTTTGGTGGTCGTAGTGCTGCTTTGCTTGTGCATTGCAGTGCTGAAGTTATCGCCGCTCGCATTGTTGGGCGGCTTTGTGATGGGTCAAGCGATACTTCTGGCGGGCCGATTTATTTTGAGCAGTTTTAAGACTTAGATAGTGACCAAAATGTCTAGTGAAGCACACACATCAGCAGAATACATCAAGCATCATTTACAGAATCTGACGTATGGTCAATTGCCCGATGGTACGTGGGGGATAGCTCACACCTCCGAGGAAGCCAAGGAAATGGGATTCTGGGCCCTCAATCTGGACACCGTCATAATGTCATTGTTGCTTGGCATTGTATTGATGTTCGTGTTCCGGCGCGCCGCCAAAAGTATTTCCACCGGTGCACCCAGCGGGCTGCGAAATTTCTGCGAGTGGTCGGTCGAATTTGTCGATAGCAGCGTGCGCGGCTCATTTTCCGGCAAGAACGAAATGGTTGCGCCCTTGGCGCTGACCATCTTCTTTTGGGTTTTTTCGATGAACCTGATGGACTTGTTGCCGATAGACTACGTTCCCTTGTTGATGCACGAACTTGGCGTCCCATTTTTCAGGGTTGTGCCTTCCACCGACCCGAATGCCACATTTGGCATGGCGATAGGGGTGTTTTTGCTGGTTCTCTACTACAGTGTAAAGATGAAGGGCGTGGGCGGATTCGTGGGTGAATTGACATTGCAACCGTTCGGCAAGTGGGGCTTGCCGGTCAACCTGTTGCTGGAAGGGGTCAATCTGATCGCAAAACCGATTTCCCTCGCTTTGCGTCTGTTCGGCAACATGTATGCCGGCGAAATGATCTTTATTCTTATTGCACTGATGGGCGGTGCCTGGGTGGGGCTGTCACCGGTAGGCGTTACCCTGTATGGATCGCAGATACTGCTGTCGTTAGGCTGGGCAATTTTTCATATTCTGATCGTCACTTTGCAGGCGTTCATCTTCATGACGTTGACTGTTGTCTATATGGATATGGCGCATCAGGAACATCATTAAGATCAGTTTTATCAACTTTACTTTTTTAACAGGAGAAATAGAAAATGGAAATGGCAAATGCACTGCTGTACATCGCTGGAGCCCTGATGATGGGCCTAGGCGCGCTCGGCGCGGCCGTTGGTATCGGTATTCTGGGCGGTCGCTTCCTGGAAGGTGCTGCTCGCCAACCGGAGCTTATCCCTATGTTGCGCACCCAGTTCTTCGTAGTGATGGGCTTGGTTGATGCGGTTCCGATGATTGCTGTCGGTATTGCGATGTACGTTCTGTTTGCGGTTGCACATTAAGTCTCCACAGACGAAAACGTATAACTAAAGAAAGGTAGCATGCATGAATATCAATGCGACTCTTTTAGCTCAGACGATCATGTTCGCACTGTTTGTGTGGTTCTGTATGAAGTTTGTATGGACCCCTATCATGGCTGCGCTTGAGCAACGCAAAAAACAAATCGCCGATGGTTTGGCGGATGCGGAGCGGGCGAAGCATGATCTGGAATTGGCGGCCAAGCGGTCTGCCGAAATTTTGCGTGAGGCCAAGGAAAAGGTCGGTGAAATCGTTAACAATGGCGAAAAGCGCGCCAGCGAAATTGTCGAATCAGCCAAAGTGCAAGCCAAGGCAGAAAGCGATCGCATTATCGCCGGAGCCAAGGCAGAGATAGATCAGGAAGTGTTTCGAGCCAAGGAGCAGCTGCGCACGCAGGTGTCGGCAATTGCACTGGCCGGCGCGAGTAAAATCCTCGGCCGTGAAATAGATGCCAAGGCTCACAATGATCTGCTCGATAAACTCGTTGCAGAAATCAAATAGCCATGGCTGAAGCCCTTACCACAGCCAGACCCTATGCCCAGGCGGCATTCGATGAAGCGCAGAAGCTCGGAGATTTGAAAGGCTGGTCTGAAATGCTGCTGCCGCTCGCCGAAGCGATCTGCTATCCGGAAGTTCGTGCAATAGTCACCAGTCCGCGAGTTGCCAAATCGAAAGTCGAAAGTCTGATGGATGGTTTGATGGGCGGGCAGGCGAAAATTCAGCAGCGCAACTTTGTCCGAGTGCTGGTAGACAACCAGCGTTTGCTTTTACTCCCGGAAATTGTGTCAATTTTCGAAGCGTTGCGGGCTGAAGCGGAAAAAACCGTAAATGTGGTGGTTGACTCCGCGTTCGAATTGTCTGCCGCACAACAGGATAAAATCATAAGTGCGCTGAAAGCGCGCATGGGCCGCGAAATAAAGCTGGTCTGTAAAGTCAATAAAGAATTACTGGGCGGTGTGGTCATTCGCGCCGGAGACAAGGTAATCGATGGTTCCGCGCGAACCCGCCTTGACGAAATGGCCAACGCCCTGGCCTGATGGCAGACATAACGTCCTGATAAAAGACCAGATATAAAAAAATATATCCAAAGAGGTAATACAGATGAAACTCAATCCTTCCGAAATTAGCAATTTGATACGTAATCGCATCGAAAACTTCGAGGCGCTAACGCAAGCACGTACCGAGGGTACGGTAGTCAGTGTTACCGATGGTATCGTCCGCGTACACGGACTTTCCGATGTGATGCAAGGTGAAATGCTGGAGTTTCCCGGCAATACCTTCGGTCTGGCGCTTAACCTTGAGCGCGATTCCGTCGGCGCGGTGGTGCTCGGTGAATATGAACACATCACCGAAGGCGACACGGTCAAATGTACCGGACGCATTCTGGAAGTGCCGGTTGGTCCTGAATTGCGCGGTCGTGTGGTGAACGCACTGGGTCAGCCGATTGATGGCAAAGGTCCGATCAACGCCAAGATGTCCGACAAGATTGAAAAAGTCGCGCCGGGTGTGATCGCGCGCAAGTCAGTCGACCAACCCGTGCAAACCGGCTTGAAGTCGATCGACTCCATGGTGCCGGTGGGCCGCGGACAGCGCGAATTGATCATTGGCGACCGTCAAACCGGCAAGACCGCCGTTGCGGTGGATGCCATCATCAATCAAAAAGGTCAGAACATGACCTGCGTCTACGTTGCGATCGGCCAGAAAGCGTCGACCGTCGTCAACGTGGTGCGCAAACTGGAAGAGCACGGCGCATTGGGGTACACCATCGTGGTGGTCGCAACCGCTTCTGATTCTGCCGCGATGCAATTCCTCGCACCTTATGCAGGTTGCACCATGGGCGAATATTTCCGCGATCGCGGCGAAGACGCGCTGATCGTTTACGACGATTTGACCAAGCAAGCATGGGCATACCGGCAAATCTCATTATTGCTGCGCCGTCCGCCCGGCCGTGAAGCTTATCCCGGCGATGTGTTTTATTTGCACTCCCGTTTGCTGGAGCGCGCAGCACGCGTGAATGCCGATTATGTGGAGGCGTTCACCAAGGGTGCAGTCAAAGGCAAGACCGGTTCGCTGACCGCATTGCCGATCATCGAGACTCAAGCGGGCGACGTGTCCGCATTCGTGCCGACCAACGTGATCTCCATCACCGACGGGCAGATCTTTTTGGAAGCGGACTTGTTCAATGCCGGTATCCGTCCCGCGATCAACGCCGGTATTTCGGTTTCTCGCGTGGGCGGCGCAGCGCAAACCAAGGTCATCAAGAAGCTGGGTGGCGGCGTGCGTCTGGCATTGGCGCAATACCGTGAATTGGCGGCCTTCGCGCAGTTTGCATCCGACCTGGACGAAGCGACACGCAAGCAACTCGAGCGCGGTCGTATGGTTACCGAATTGATGAAGCAGTTGCAATACGCACCGTTGTCGGTTGCTGAAATGGCGGTTACGCTGTTCTCGGTCAACAAGGGTTATTTTGATGACGTGCCGGTGGCTAAAGCGCTGGCGTTCGAATCTGCGCTGCACTCCCATCTGAAATCCAGCAATAAAAGTTTGCTGGATGCGATCGAGTCCAGCAAGGACCTGTCCGCCGACAATGAAAAATTGTTGTCTGCGGCGATCGAGAAATTCAAAACAACAGCTGTTTACTAGGGCGGGGTAAGAAATGGCCGGCAGTAAAGAGATACGCACAAAGATCAAGAGTGTAGAAAATACACGCAAGATCACGCGCGCCATGGAAATGGTCGCGGCAGCGAAGATGCGTAAAGCACAGGATCGTATGCGCGCGGCCCGACCCTATGCGGAAAAAATTCGTGCTGTTGCAGCGCACCTGTCGCGCGCCAACCCTGAGTATAAGCATGCCTTTCTGGTGAAGCGCGAAGCGATCAAGAACGTTGGCCTGATCGTGGTGACTTCGGACAAAGGTTTATGCGGGGGACTGAATACCAATGTGCTGCGCCTGGCCGTGAACCAGATGAAGACCTGGGAAGGTGAAGGCAAGGGCATCCTGGTTTGTCCTATCGGCAACAAGGGTACTGGCTTCATGGCGCGTATCGGCGCAAAGGTTAAATCCCATATGACCGGGCTGGGAGATACGCCGCACATAGAAAAACTGATCGGCGCGGTGAAGGTGATGCTGGATGCCTATACGGCAGGCGAGATCGATGCGATCCATATCAGTTACAACCATTTCGTAAACACCATGAAGCAGGAGCCTTGCATCGAGCAATTGCTGCCGCTGAGCGGCGAGCAGATTGGAACCGCGGAAGGCAACTGGGACTACATATACGAACCGGATGCCAAGCAGGTGATCGATGAACTGCTGGTGCGCTACATCGAATCTTTGGTCTACCAATCCGTGGTGGAGAATATGGCCTCCGAGCAGAGTTCGCGGATGGTAGCGATGAAGGCCGCATCGGATAACGCGAAGAGCGTGATCGCGGATCTCAAGCTGATATACAACAAGGCGCGCCAGGCCGCCATTACCCGCGAGATTTCAGAAATCGTGAGCGGTGCAGCAGCGGTTGGCTAATACTTAAAGATAGCGGCAACAAATATTAATTTAGACGGGGTAACTCAAAAATGAGTGAAGGTAAAATGAGTCAAGGAAAGATTGTTCAGTGTATCGGTGCGGTGGTCGACATCGAATTTCCGCGCGACAAAATGCCCAAGGTATACGACGCGCTGACACTGCAAGCAGAAACGGGTTCGATTGCCGAGGCAGGACTGACCTTCGAAGTTCAGCAGCAGCTCGGTGACGGCGTCGTGCGTACCATTGCGATGGGTTCTTCGGATGGCCTGAAGCGCGGCATGGCCGTGGTGAATACCAACAATCCGATCTCTGTCCCGGTAGGCTTGGGCACATTAGGCCGCATCATGGACGTATTGGGCCGCCCGATAGACGACGCGGGTCCGATCCAGTGTGACGAAAGGCGGCCGATCCATGCCAAAGCGCCAAAATTTGATGAACTGTCGCCCTCGATCGACTTGCTGGAAACCGGCATCAAGGTGATCGACCTGGTGTGCCCGTTCGCCAAAGGCGGAAAAGTCGGCTTGTTCGGTGGTGCTGGCGTGGGCAAAACCGTGAACATGCTGGAGTTGATCAACAACATCGCCAAGGAACACGCCGGATTGTCGGTGTTCGCCGGTGTGGGCGAGCGTACCCGCGAAGGTAACGATTTTTACCACGAGATGTCGGAAGCAGGCGTAATCAAACTGGATAACCTGTCTGAATCCAAAGTTGCGATGGTGTTCGGCCAGATGAACGAGCCGCCCGGCAACCGTTTGCGCGTGGCGCTGAGCGGACTGACCATGGCGGAAAAATTCCGTGATGAAGGACGAGATATCCTGTTCTTCGTCGACAACATCTATCGCTACACCCTGGCTGGTACCGAAGTGTCCGCGCTGTTGGGCCGCATGCCTTCCGCCGTGGGTTATCAACCGACCCTGGCTGAAGAAATGGGCCGTTTGCAGGAGCGTATCACCTCCACCAAAGTAGGCTCGATCACTTCCGTACAAGCGGTTTACGTGCCGGCGGATGACTTGACCGATCCTGCGCCTGCGACCACCTTCCTGCACCTGGATTCAACGGTAGTTTTGTCGCGCGACATCGCATCTCTGGGTATCTACCCGGCGGTTGATCCGCTGGACTCCACATCACGACAGCTCGATCCGCTGGTGGTGGGTGAAGAGCATTACAACGTGGCGCGCAAGGTACAATCCACGCTGCAACGCTACAAGGAATTGCGCGACATCATCGCGATTCTGGGCATGGACGAATTGGCACCGGAAGACAAACTGGCTGTGGCGCGCGCGCGCAAGATACAGCGCTTCCTGTCGCAGCCGTTCCACGTGGCTGAAGTGTTTACCGGCAGCCCGGGCAAGTATGTCACGCTGAAAGAAACCATCAAGGGCTTCAAGGGCATCGTCGATGGCGAATACGATCACCTGCCGGAACAGGCGTTCTACATGGTGGGCGGCATCGAAGAAGCGGTTGAAAAAGCCAAGACACTGCAGTGACGATAGGGGCAAAAATGGCAATGACCGTACATGTCGACGTAGTTAGCGCGGAAGCGTCCATTTTCTCAGGGCTGGCAGAAATGGTAGTGGTTCCCGGGGAGATGGGCGAGTTGGGTATCTATCCGCGTCATACTGCTTTGATGACACGCATCAAACCAGGATCGGTCAGGATCAAGCGCCCGGACCAGGAACAGGAAGAGCTCATCTATGTGTCCGGCGGTATGCTTGAGATACAGCCAGGTGTAGTTACCATTCTGGCCGACACCGCGATTCGCGGCGGCGACCTGGATGAGGCGCGTGCGCTGCAAGCCAAGCAGGATGCCGAGGAAGCAATGAAGAATCGCAGCTCCGATATCGATTATGCCCAGGCCCAAGCCGAATTGGCTGAAGCGATTGCACAGCTGGCGGCTATCCAGCATCTGCGCAAACGTAGCGGACACTGATCCTCAAGCATAGGTGATATCAAAAAAGCAGCTTCGGCTGCTTTTTTACTTGAAGGCCCGAGCATTAACTTCCGAAAACTGATCCACAACGTTAGGCCTCAAGGGATTTATTTTTCCTGGCCAGCCATACCAGGATGCGGTTGTTGGAAGGCATTTCGATATCGTGCAGCAACTCCAGGCCATGAGATGCGGCAAGCCGGTTCACCGCTTCGAAATCCCGCACGCCGCTGTTTGGGTCGCGCGACTTGAGCCAGGCGTCGAAGCGGGCATTGCTTTCGGAAGTGAAGTTTCCGTTGTAGTTGTACGGCCCATACAGGCACACACATCCGCCCGGCTCGATGACGCGCGCGATATGCGCAAACAGGCGCTCGACTTCCGGCCACGAAATGATATGCACGGTGTTGGCGTTGAAGATCGCGTCCACCGCTGCCACCGGCCAGTGCGTGTCGTTCACGTCGATGGCCAGCGGCGACAGCACATTGGGCAGTTGTGCTTCGTCCAGCCAGGCCTGGATGCCGGCAAGGTGTTGCGCCAATTCGCTGGGTTGCCAGGTTAAATGAGGCAACTCGCGGCCAAAGTACACCGCATGCTGGCCGGTACCGCTGGCGATCTCCAGTACCCGCTTGCGGTCGGCAAAGATCTCCTTCAGTACGGCAAGTATCGGTACTTTGTTTACTTCGCTGGATTCGGCATAGGGTTTCATGAAAATGTTCCTGGTTGTTCGCGGCACATTGTAGCAAGCAGTTAGAATATGCCGATACTGGTCAGAACCTCATGAATGCGCCTACGCTGAAAATAATCGAAAACCTTGCGGATATTAGCGCGGCGGATTGGGACGCGCTGGCTGGGAAGGATCCCTTCCTTTCCCATGCCTACCTGTATGCGCTGCAGGAGAGCGGCTGCGCCACTGCGCAGTTCGGCTGGCAGGCGCAATTCATCACCCTGTGGCGGGACGCGCGATTGCTGGGTGCGATGCCGCTATATCTGAAGATGAATTCCTATGGCGAGCATGTGTTCGATTTTGCCTGGGCCGATGCTTATCATCGCAATGGGCTGCGCTATTACCCCAAGCTGGTGTGCGCGGTGCCTTTCACGCCGGTCACCGGAAAGCGGCTGCTGGTGGCAGCGTGTCCGGAAGCGGATGAATTGCGCGCATTGCTGCTGAGTTCTGCACTTCAATTGGCCAAAGATACGGGCGTGTCTTCACTGCATTATCTGTTTCCCGATGAAGCCGACACAAGGGAGATGCAAGCGCAGGGCATAATGCTGCGCCAGGATGTGCAGTTCCATTGGCAGAATCGGGGCTATCGCGATTTCGACGAATTCCTGGCGGCACTGAGCCGCGACAAGCGCAAGCGCATCAAGCAGGAACGGCGCAAGGTGAAAGAGGCGGGGATACAATTGCAATGTGTCACCGGGGATATCGCCACTGTGGATCAGTGGGCGTTCTTTGCCGAGTGTTATGCGCATACCCGGCAACTGCACAATTCCCCACCCGCGCTGAATGATGATTTTTTCCAGCGCATCGGGGCCGCGATGCCGAACAACACTTTGCTGGTCATCGCAACCCGTGAGGGCCGGCCGATTGCGAGCGCGCTGAATATCGTGACCGGGGATGTGTTGTACGGGCGCTCATGGGGCGCGTTCGAATTTCACCCCGGCTTGCATTTCGAGACTTGCTACTATCAGGCGATCGAGTTTTGCATCGCGCGCAACATCAAGACATTCGAAGGCGGCGCCCAAGGCGAGCACAAGTTGGCGCGCGGTTTCCTGCCGGTGACCACACGGTCCGCGCACTGGCTGGCGCACCCCCAGTTTGCGCGTGCGGTAGAAGATTATTTGCAACAAGAGACCAGTGCGATATCGGAGTATGTGGATGAACTCAATGAACGAAGCCCGTTCAAGCACCAGCCCTGATTACGGCATGGAAGCGATCAAATTATTATTTTTACAAACGCGGGCTGGGAATATGGCTGTTCCATTTTCCGCCGCTTATCTGGCAAGCAGTATCCTGGCAAGACGATCGAACAACATCCATACCGCGAGGAACGCCAGCCAGATAACAAAGCCGACAATAAGCGCAAACACGACACTTTCCGGAGTCAAATTGAAGGAGGGCGAAAATATTTCCCAGGTTGCGCGCGTGATGAGCGGATCCGCCTTGGTCAGCAGATAAACCAGCTGATGAAACAAATCCGTGTTGAGCGCTTCGAGCGCCTGCCTTAATTGTTCGGCAGAATCGACCATGGTCTGTATGGCTGTCCCTTCGTTATGAAAAGTCGAGTCAGCGCTGGCAAGGTGATATTGAATGAGCTCCTGAAGACTGCCATGGTGGAATTGGTTGGCGACAGCCTGGAATGGTGCTATGTCCTGCAGCACTTGATCGAGCCGGCCGCCAACGCGCTGCCGATACTGCGCGATAAAGCTCGGGATGCAGCCAGCCGCGACGACACCTATCACCAGAATGATGCGGTCCAGAAACCCCCGGATAAAATCCATATTCATCTAACTAATCCGCAGAAATAATATCTTCATATCCGCATCGTGCCGCTAACCGGATTAAATATCAAGGCCGGGCTTCAAGTTACCAATGCGGGCGAAAAATTAAGGAAGGTCTGATCAAGTCTGAAAACTATGGTTCGATACATTTTCCGTTCGTCCCGAGTGCCGCGCTTGCGCGGTGTATC
>DHIV01000032.1:27182-28257 GCA_002403995.1 Gallionella sp. UBA4737 | reverse complement strand
TGCGAACGGAAAATACTCACCACGAACGAACTTAATCAGACCTTCCTTAAGTGATACTCGCCAACTTGTTAACACCAGTCAGCTGGCTTCGAGCAGGATTTTCAATGAAGTCAGGTCGCGCATGACCCATTCCGCGTCTGCAACAAATTGCTCATCAGACATGTCAGGCAAACGGAACAAAGTAAAAATCAGCTCGCATCCGCTGCCGTTCGCAATGACACGCATGGGAATATAAATCTGCACTCCCGGCTTCGGGCTTACCCAATGGTCAAGAATTCCAAATTCATTGCGTTCGGTAAACCTGACCTTCACCGGACCTTCCGGCGTTTCGGCGATCCACTCGCCATTCACCTTCTTCAGCGACTTGCCCAGCCCTGACGCCCAGCGCGGGAAATTTTCCGGAACGCTGACAAAGCTGTATACATCTTTGGCATTCCGGTTGATGGACACGCTAAGATTGCGAGATTGAAGCAATGTAGCCATATTTATTTTGCCATCGTGGAGCTAAGAGGCGCGCCGCTTTTGGCGCGTCCCGCTTGAGCGCAGGGTTAGGGTTACAGATCATTTGGAGACAAACCGGTATGCTTTGCAACGCGCGCCAACATTTTGGGGCCAATTTCATCGCCATCATGGAAGGCGAAAACAAAATCAGGCCAGCCATTACGAGCAAGTGTTTTGTGCGAACCGGACTGCCGTTTGATTTGCCAACCAAGCCGCAACAGCGCAGCGAGAAGGCGTTTGGCTTTGACCGACGGCCATTGACTCATGCTGCAATTGGGATGGAAATGTTTATGGCAAAGGGGCGACTTTCGTTGTGCTCAAGCCGATCAGCAATAACGCGAAGGGCAAGAACCTCTGCCTTGGACATTGCTTCAAGAGATGTCGCACCGTAAGCAAGGACACCGGGCAGCTCAGGGACTTCAGCCAACCAACGACCATCCGCTTCTTGTTCCTGTTCTATGGTGAAATTCATTTTGATTTCCAGTTCAATTAACGTTGACAGCTAAATTTTACTCCGAAATTACAGCTTTTCCCCAACGTAAAAGTAAGGGGCTGCGCGCTTTTGCGCAGTCCC
>DHIV01000032.1:5591-26955 GCA_002403995.1 Gallionella sp. UBA4737 | reverse complement strand
CTGCGCGCTTTTGCGCAGTCCCGCTTGAGCGCAGGGTTAGAAGTCGCCTTCATTGGACTACCTTGATGAAGGGTTCAAGCTCAAGAAAAGCTCGCAGGCTCTCTTCAAATGGGTAGACGCATGTCTTGGTCAATTTGATCTGGATGCTTGTTGGGGTCGCTTTGATCGCGGCCATCTTTTTGCCGGACTTGCGCAAGTTGAGCACAACTCCTGATTTCTGCTGTAGCTTCTCTCTGCCAAAGGGAAGAGGAAATGTCATTTCGCTTCGTGAAAACTGCTTAATGATGAAGATATACGCCAGCGACGAACAATGTATGAATTTCAAGAAGTCTTCGTTTCCGACGTACTCCAAATTAATCATCAGCTTCGACCTTTCTACGGTGACTCTGAACCCTTCTTGCTTCAGGCAAGTGAACTCAGAAGCCAACTTCTCAAAGACGGCTCTCTTGTCATCTAAGGACACTCTTTTCGTGCGAGCTTCATCGAACTCAATGAGTTCATGACATCGAGCGCAGAGACCAACGAGGCCGCTTGAACGCAGACCCAACAGCGTGGCTTCATCATAGTCATGGTGATGAACTTCCGCAGCCTTGTGATCGCAGATAGCGCATTTCCCAGATTGCGACTCTACGACCCAATCGCGAATTGCAATCCAAAGCACAGTGCGCAGGTAGTTTTCATACGGAATGTCAAATACCGACTTGCCGCCTTGCTTCTCAATGCGGCGGATGAACTTTTCCCGGTGCGCCAATGTATGTTCTTCAAGCGGTGACATGATGCACCCCTGCGACTTCTAACGTAAAGTTGAGGGGCGCCGCGCTTTTGCGGCGTCCCGCTCGAACGCAAGGTTAGGCCATTTATGCACTCAAGCCTACCGCTATAACTGCCCCTACACCGAAACCATAGGGAACATGGGAAAGTGTACTTGCGAGCAAAGCATTTGAGCCCTGCGGCCCCCGAACACCAAATAAGCCCCAGCCAAATGAAGGTAGGAGAATAAACCAAGGTAGCAACGAGGTGACCAGCCCAAATATTAGACCTGCGAACAAATGATTGCTGGGGAGAGGCAAGCCCGTAGCCTGAAAAAATAACGGGTAGATAAGCGCAACGCCACCACCGCCAACCAGAAAATGAAATGCCCAGCCCACTTTTACTTCATTGGGTAGGGGCGGGGAATTGAGAATGTTGGAATGGGTAAACTGCCCACGCAGCAGACCCAAGAACCAACGGCCAACAAGCGCAATGTTGACCCCGCTGGTAATGCCGCGCTTTGCCGCAATAGTTTCCGTGATGTCCATAAGCACGGAACCGACGACACCTCCCAGAAAAGCCCAAATCAATATTTCCATAAGTTACCTCGTGTGGCCTAACGTACAAGCTCAGGGGCGCGAAGCCGGCTTGCCGGCGGAGCGTCCCTCTGGTGCGGAATGTTAGGCAACGGATAGCCCCTTTTTCGGCAGAAGATGTTCGCGTTGCGGATTGAGGGAGCGATGAAGGCCACACTTGTGGCACCAATAATGTGTTGCACCAAAGCAGTGATATTGGATGTCGACTTCATCGGTTCCGTACATTGATTCAACCATGTGGTTCCGGCTTGCCATCATGCGTTTGTACTTCGAGTGCGTTTCTTCGTCGAGGTGTTTGGATGTCCCCACAACGATGAAGTTGTGCTCGCACAAACTTTGAATCTTTACGTTTCCATGCTCATCGTATCCGGCGTGCTCGATGCACGGGAAATTACTATTGGACGGATGGGGTGAGCCAAGGCGATAGTGAAGGCGCTGGGATTCTGATCCTGAGCGCACAACTATGAGTAAGCCCAGGCAGCGGTTGCATGACTCAATAAGCTTCTGTTTTCCGTCTGAAGTATCGACGAAGAACTCCTCTCCCATGTACCCGCGAACAATGTCGTCTCGTGGCCACATATGAACGATGTCGGGGTCAATCGAGTTCGCGCAGGTGCGGCAATACATTTTCGGCTCAGCATAGAACTGGTTCTGACATTCAACGCCGCACTGGTCGCAATACCATTTCTCGATAGGGCGCCCCAACCCTAGAAAACCTTGTTTCACGATAACCTTCCCCATGCGCGAGTTCCCCGGTGCCTAACGTGGAGCTAAGGGGCTGCGCGCTTTTGCGCAGTCCCGCTTGAGCGCATGGTTAGGCTTTAATGCGAGCCTATTGATCCGGCACGGTGAAATCTTAAGCCCCTTCTCCTTTCGACAGACTCAATGCGAACAGACTTCAAACATCTTTTAATTCAGAGCTGGATTGTAGCTAGTAAATACTCCTGATCCATTGTTCAACCAGAATCTTGGCTCTTTTGCGGCACTCATCTGAGACTGGAATGAATTATTTAAAATGATATCTGGGCTTCCGTCACCATTTAAATCACCTATGGATGCTTGATGTGTATATGCCGAGAGCAGATCAAGACCCGTGGCTGTATTGTCTACTAACATCCCGGCACCATTGTTCATCAATAGCCAATTACGCTCCCCCGGGAAAGGTGAAAAATCTGGCCCCGTGTTCGTAATCAATACATCATTCTTTCCGTCACCATTGAAATCTGCAGTAAGAAACTGGCGTGCACACAACACACTTGGTTGAGGTGAAAAAACAGCATTATCTTCGGTAAATCCACCTGCACCATCCCCCAAAAAAGCAACAACAGGCATCAAAGTCGCATAATTAGGATAGCTATAGGCCAATGAACCGACCACATCCAAAAACCCATCGCCATTAATATCAACAAGCACTCCTTGTAATATAGGACTGGGAGTCGAATGAACAGCTGTAAAACTAATAGCTCCAAGAGTCGAAGTGTTAATGTAGGCCGTATGCAATCCGCCGGTACCCCAAACACGTGTAGTAGGTGCGAACAGGTCAATCTTCCCATCATTATTTAAATCGCCTGCTAATACTTCAGTGGCACGAATATTATTCGCATCCACAAGGCTAGTAGCAATTATAGTGTTTGTTCCATCGGTTATAGTGATATTGGCTGGGGAGAATTTTGCAGTGCCATCATTTCGATAAATCACTCCTCCGCATGTTCCCGCACCTCCCATAGCTACAACAAAATCAAGATTTCCATCATTATCAATATCAGCAATACGCAGATAAGAAGGCCAGGCGTTTGCTCCCGTGTTAGTACATGGTAATGTTGTCGGCCATAAACCGTTTGAAATATTTGAGGATGCATCGGTGAAGGAACCATCTCCATTTCCTAAATACAACTGAATCTGGGATGATTGATAACTACCGTCTACAGTTATTACTAACAAGTCCATCTTGCCATCTTTATTAAAATCCCCGGACTTAATATCGACCGCTGCGGAATTTGCCCCATGATATTGGGTTGGAATAGCACCTTTTTTCAAAGTAAATGAGCTACCTGAACCGTTGTTGATATATACCAAGGGGGATAAATAGCCATCCGCAGATTGTCCATTTGAAACAATAAAATCATTTTTTCCGTCTCCATTAACATCAACAATGGCAGAACCGATAGGTAGAGTAGGCATACCGCCGCCGCCACTGTTACTGCTACCGCTACCGCCACCACATGCGGAGATCAAGGTTGACACAAAAAGCACACTGCAAATAATTCCTTTATTGATCAAACGCATTTAATTCTCTCCCTTATGTGGTGGTACGAATATGTAATGGTGCGAAAAGAGCCTAACGTAAAATTGAGGGGCTCGCCGCGCTTCTCGGCGAGTCCCGCTCGAATGCCGGGTTAGGTGCCACTTGCGGCCACCGCCAGTACCGGTTGAGTACTCTTGAACTCCTGTGATGCTTCAGGATGCCACGGAAATAGCCCTGACCGTGATGGCCAAACAACTTGGAACATAGGGAAGTCATTGCCTTCGTAGTACCAGCGACAGTAGCCGAGATTTTCGTGGTACTGAGCTTGCGGAACTTCCGCAAAGCAGCAGGAATACCCATTAAGCAGCGCATCTGTTGGCACTGAAAGGTCAAGTGGTGCACCGCGTTTGGCTTCATGAGCTGCAATTGACAATATCTTGTGCGCAACATCTGAGGAGAGGCCGAAGATGATGAGTTCGGGATGCCCGTAAGTGTGGAAGAGACCAACGGTAAAAGAATACTGAACGTGCTCGTCGTCGGCCATGATGTGAACGCAATGCCAACCGAACTCGGTGATGTCATCAATGACTTTTTGCTCACTTGCATCTTCAGCGATAGTACGAACCATGTTTGTGGCACCTAACGTAAAGTAGACACCCTAAAAAATGCCATGAAAGGCACCTTCGAGGTGTACAATCTGGCATCCATCCCGCAATGCCTTGTTTTGATTGGAGGTGAAATTATGGTACACCCTAATTTATCCGATAAAAGCACCACGGCAAAATCCCCCAGGTTGCTTGACCAAGTGCGCGATAAGTTGCGCGTGAAGCACTATAGTATTCGCACCGAACAGACCTACTTGGACTGGATTAAACGCTATATTTACTTTCACGGCAAGTGCCACCCCAAGGATTTGGGCGCGCGAGATATCGAGGCTTTCCTCACGCATCTTGCAGTGGCTGGCAAAGTTTCTGCTTCTACACAGAATCAGGCCAAGAGCGCGCTGCTGTTTCTTTACCGCGAGGTGCTGGAAATCCAATTGCCGTGGCTGGATAACGTCACGCAGGCCAAGGCGCCCAAGCGTTTGCCCGTGGTGTTAACGGTGGGTGAAGTGCAGTCCGTGCTGTCGCGACTGACCGGCACGCATGCTTTGATCGCCTCGTTGTTGTATGGCGGGGGGATGCGTTTGATGGAGGCGGTGCGTCTGCGCGTGAAGGATGTGGATTTCGCGCGGCACGAGATCATTGTGCGCGAAGGCAAGGGCTTCAAGGACCGGGTGACGATGTTGCCGGAGGCGGTGGCAGCCGCGCTCAAGGCGCATCTGGCAAAAGTAAAAGCACTGCACGATGAGGATCTGGCGCAGGGTTATGGCGAGGTGTATCTGCCTTTCGCGCTGGACAAGAAGTATCCGAACGCCGGGCGCGAGTGGGGCTGGCAATATATTTTCCCCTCGAAGAATCTGTCGGTCGATCCGCGCTCCGGCAAGACGCGCCGCCACCATGTGGATGAGAAGGGTGTACAGCGCGCTGTGAAGCAGGCGGTGCGCGATGCTGAATTGACCAAGCCCGCCACGCCGCACACATTACGCCATTCCTTTGCCACGCATCTGTTGCAATCAGGTTACGACATCAGGACGGTGCAGGAGCTGCTCGGACACTCGGATGTTTCTACTACCATGATCTATACGCATGTGTTGAACAAGGGCGGCAAGGGTGTCGTGAGTCCGCTGGATCGGTGATTTGCTCGGCCGGGTGGTGACAAAAAGCACACAACGATATACGATGCGCCGATGAAAGCATTCCGTTGGGACAAGGAGAAAAACCTTCAGTTGCAGAATGAGCGGCGCGTTTCGTTTGAACAGGTTGTTACCGCAATGGAGCGCGGAGCTTTACTGGCTGTTGTCGAGCACCCGAACCGCGGAAAATACTCGAATCAACGATTGTTCATCGTAAAGCTGCGCGGCTATGCCTACATCGTGCCGTTCGTGGAAATGGAAGAAGAAATTTTTCTCAAAACGATTATTCCCAGCCGTGAGGCAACGCAAAAATATTTGAGCGGAGAATGAATATGGAAAAGAACAAATTGGAAGAAGAGATTCTCGCATCCTTCGAGCGGGATGAATGGCAATCCGTCCCGAATGCCAAAAAGGAGATCGCGCGCTATACCGGATACGCGCGCACGGCGCTTGCCAAAGATCGCCGCGTGAATGTTCGTTTGTCATCGCGTGACCTTGAAGAGCTTCAGGCGCGGGCTGCGGAAGAAGGCATGCCGTATCAAACCTTGCTGTCCAGTGTCCTGCATAAATTTGTTACCGGCAGGCTCACCGATACGACCAAACAGCAAAAAATTCCTACCCGGAAACGTACTGGTTAGATACATGGCGGAATACAGTAAAGCAGTGATTCAACCTCTATAGAAATCGACATGACCCCGTTGAACATCGTTATCCTCGCTGCCGGAAAAGGCACGCGCATGTATTCCGACAAGCCCAAGGTGCTGCACGCGCTGGCGGGCAAGCCGCTGGTGCAGCATGTGCTGGATTGCGCGTCCGCGCTCCAGCCGCAGCAGATCTGCGTGGTATATGGGCATGGCGGCGAAGCCGTGCCGCAGGCGATGCAGCAATATGCGGCGCGGTTCGTGATCCAGGAGCCGCAGCTCGGCACCGGCCACGCGGTGCAGCAGGCGATGCCGCACCTCGGTGATGATGTAACCAGCGACTTGGCTGCCGTTTCTGGGCAGTCTAGTCGAATGGCTAGTAGTTCCATCAGCAACACGATGGTGTTGTATGGCGATGTGCCGCTGATCCAGCACAGCACGCTGCACCAGATGCAGCAGGCGGGCGACGGCTTGGTATTGCTCACCGTGAGTCTGCCCAATCCAACCGGATACGGGCGCATCGTGCGCGACGCGCAGGGAGACGTGCAGAGCATCGTCGAGGAAAAGGATGCCACGCCCGAGCAACGCGAGATCAATGAGGTGAACACCGGCATCCTGCTTGCGCCGACGAAACTGCTGCGCGGATGGCTGGCAAAATTGCAGAACAACAATTCGCAGCGTGAGTACTACCTCACCGACATCGTCAGCATGGCCGTGCAGCAAGACGTTGCGGTGCATACCGTGCAGCCTGCCCACGAATGGGAGATACACGGGATAAACAGCAAGTCGCAATTGATGGTGCTGGAGCGCACCTGGCAACTGGTCGAGGCATCCCGCTTGCTGGTTCAGGGCGTGACGCTGGCCGATGCGTCGCGCATCGATGTGCGGGGCAAGATGAACTGCGGTCGCGATGTCGAGATCGATGTCGGGTGCATTTTCGAGGGCAATGTGACCTTGGGCGACAACGTGCGGGTGGGCGCTTACAGCGTGATCAAGAACTCAACAATCGCCGCAGGCACGAACATCGCGCCATACAGCCACATCGACGGCAGCGAAGTAGGGGCTGACTGCCACATCGGTCCGTATGCGCGTTTGCGCCCCGGCACCAGGCTGCACGACGGGGTGCATATCGGCAATTTCGTCGAAGTCAAAAACAGCGAGATCGCTGCAAACAGCAAGGCCAATCATCTCAGTTACATCGGCGACAGCACGGTCGGCAGCCGCGTGAACATCGGCGCGGGCACGATCACCTGCAATTACGATGGCGCGAACAAACATCGCACCATCATCGAAGACGATGTGTTCATCGGTTCCGATACGCAACTGGTTGCGCCGGTCACGGTAGGCAGGGGTGCCACGATAGCCGCCGGCACCACGGTATGGAAAAATGCCCCTGCCGGCGAACTGACGATGAACGACAAAACTCAATCGATCAAGCCAGGCTGGAAGCGTCCGGCCAAGAAGAAATAAGCAGGGTTGTGTTTGATTATAAAGTCGGCCCTTAATTAAAAAACCGTTCGACCTGAGGTATCGAAGGGCATCTCAGAGTGCGCGGGGCTTCGATACCTCAGCCCGAACGGATATTAATCTTGTAAATGGCTTTTCACCGGAGTTTAAAAAATGTGCGGAATCGTAGGTGCAGTGGCGCAGCGCAATGTCGTGCCGATCTTGCTGGAAGGGCTGCAACGCCTGGAATATCGCGGCTACGACTCGGCCGGCCTGGTGGTGGTGCATGACGGGCAACTGGAGCGCGTGCGCAGCATCGGGCGAGTCGCTGACCTCGTCAAAAAAAGCGCAACTACCCAGGGCCTGATCGGCATTGCGCATACCCGCTGGGCGACGCATGGCGTGCCCAGTGTACGCAACGCGCACCCGCACATCAGCAAGAATCACATCGCCGTGGTGCACAACGGCATCATCGAAAACTACGAATCATTGCGCACCCGTTTGACCGCCGAGGGTTATGAGTTCACCTCGGACACCGACACCGAGGTCATCGCACACTTGATCCACAGTCACTACGCGCGCGGCAATTCGCTGCTGGCGGCGACACAGGCATCGCTCGCCGAGCTGGTGGGCGCTTACGCTATCGGCGTCATTGCGGCAGACAATCCCGATCAGCTCGTCTGCGCGCGGCGCGGCAGTCCGCTGTTGCTGGGCGTGGGTATAGGGGAACATTTCATCGCGTCGGACGTTTCCGCGCTGTTGCCGGTGACGCGCAAAGTCGTCTATCTCGAGGAAGGCGATGTGGTCGAAGTTGGACGGCACAGCTATCAAATTTACGATGCGAAGGCAAAACGTGTGGAGCGCGCCGTGCAGCTCAGCGAGCTGAGCAACGAAAGCGTGCAACTGGGCGAATACCGCCATTACATGCAGAAGGAGATCCACGAGCAGCCGCAGGCATTGGCAGATACGCTTGAATCGGTGTGCAACAGCCAGTCGCTGGTTCCGGGCATTTTCGGCGCGGAAGCGGCAGCGACTTTTGCCGACATCGACAGCATCCTGATCCTGGCATGCGGGACCAGCTATCACGCCGGATTGGTGGCGCGATATTGGCTGGAAGAGATCGCCGGCATCCGCTGCACGGTGGAAGTCGCCAGCGAGTACCGCTATCGCGTCAGCGTACCGAATCCGAAAACATTGGTGGTGGTCATCTCGCAATCGGGCGAGACGGCCGACACCCAGGCTGCGCTGAGCCATGCCAAGGCGCAGGGGCACATCCATACGCTGGCGATCTGCAACGTGCCGGAAAGCGCTTTGGTGCGCCTGTGCAAGCTGCGCCTGTTGACGCGCGCCGGGCCGGAGATCGGCGTGGCCTCGACCAAGGCGTTCACCACGCAACTTGCCGCGCTGTTTTTATTGACGCTGGTGCTCGCCAAGCAGCGCGGGCGGCTGCCGGCGGAGCAGGAGCAGAAACATCTGCACGAGTTGCGCCACCTGCCCAGCGCGGTGCAAAAAGTGCTTGAGCTGGAACCGCAGATCGCCAAGCTCGCCGAGCAGTTTGCCAACAAGCAGCACGCGCTGTTTTTGGGGCGCGGTCCGCATTATCCGATCGCGCTTGAAGGAGCGCTCAAGCTCAAGGAGATCTCCTATATACACGCCGAGGCCTATCCTGCCGGGGAACTGAAACACGGCCCGCTGGCGCTGGTGGACAAAGATATGCCGGTGATCTCGGTCGCGCCGAACGATGCGCTGCTGGAGAAGCTGAAATCCAATCTGCAGGAAGTGCGCGCGCGCGGCGGCGAGCTGTATGTGTTCGCCGATGCGCATACGCATATCCGCGAGGCGGACGGCATCCACATCATGCAGATGCCCGAGCACGCGGGATATTTGAGTCCTATCCTGCATACCATCCCGTTGCAGTTGCTGGCCTATTACGTCGCTCTGCAAAAGGGTACCGATGTGGACAAACCAAGGAATCTCGCGAAGTCAGTGACTGTGGAGTAATCCAGCCAGCGTTAACGCGAGATTTCCTGGCTTGCGGCATAGACTGATTCCAATTTTTGATCAAACGCACATTTTTGTAGGGCGGGCTATGCCCGCCGCCGGATCAAGATGTCGGGCACAGCCCGACCTACAGTTTATTTATCTTAAGCTCATATTTCTTGCCAAGCCGGTCACGGTCGAGTGTTTGAAATAAAAAACCCGCCTCTCGGCGGGTTTTTTTGTGGCTGAAGCACAGCGTTATTTTCAAATACCGTAAATAGCCGAATGTGCGCCCGCCGCCATGAAGAACAACATCGGGATAGAAAGCATCGTATTGGTGCGCGAGGCCAGGAAAGCGATGCGGCGCGCCTTGACCTTCTCTTCATCGGTAGCCGGTTTGATGCCAAGGATCTTTTTCTGGTTAGGCCAGATCAGTCCCCAGACATTGAACAACATGATGGTGCCGAGCCAGGCACCGATACCGATAGGCGCATGGCCGGCCTGCAGGGTGAACGCAGAGACAAAAAATGGTCCGAGCAATGCAGCGCCAGCAAGCCAGGTCACCAGGGCCGCCCAGCGGAAGTAGAACAGTGCGCGCGGCGCGACGTGCTTGGTGATGCCTGCTGCCGTGTTGTCGGCAGCTGCGGCCTTGAGCGCCGCGACCTGGACGAAGTTGAAATAATACAGCAGGCCTATCCACATCACGCCTGCCATCAGATGCAGCCAGCGCATAATTGCCGGTACGTAATCCATTTATGATCTCCTTAAACGATAAAGCATCCGGAACGGCCGGACATTGAAATTCTTAAAGCGCGTGTGCGAGCATGTACAGCGCAACGGTCAATACAAGGCCGGAAATTACAGTGCCCCACAATGAGTCCAGCGGATTTGTCATGATTTTTGATCCTTTAACTATGGAAAGAGGTTCGGTGTCTGGTTTAATACCACACTATGCTACTAGGAAATAACTGTATAGCATTTTGCCGGCAACAGCAATAGACACCATGTCTCAGCGCAAGCTGAAAGCAATAATTTCAAATGCGACTAGGCCCAGTAACGTCAGGGTGACCAGTGTCAGCAAAGCGTTGTAGCGCTTTTGCTGCTTGAGAATCTTGCGCAGCAATTCATCGTTGCGATTTTCATTGCCGCTGGCCAGATAACGGTGCAGCAAACGCGGCAGCTGCGGCAGCAGGGTGGCGTAATTCGGCGCTTCGGCGCGCAATGATTTGAGAAACCCGCGCCAGCCCACCTGTTCGCTCATCCAGCGTTCCAGCCAAGGCTTGGCGGTCTTCCACAGATCCAGTTCCGGGTCGAGTTGCAGACCCAGCCCTTCGATATTGAGCAGCGTTTTTTGCAGCAGCACAAGTTGTGGCTGGATTTCGATGCCGAAGCGGCGCGAGGTCTGGAACAGGCGCAACAGCACACGCCCGAATGAAACTTCGCGCAACGGTTTGTCGAAGATCGGCTCGCACACCGCGCGTATGGCCGTTTCCAGTTCATCCACCCGCGTTTCGGCGGGCGCCCATCCGGATTCTATGTGCACTTCGGCGACACGTTTGTAATCGCGGCGAAAAAACGCGATGAAGTTCTGCGCGAGATAATGTTTGTCGACGTCGGTCAGCGTGCCCATGATGCCGAAATCCAGCGCGATATATTGGCCGTTCGGCGCAACCTGGACATTGCCCGGATGCATGTCGGCGTGAAAAAAGCCGTCACGGAATACTTGAGTATAAAAAATCTCCACTCCGTTTCTGGCCAGCTTGGGTATGTCCACCCCGGCATTACGCAACTCGTCCACCTGGCTGATAGAGATACCATACATGCGCTCCATCACCATGACCTGGGTGCTGCAATAATCCCAATACATCTCGGGAACCAGCAGCAGCGGAGAGTTGGCAAAGTTGCGCCTGAGCAGGCTGGCATTGGACGCCTCGCGCATCAGATCAAGCTCGTCCTCCAGATGCTTTTCAAATTCATTGATCACCTCGCGCGGCTTTAGGCGGCGTCCGTCTGCCCACAACCACTCCATCAGATCAGCCGCCACTTTCAGCAACGCAACGTCGTGCGCGATAATGTTGGTAATGTTCGGACGTAAAATCTTGACAGCGACTTCTCGGCCATCCGGCAGCACGGCAAGGTGCACTTGCGCCACCGATGCGCTGGCGACGGGCGTTTCCTCAAAGCTCTGGAATACCTCCAGCAAAGGCTTGCGGTAAGCGGTTTCCAGCACCGCGACGGCATGCGCCGAAGGAAACGGCGGCACTTGATCCTGCAGCTTGGCAAGCTCGTCGGCGATGTCGGTTGGAATCAAGTCACGCCGTGTGGAAAGCATTTGCCCGAATTTGACGAAGATCGGTCCGAGCGCTTCCAGCGCCAGGCGCAGCCGCACCGCGCGAGGCTTGTCGGTGTTGCGCAGGAACAGCAGCGTATTCAGCGGCAGGCGCATCCAGCGCACCCGCTCATGTGCGAGCAGGAATTCATCCAGCCCGAAACGCAGCGCCACGAAAATGATTGTGATCAAACGGAACAGGCGCATGTTTATATTTTTCCGGCGGCAAACAATCGGCCGATGCGCTGTTCCAGACGCGCCACATCGTCGCGCAATGTATCCACTTGCTGCATGAACGCGGATACTTGTCGCGGCTTGGCCAGTAACGGACGTTCCTCTGTCAGGTATTCTGCCGCAGCCTGTGACAGATTTGCTGCCGCGCCGCGCAATTGTTGCTGCGCGTTCTGTATTGCTTGCACGATGCGCTCAGCAGCGATGTCGCCGGTGATGCTGCTCAAGTCTTCGGCGGCATCCCAGCGCAGATTACGCGACAGAAAAAAGATTTCCTTCAGCAGTTCCGCATCTCCCTCGCTGCGGATTTCGGTATGCGCATTTTCATCATGCAGAGCAAGTCGCGGTAACAGCGAGGGCGCTATTACACACAGCGCGTCGGCGCTGGTTGAGGCAGCAACGCTGCGCAGCGAGCCGTTGTCCAATATGGCGTAGGCAAACGAAAGCGGCGCGATGTCAAACCGCGCCGTCTTGCCCGCGAAGCGCGCGAGCCGCGGCAAAGCCCAACTATTCTGCTTGAGCAGGTGATTTAATGCCGCGACAGAGGGCTGGGCGAACATGGCGTAACTTTAGTGCAAAGTAAGTTGTTGAATTCCGGCCAGCAGCCACACCGACTTATCGTCGCGCAGGTTCTTCTGCACATGCCAGATTTCGTCCACGCTCTCCGGTGTGACATCGTTTTCACGCAACTGGCCGGTGAAGCGCACGCTGGCGATGGCAAAATCACCCTCATTGACCACTTGCAATAAATCGGCATCGATCGAGATAACATCAGTCTTCTGCGGAGTGTCGTCGCGCTCCTGCATCTGCATCGAAATCTCCGCGAACATTTCCGGCGTGGTGTATTCGCGGATATCGTTCAGATCCTTGCGGTCATTGGCGGCCTGCAAACGGATGAACGAAGTTTTGGCGCTGCGCAGAAAACTTTCCACCGGAAAATCTGCCGGAATATTCGCAGCGTATGCCGCAGTGCCGCTGCCAGCTAATGGCTGCGGGGCGGGTTGAGATTCATAGCGTGGCGCGCCCGCATATTGCATCGGCTGCTGCTTTTGGCGAAACAGGGAGATCAGGAACATCACCGCGACAGCGGCAAAAATCGCCATCAGCATACCGCTCATCGCGCCACCCATGCCGCCACCGGCAAACATCGCACCCAAGCCGGCACCGATAGCCAAGCCGGCCAAAGGCCCCAGCCACTTGTTACCGGCCGGTGCCGGAGCCGGGCCTGCCGGGGAAGCTGGCGAGGCCGTCGGGGAATTTTGTGTTTGTTGCGGAGCCATCGTCCGTTGTTTGCCGATACTGCCTCCTCCGCCAAAGCGCCTGGCTTCCGCCGTAACGGCGAACAAACTCAGGCAAGTTAAAGCAATCGTCAACAACATCAAAAATCTTTTCATGTATTCCTCAAGGTTCTATTAAGCAAAACGGGCGCAAGTATATCACTGGCTACAATGCCTACGGCCTTGGGGCAAGCAGGGCAATCCTGTTATGACCGGGGTTTAAAACGGCGCTTTGCAGACCAGGGTCAACGGTTCTGCGCTGTACGGATGGATTAAGCTCAGCATACTGGCGTGGAGCAGCAGGCGCTCGGCTGGTGGGCCAGCTTCGCCTCCGTACAATGTGTCCCCGACGATCGGATGGCCGATGACTGCCATGTGTACCCGCAACTGGTGGGTGCGTCCGGTTACCGGTTCCAGTTCGACGCGGCTGATGTTTTTGATCGCATCATGTGCCAGCACGCGATAGTGCGTCAGCGAATTTTTGCCCCGAGTAAAATTTATCTTCTGCCTGGGGCGATTCGGCCAGTCGGAGCTAAGCGGCAGATCCACGCCGCCCATGTCGCTTTCGACTCGTCCCGCCACCATCGCGATATAGTATTTTTTTACCCCGCGCTCGCGGAATAGTTGGGAAAGGCGGCGGTGCATATCTGCACCCCGGGCAAACACCAGCAGACCGGATGTATCCATGTCCAGGCGATGCACGCTGAGGGCATCGGGAAATTCATTCTGCACCCTGGTTGCCAAGTTATCTGCTTTATCCGTCCCGCGCCCCGGCACCGAAAGCAGCCCGGCAGGTTTGTTCACCATTAACAGGGCATCGTCACAGTAGACAAGGTCGAGACCGAAGTCGCGCGGTGGGTTGTAAGATGCCTGGGACACCATCGTATGCAGTCATTTGGCGTGCGCATCGCTCACGTTGAGCAGGCATCCGTTAATTTACCCGAGGCATTTTGCCTGCGGCTTTGCGGGGACAAAGAGCCGACACTACTGCGCATGTCTGTGTCTGGCATGAGCAGGCGAGATCAAAAACTCGACCACATCGGCAGGGTTCTCGGCAAACGATTGCCCCAGACTGATAAAGCCGTTTCCCTTGAGGGAGATTTCCTCGCGGGTGATATGCGCCACACTGCCGTCGCTGAAACGAATATAGGTTCCGTTGGTGCTCCGGTCGGTGATGATGAATTTACCGGAACGCAATTCGATGTTGATATGCAGCCGCGAAGCAAGGTCGCCCAGCACGACGAGATCGCAGGTTTCATCACGACCCAGCACCGCACTTCTGTGCTCATTGTCGATCCTGAACGTCTGGTCGCGATATCGCAACAGCATCTCCTCGTCGTTGTCCGGAGGCTTGCGGTATGCGGGCATGCCGAAACGTGTGCTCAGCGTGTCCTCCTGCTCGCAGATGACCTGGTATACCTCATGATATTCCTGCTTGCCTTTGAATTCGGCGCGCAATATTTGACGCATCCTGTTTCTCAAATCAGCAGGCAGGGCGATGAATACCGCCTGGGTCGCCATGGTTTGGCCCGCTCGGGTTATTGCCGCGACGCGTGCGGCGACATTGACGGTGTTACCGAATACATCATCGGATTCCTGGATCACCTCGCCAAAATTGAAGCCGATGCGGATGTGCAGGGGGGTATCGTCCAACGGCTGATCGTTTTTCATGGCCAAATGCATTGCGCAGGCAGCATTAAAAGCGGCTTCAGCGCTCGGGAAGGTGACCATGATCTCATCGCCTATGGTCTTGATCAGCTTGCCTTGATAGGCGGGAATTCTGCTGGTCATCGTGGTGATACAACGCGAGATGATTTTGCGCGCCAGATCGTCTCCAAGTTTTTCATAGAGTGCCGTGCTGCCGCAGATATCAGCAAACAGGATTGCAAGTTTTTCTAAGCGCTGTGCCATATGAAATAGTTCAAGGCGGTTAAGCTGACCTGCAGCATAAAATTGCTTGAATATGTATTTGCATGAGACCGAATTAAAATTTGTAACCGCGATGCACTGCAACCACACCGCCTGTCATATTGAAGTATTCGACCTTTTCCAACCCTGCGTCTTCCATCATTTTCTTCAATTCCTCCTGACCCGGATGCATGCGGATGGATTCGGCAAGGTAACGATAGCTGTCGGCATCGTTGGCGATGAGTTGCCCGATCTTGGGCAGCAACTTGAATGAATAGGCGTCGTAAATTTTTTCCAGCGGTTTGGCTACCTTGGAAAATTCCAGCACGACCAGGCGACCACCCGGGCTGAGCACGCGCTGCATCTCGCGCAGTGCGATATCTTTGTGCGTGACATTGCGCAGGCCGAAGGCGATGCTGACGCAGTCGAAATAATTATCCGGGAACGGCAGGTGTTCGGCATCGCATTGCGTGACCGGCGTGGTGTAACCTTCGTCGAGCAAACGGTCGCGTCCAACGCGCAGCATGGCGTTGTTGATGTCGGTGAGCACCACTTGCCCGCTGCTGCCGACTTTTTTGAGGAACAGCCGCGACAGGTCCGCAGAGCCGCCCGCCACATCCAGCACACGCTGGCCGGCGCGCACGCCGCTGATGTTGACCGCAAAGCGCTTCCAGATGCGATGCAAGCCCGCTGACATCAGGTCGTTCATCACATCGTACTTGCCGGCAACCGAAGTGAACACACCGGCGACGCGTCTGGCTTTTTCTTCTTCCGAGACGGTTTCGAAACCGAAGTGTGTATCAGCCATGCTTATGTCCCTGTTGATCGATCGTGCAGAAATGCTGCGGAGATTCTACCGCGTTGGCGCGCGCGAGGCACCCGCTTCTTCGATCCGGCGCAGGTAATCCTGCCACAGCGCGTCCTGATTCTCACCCAGATGCCGAAGATATTCCCATGTATACAGGCCGCTGTCGTGGCCGTCATCGAACATGATCTTCATCGCATAGCTGCCTACCGGCTCCACGCCAAGCACATTCACGGCTTGCTTGCCGGTTTGCAGCACTTCCTGTCCAGGGCCGTGGCCGCGCACCTCTGCAGAGGGCGAATGCACCCGCAAAAACTCATAGGAAAAGCGATAACGCGAGCCGTCGGCAAAGGCGATTTCCAGCTTGCGCGACTGCTGGTGCAGCGTGATTTCGGTGGGTTGTTCTGTCATGGTCTATAGCGAACGGATCTTTTTCAATAACGCGGTGGTGGAACGTTCGTGCAAGAACGGGATACTGTGCACCGCTCCGCCCCAGCCTTGCACTTCCTTTGCGCCGACGATTTTTTCGACCTGCCAATCGCCCCCTTTTACCAATACATCGGGGCGGCAGGCAAGGATCAGGTTCAGCGGCGTGTCTTCGTCGAACTTGACCACCAGGCTGACCGATTCCAGCGCGGCAAGCACCATCATGCGATCCTGCTCGCTGTTGATCGGACGGTCATCGCCCTTGCCTTGCCGTTTCACCGAAGCATCGCTGTTCACGCCTATGATGAGCGCAGCGCCCAGTGTGCGGGCTTGAGCAAGGTAGGTCACATGGCCGCGATGCAGCACGTCGAAACAGCCGTTGGTGAACACGATGGGGCGCGGCAAGGTGGCTATCCGCGCGGCAAGATTGTCAGCCGTGCAAATTTTGCGTTCGAAAGCGGGTGCGGAATACATTCAGTCGAGATATTCGAACAGTCTGACCACGCGCCGCACACCTTTGGTGGTGCTGGCGACATCGGAGGCGGCATCAGCCTCTTCATGTTTGACCAAGCCCATCAGATATACCGTGCCATTTTCGGTAACGACTTTGATGTGATCGGCATTGAAGCGTTTGTCGTTAACGAATCTCAGTTTTACGTTTGAGGTGATCAGCCCATCATTGCTGCGTGATGCAAGTGAACTGCTGCTGGAAACGGCCAGTTCGTTGTACACAACATGTACTTTTTCAATGGCGGAGACGATTTTTTCAATCTCCATTCTGGTTTGATCGTCCGGCACTTCTCCGCTGACCAGCACATTGTGATCGTAGCTTGTCACGTTGACATGCATCACGCTTTTCAATTGTTTGTCGATGCGTTCGACCGCCATGGCTTCGATCTTCTGATCTTCAATAATTGCGTCCCTGGTGCGGCGATCCTGCGCCAGCATGACCCCCGCGCCCACACCTGCCGCAACGACGGGAAAACAGCCTTGCAGGGAGCCGGATACCAGCACGAGCAGCATCATGGCAACGACGCGCACGGTCATTCCCCCAACAGAAGATAATCAATGATATCGCACAGGCAATGCAGGGTCAGCAAATGCACTTCCTGGATGCGCGCGGTGCTTTGCGCATCCACGCAAATCAATACATCGTCGGGGCGCAGCGAGCGGGCCATTTCACCGCCATCGCGTCCGGTCAGAGCGATCACGCGCATATCGCGTTCGTGAGCCGCATGAATGGCAGCCACCACATTCGGCGAATTGCCGCTGGTAGAGATCGCCAGCAGGCTGTCACCGGGCAAGCCCAGCGCACGCACCTGCTTGGAAAAGATCTGGTTGTAGTCATAATCGTTGGCGATCGAAGTCAGCACTGAGCTATCGGTGGTCAGCGCGACACACGCCAGGCCGGGGCGCTCTTTTTCAAAGCGGTTAATCAGTTCTGCCGCGAAATGCTGGGCGTCGGCCGCCGAGCCGCCATTTCCACAGCACAGAATCTTGTGGTCGTTGGTGACACAGTCGAAGAAAATTTGCGCGCTGTTGGCAATCGGCTGTGCCAGCCCATCCTTTACTTTCAGCTTGATCTCAGCGCTGTCCTTGAAATGTTTGATGATGCGTTTATTGATGTCCATGTGCATGCCTCCAGAAATTCATTTTGCGGTTGAGCCAATCAACATTGGTTATGCCCGATCATTCACCGTGAGGCTCCCTGCTGCGCTGATGCAACGCAGGGAGCAGTCTTCCGGGAAGCGGAGCTGCAGTCCTGCGCGCCGCAAATACTTTGATCACCGTGCACGGTCAGCCATCTCGCAAAATGAATTCCTGAAGCACACATATCTGTTGCTGCCAACGCGATTGCGGATATTAACCGAATCAAGCATCGAACGCATTCTTGAGCCATTGCATATTGCCTTCCCGGGCATCGTCGAACAGCACAGCATCGAAGCGGCATGGCGGGACGCGCGCAAGACCGGCAAGATATTGTTGCGCGGTACTGATGATGCGTTTTTGCTTGCGCGCATCAATACTTGCCGCGGCCCCGCCAAAGCCGGCATTGCGACGCAGGCGCACCTCGATGAATACTACCGTTGTTCCATCATGCATGATCAAATCTATCTCTCCAAAGCGACTGCGATAGTTTTGCGCGATCAATTTCAAGCCCTGCTGCTGCAAATACTGCGCAGCGAGTTGTTCAGCCTGCGCGCCATGAGTGGTCATGGCGTGTTGATTGTTTGGTCCGGGAACATTTGTGAGGTGGGCGCGGCAGGCGCGTCGCCCAGTTGGGCGCGCCCCTGCGCAAACACTGCCTGAATCCCCATATGCTGGAAGTTGTGGCCATTGAGCTGGATCTGGCCGCTCACCCCGTCCAGCGGCAAAGCGGAATCGATTTTGCCGGCAAGCATCAATTGAATCAGCCGGAATGAATCTATTCCCAGCGCGTAAAGCCGCTCGCGGTCTGCTGAAAGCGGCGGGTTGGCGCGCGGATAGATCATCACGGCGGGGTGGTCGGGCTGCAACAACCACGGCATATCGACAAAGTGGATGCCGTTCAGGTCATAATTGGTCAGGGTGTTGTCGTTGCCGACAAAAATCTGCGAGGTGGCATAGATCGGCAATTTGTTCGGAAGATAAGGGCGGATCAAACGCGCTTTTTCGGCGCCGATAGCGAGAAATACCATCGTGTCAGCTATGTTGGCGATGTCCGCAAACACGGTTGGATCGTCGTTGTATTCGATCTCGCGCAGAATGCCTCTGTCCTGGTTGGCCCATTCCTCCTCAAAAGCCGATTGCAGGCGCTGGGACAGTTGCGTGTGTGTGGTGATGATGATGGCCTGATGCAGGCCTTGCTGTTTGGCCAGTTGCGCGACTTGCCGCGCTTCTGTTTCTACCGACATGCCAAAAAAATACAAATTCGGAGCAGATTGGCCTTCCACGATGTTCAAAGCCAATGTCGGTACTGGAATATCGCGTTCTGCCGCCAGCGCGCTCACGCCGGTGCGTGTCAGCGGCCCCACCACTGCCCGCGCGCCGTTTGCGATAGCCTGGCGATAAACGGCGACGACGCTATTGTTCTCGTCAAAATCACTGTATACGCGCACCGGCAATATCAGTCTTTTAGGATTGATCGCCGCCATAAAGCCTTGCTGCACGGCATCGGCTGAGGGGCCGAAAATCGCCGAATGCAACGGCAGCAGCAGCGCAATATGCGGGAACGGCGTTTCAGTGGGGAGCACGGGTGGCGCAGGGATGATCTCACTGGGCAAAGTGACTGTGGGCGCTTCACCGGGCACCTGTGGCACAGGCGTTTCACCGCCGATCGGAGTAGTTGCGGGCTGCTCAACCCCTTCTGCAGCAGGAATGGGTTTCTCAACTTCCGGTTTATGCGGTACGGTGCAAGCGTATAGTGCAAACAAAGTTAAGAGTAAGGGGATTACACGTTGCATAGCGAACATCCGCAAAAGTTGGAAGCCGCATTATATGTAGTTGCCACCCCGATAGGAAATCTGCGTGACATCACGCTGCGCGCACTGGAGGTTCTGGCAGCCGCAGACGTGGTTGCGGCCGAAGATACGCGCAATACCGCCCATTTGTTGACGCATCACGGCATCAGCACGAACAGGATGATTGCGGTGCATCAGCACAACGAACGGGGCGCGGCGGAAAAAATCATTGCGCGGTTGCAAGCCGGGCAAAGCGTGGCCTTTGTCAGCGATGCGGGGACTCCCGCTGTCAGCGATCCCGGCGCGCTGTTGGTGCAGGCGGTACGGGCGGCAGGCTTGCGAGTCATTCCTATCCCCGGGGCGAGTGCGGTGATGGCGGCTTTGTCTGCGGCGGGTTTGAACGAGCCGCATTTTTTGTTCTACGGTTTTTTGCCCAATAAATCCGCCGCTCGGCGTACCACCCTGCAATCGTTGATCAGCTACCCGTGCACGCTGGTGTTTTACGAAGCACCGCACCGCATCGTCGAATGCGTCGCAGATCTGTGCGCAGTGTTGGGCGGTGAGCGGCAGTTCGTGCTGGCGCGCGAAATCACCAAATTGTTCGAGACGATACATGCCTGCGCATTGCGCGATGCCGAAGCGTGGCTGCAATCCGACAGCAACCGGCAACGCGGCGAGTTCGTCCTGCTGGTTTCCGGTGCGGTTACGCAGGCAGGTTTGTCGGTCGAAACATTAAATACGCTATCTCTGTTGCTCGAAGAATTGCCGCTCAAACAGGCGGTGCAACTTGCCGCAAAGATCAGCGGGGCCAACCGCAACGAACTGTACCAGCGGGCCTTGCAAATCAAAAACCCCGAATAAATTGGGGATATCGACCCACCCGGATTGATTTTCAAACAATCGTTTGATACAGTAGTTGGGCGAATTTGGAATCTCAGGTATTTGGGAATCAAGATCGCCGTACACGTTTGAAACCTGTGCCGCAACAATCACTGGGCAATTCATGCATCGAAGCAGAGAACCTGGTTCCACCTCTTCTTTTGCTGGCATATACGATGCATAGCCATCCGGCCAAGTCACCAAATATTGTGCCGAGTTGCTGGTTAACGCCATCAAGTCATTGCTTGCCGCACCAGGAAGAAGAATTGCTTTTATCAAATCATATAGAGATACCCAACATGACAACTCCAATCAAGACCATCATTGCTATCCTATTGATGACTGCTGCGCTATCCGGTTGCGGCGGCGGTGACAAGCCGTCGGCAGGCCCCGGTCCGGGAGCGGCCATGCCGCCTCCCGAAGTGGATGTGATTACGGTTGCTCCGGGCAAGGCGACGCTTACACAGGATTTGCCCGGGCGATTGCAGGCTTATCGCACGGCGCAGGTTCGCGCGCGCGTCGAGGGGGTGGTCGAAAAAAGATTGTTTCAGGAAGGCAGCGATGTCAAAGCTGGCGACTCCTTGTTTCAGATCGACGCGCGTACCTATAAAGCCGCGGCGGCATCGGCAAAGGCAGACTTGGCGATCGCGCGCCAGAATGTAGAACGATACAAACC
>DHIV01000032.1:0-5464 GCA_002403995.1 Gallionella sp. UBA4737 | reverse complement strand
CCAGAATGTAGAACGATACAAACCTTTGCTGGAGATCAGGGCGGTCAGCCAGCAGGAATTCGATCTGGCTGAAGCCAAGGCCAAGCAGGCTGAAGCTGCATCGGCCAGCGCGTCTCAGGATTTGGAAAACACCACTGTTCCGGCCGCCATTTCCGGACGCATCGGTCGAGCTCTGGTCACCGAAGGAGCCTTGGTCGGCAAGGGAGATGCCACGTTATTGGCCACCATCGAACAGCTTGACCCCATCTATGTCAACTTCACGGAATCCGGTGCTGACCTGTTGCGCCTGAGACAGGCAATCAAGGCCGGCACGCTCAAACGAGCTGTCTCCGCCAAGGTGGAATTGCTGCAGGAAGATGGCAGCATTTATCCGCTGTCCGGCAGAATCTTTTTCACCGACATGGCCGTTGATCCGGGCACGGGCTCGGTGTCGTTGCGCGCAGAATTTCCGAATCCCAAGCGTGAGTTGTTGCCCGGCATGTTCGTGCGTATCCGTTTTCCGGAAGCGCTTGCCGAGAACGTTATTCGTATACCGCAACGTGCGGTGCAAATAGGGCCACAAGGTCAATTCGTAATGGTGGTCGGCGCAGAGGATAAAGTAAACCCTATGCCGGTAAAGGCGGGCGACATGGCGGGAGAAGATTTCATCATTACCGAAGGCCTCAAAGGGGGTGAGCGGGTCATCGTGAACGGTTTGCAGAAGGCGCGTCCCGGTTCACAGGTGAAGCCGGTGCAGCTGTCAGATGACAAATCTGCCGCGCTTTCCGCCAACGCCAAACAGTAAGGGTTTCCCATGTTCGCAAAATTCTTCATCGACCGGCCGATTTTCGCATGGGTAATCGCGTTCATCATTCTGCTGGGCGGCGCATTGGCATTGAAAAACCTGCCGGTTTCCCAATACCCGTCGGTTGCGCCTCCCGCATTGTCCATTACCGTCAATTACCCGGGTGCATCGGCGCAGGTCGTCGAAGAAACGGCGGTGTCATTGATAGAGCAGGAGATGAACGGCATCGAACACCTGCTCTACATGGAATCCTCATCCGAGCTGGGAACCGGCAGCATTACGCTGACGTTCGAGGCAGGGTCGAATCTTGACCTGGCCTCGGTCGAAGCGCAGAACCGCATCAAGCGCGCGGAGGCGCGCTTGCCCGATGAGGTGCGCCGCCTGGGCATCACCGTGACCAAATCGGCGCGCAACTATGTGATGTTCGTTGCACTGTTCTCGCCGGACAAGAGTCTCAACGATGTCGCGCTGGGCAGCTTTGCCACTGCCAATGTGCTCGACAGTATCCAGCGCGTGCCGGGCGTGGGTGAGGCACTGCTGTTCGGCACCGAATACTCGATGCGTTTGTGGCTCAAGATGGATAAGTTGCATCAGTACAATCTTTCCCCCGCTGATGTGGCCAATGCAGTGCGCGCGCAAAATTCGGAACTGGCGACCGGCGAGCTTGGGCAATTGCCGTCAGCGCCGGGACAACAACTCGATGCGGTCATCGTCACCAGAAGCAGGCTATCCACGCCTGCGGAATTCGGCAACGTCATCGTGCGCACCAATCCGGATGGTTCCACGTTGCGCGTAAAAGACGTGGCGCGCGTTGAGTTGGGCGCACAGGACTACAACAGGGCTGCGCGCATCGATGGGCAACCGACTGCCGCGATCGCAGTTCGATTGACACCTGGAGCGAATGCGCTGGATACCGTCAAGGCGGTCAGGGCCAAGATGGCGGAGCTGGCCAAATTTTTCCCAAAGGGCGTCAATTGGGTAGTGCCTTACGACACTTCCAAGTTCATCGATATTTCCATCAAGGAGATTTTGAAGAGCCTGGCCGAGGCATTGCTGCTGGTGGTTCTGGTGATGTACCTGTTCCTGGGAAACTGGCGTGCGACGTTGATTCCTGCCATCGTCATCCCGGTTGCACTGGTGGGTGCGTTGGTCGGATTGTATCTGCTGGGTTATTCCATCAACGTGTTGACCTTGTTTGCGATGGTGCTCGCGATCGGTATCGTGGTGGACGATGCCATCGTGGTGGTGGAAAACGTCGAGCGCATCATGACCACGGAAGGATTGTCGCCGCGCGACGCGACACGCAAGGCGATGGATCAGCTCGTTGCTGCGATCATTGCGATCTCCCTGGTGCTCATGGCCGTGTTCATCCCGATGGCGTTCTTCCCGGGATCCACCGGGGCGATCTACCGCCAATTCGCCGTTACGCTGGTGCTGGCCATGATGTTCTCCGCGCTGATGGCGTTTACGTTGACGCCGGCACTATGCGCGACTTTGCTCAAACATACGCCCGGCAAAGAGCTGCTGCCTACACGCGGCCCGCTGGGCTGGTTCAACCGTTTCTTTGCGCGTACCACGACAAAATACACTTCCGGCGTTGGCAAGATCGTAAAAAGGACCACGCGATTCTTGCTGGTCTATGCGGTGATTTTTATCGCGATGGGATGGTTGTTCAGCAAACTGCCCGGCAGTTTTTTGCCGGCAGAGGATCAGGGTTATTTCATCAACGTTATCCAGCTTCCTCCGGGAGCCACCCAGGAGCGCACTCTTGAGGTATTGTCCAAAGTAGAAAAATTCTATCTCGGGCAAAAAGAAGTCGAACACGTGATAGGCGTGGCGGGTTTTTCATTCGTCGGACGCGGCCAGAATGTCGGGATCGTATTTGTGACCCTCAAGCCCTGGGACGAGCGAAAAGCGGAGAGCAGTTCTTCGGTTGCGCTGGTGCGTAAAGCCAACATGGCGCTATTCATGATCAAACAGGCGATGATCTTCGCCGTCAATCCGCCGCCCATCCCGGAGCTGGCGGCATTGGGCGGCTTCGATTTCCGCCTGCAGGATCGCGGCGGAGTCGGACGGGAAAAGTTATTGGAAGCCCGCAATATGGCATTGGGCATGGCCTCGCAAAATCCGGCACTGGCCGGGGTGCGTCCCGAAGGTCAGGAGGCGGGCCCGCAACTGCTCCTCGACATTGACCGGCTGAAAGCAGAGACCCTGGGTGTTTCCATCGCGGATCTCAATGACACTTTGCAATCCACTTTGGGTGTGGCTTATATCAACGATTTCACCCGCCAGGGACGTACCCTGCGGGTGCAAATGCAGGCAGAGCCCGGCATACGCAGCACACCCAAAGATATTTTGCGGGTGTCGATACGCAACGGCAAAGGCGACATGGTTCCATTGTCAGAGCTTGCGACGGCACGCTGGACCGCAGGTTCGCCCAAACTGGACCGATACAACGGCCTGGCCGCGATGAAAATATCGGGTGGCCCGGCCCCCGGGCGGAGCAGCGGCGAGGCTGCCGCCGCGATGGAGCAGATCGCGGAAAAATTGCCTCCCGGAATCGGTTACGAATGGTCGGGAACATCATTCGAAGAACGGCAATCAGGTACCCAGGCACCCTTGCTGTTCGCCATTTCGCTGATCGTAGTGTTCCTGTGCCTGGCAGCGTTGTATGAAAGCTGGTCTATCCCGCTCGCGGTGCTGCTGGTCGTGCCGCTGGGCGTTTTCGGAGCGGTGTTGGCCGTCACATTGCGCGGCTTGCCCGATGACGTGTATTTCAAGGTGGGTTTGATCGCGATCATAGGGCTCTCATCCAAGAACGCCATCCTGATCATCGAATTCGCACGCAGGCTGCAAGACAGCGGCATGAGTGCGATCGATGCCACGCTGGAAGCGTGCCGTCTGCGCTTCCGGCCGATCCTGATGACCTCGATCGCCTTCATTGCCGGGGTATCGCCGCTGGCATTCTCCGTCGGAGCGGGGGCACAAAGCCGCCATGCGATCGGCACCGGTGTGATGGGCGGCATGCTAGCCGTGACCGTGCTGGCAGTATTTCTGGTGCCGGTGTTCTTCGTGGTGATGCGGCGTATCTTCCCGGGACATGCACGAAAGCCTGCCGAACACGAGGAGAGCCAGCATGACTAAGCAATACAAAAAATCAACGGCGATCATTCTGTTGGCGATGTTGGGTGGTTGTTCATTTATGCCGAACTACGAACGGCCGGCTGCGCCTGTTACGACTGCGTGGCCCGACAGCGTGAAGTTAAAAACCACAACAGGTCTTGCCCTTACCGACTGGCAGCATTATTTCCCCGATCCGCGCTTGCAGGCGTTGATCGCCGCCGCACTGGAGAACAATCGCGATCTGCGCATCGCAACTGCGCGCATAGCTGAAGCACGCGCGCAATATGGCATACAGCGGGCTGACCGGCTGCCGAATTTGAATCTGGCGGCGACACGGAATGCCTCACTGACTCCGGCCGGCGCGTCTGTTACCGGCAGCGCGATAGAAACGCAGCGTTATGATGTGGGCGTCAACCTGGTCTCCTTTGAGCTGGATTTCTGGGGCCGGGTCAGCAGTCTGAATGCGTCCGCCAAGGCCAGTTATTTTGCCACCGAATCCGCGCAACGCGCGTTTCGCTTGTCGCTGATCGCCGATGTGGCAAACGCCTATCTGTCGTTGCTCGAAATGCGCGAACGCACCCAGCTTGCTGTCACAACTGTCAAAGCGCGTGCCGAGACCAGGGACTTGCTGGGGCGCCGACGTGAAGCTGGCGTATCCACGGATTCGGATTGGTTGCAGGCGGAAGGATCATATCAAGCCGCAGTGGCTGAGCTGGCGAATCTGCAACAGCAACAAGCCGCCGCAGAAAATCTGCTCGACCTGTTGGTGGGGAAATCGATGGCGGAGATGAAAGATCTGCCGCCTGGACGCAGCCTCGCCGAACAGGGCATCAGTTCCGATCTGTTTGCCGGATTGCCTGCAGAGGTGCTGTTGCGACGCCCCGACGTGCTGGCTGCCGAGCAACAATTGATCGCCGCGAATGCCAATATCGGCGCGGCACGAGCCGCCTTCCTGCCGCGCATTTCGTTGACCGGCAGCGTGGGCACGGCCAGCAGCAGCTTGTCCGGTCTGTTCGATGCGGGTAGCGGTGCGTGGAGTTTCCAACCTTCCATCATCATGCCGTTGTTCGACGCCGGACGCACTTCCGCCAACGTGGATATCGCCAAGGCACGCAAGGTGATCGCTGTTGCCGAATATGAAAAAACCATACAGCAGGCGTTCCGCGAAGTCGCGGACTTGCTGAGTGCGCGTGACAGACTCGCCGAGCAGCTTGCCGCACAGCAAGCCAACGCCGACGCGCAGAACCATCTGTTGCGCCTGGTTGAGGCGCGCTATAAAGCGGGCATCGTCAGCCATCTCGAAGTGCTGGATGCGGAGCGCCAGGCCTTTGCCGCCGAGCAGGGAGCGATACAAGTGAGGCGCGCGTGGTTCAGCGCGGCGACGCAACTTTACAAGGCATTGGCGGGGGAGAGCAACGATTCGGCAGACGGCACAACGCAGGGGGTTGCCAGCAGACGAGAAACTCTTGTCCGGGCACCCGAATGATGGCCGAGGCGGAAATCAAAAGCGCAAGTGAACAGACCCGCATGCGTTTGCTGGATGCGGCGCGCGAGGTG
>DHIV01000008.1 GCA_002403995.1 Gallionella sp. UBA4737 | reverse complement strand
ATTGACCATTTCAGGTACCGATGAATTCAGCGTGCTGGGCGGTGGAGTTACCGCGTTCAGGGTCTGATACATGATGGCATTGACGTTCTCGCCATCAAAAGGAGCTTGCCCGGTCAGCATCTCGTAGAGCATCACGCCCAGTGAAAAAATGTCCGAACGCTGGTCTATAGTCTTGCCCATCACCTGCTCTGGCGACATGTATTTTGGGGAACCCAGCACCATGCCCGTTTGAGTGCGCACAGAAGAGGAAGCCATGCGCGCAATGCCGAAGTCGGTGATTTTCACGTGTCCATCACGGATCACCATAATATTCGAAGGCTTGACGTCGCGATGTATGATGTCATGTTCGTGGGCATAAGCCAACCCTAGCGCTACCTGAGCCACGATGTTCAACACCTGCTCAACCGGCAATAAAGTTCCCTCTTTCAGAACATCCCGTAACTCGCGCCCTTCCAAAAACTCCATGGCAATATAAGCAACATCGCCACTCTTGCCCACATCGTAAATTGTCACGATATTCGGATGATTGAGACGCCCGGCCGCCTTGGCTTCCTGATAGAAACGTCCCTCGTATTCTTCCTTTTCATCCGTTGCAAGGCCGAGATTGATGGTCTTGATCGCAACCACGCGATCGATCAACGGATCCCTGGCCTTATAGACCACACCCATCGCGCCTTGTCCAAGCTCGCCAATCACCTCATAGCGCCCCAACTGGCTAATCATTTTGTTCACCGGAGTGCGTCCTTTTTGCCTTGTTCATTTGTATAAACTCGCTGACTGTGCAAATTTCACTAATTACATAGGCTGGGCTTGATATGCACTGCCTTGCCCGAACTGAGTTCTACACTCTGCGTAAAAATACCCCGGCTTGAAAGACTCACAATCACCGTATGTTTTCCGGGTGCAACTACCACATTTAATGGGGAAGAACCAATTCTGCCTTTGCTGATACCGTCTACAAACACTTCGGTACCTTCGGTACAAGTGACCGAAATATAGGATGTTGACCTGCCACTTGATGTCGCAATGGCATCATGCTCGACAACCTTATTATTTGCTGTTTTTGCCTGATTCTCTGAATGATTGGATTTGGTTTTAACTTCGGGCTTAACTTTGGGGCTTTCTTTTGCAATTTTGCTCTCAACTTTTTTCTTGATCCTGCTTTTTGGCACGGCTTGAGAATGCGCTTGGATTGCTTCTCTGGTCTTGACATCGGAGGCCGCAGGAACAGATGCCGATGGCGCAACCGCCAAGCCAGACTTGGTGCTGCTTGCCGTCTGCTCACCCATCCTGGTTGGCATAGCTGAAACTTCAGCATGCCGCGCCAGATTTGCAAGTAACACGATAAGCAGCAGCAATGGAACGGCGACGGCTGTGGCGTACATGGCCCGTTGCCGAGGTTCCGCCTGCTGAAAGCGGACAATCATAAGTTCGATCAAGGCATCCAATCTTGTGGCGGCTGAATGCCAAATCGCTTTGGCGTGCTGCATTGCAGCGGCCAATGTGTTTTCAGCCTGTTCGGTGCCCATCGGCACGGTCATTCTCCGATGAGTCGTTTTGTCACCCGGATAACCGATCGCATACACCTCGTGTTCGCGCACATGCTTGTCGGTACGCGAGCCTTGATAGTGAAACATCCCGGCATATTGTGGTGAAAGACGCGAGACAGCATCGTAATATGAACGCGACACGAGTATCTGGGCGGCATCCGCAAAACCCATTACACGCTGCGCAACATTGATTCCATCCCCCACGATATTGGGCTGACCGTTAATGTCTCTGACCAGGCGCACCGGTCCAAGATTTATTCCCATGCGGACCAGCAGAGGGTGATCGACATCGGGTTCCTCATTAAGCAAGCTTTCCCGCAAGCTTAATGCCGCTTTTAAAGCGTCTTCTACATCTCCGAGAAAATTGATGGCCGCGCCGTCGCCAGTATCCAGAATGATCCGGTCGGTCATAGGCACGTCGCGAATAGCTGCAGAAAGATAGCTGTTAAACCTGTCCTTGAGCGAAATTTGTCCAGCCACAGACTTCTTGGAATATTCCACAATATCCAAGAACAGCACGCTGCACATAATTGTCTTGTTACCGCGTTCTTCCATTCAAATTTCCTGTATTTCGGCATGCGCCGTCATCACAATACTTCGGTAGTACCGTTAGCCGGATGCACCCTTATAGATTCTAGTGGTAGTCAGTGATTTACACCAGATTTACTTTTCTTCCCGCGGGCTGGTCCGGTGCGCCTGGCAGCTCTGGTCGCGACTGGCGCATGGCGGTTTTTCTTTTCGGACCGTGCCTGGTCAGATTGGCGAGAAGCTTGTGAGTCCTGTTGCGGCTCAGTGGCGATCCCTACCCAATCCAACACTTGCGCAACCTCACTTTCACCCAATTCGGCTGTCATGCCTCGCTTCAAGCGCGGCGGCAAGTTGATTATACCGAAGCGTATCCGCATCAACCGGCTCACCGGCAGGCCCAGCGCGTCAAAAGTACGGCGCACCACGCGGTTGCGGCCCTCCTTGAGCATCACGCGATACCAGTGGTTAAATCCCTCGCCGCCCTGGTCCTCGAGCTTTTCAAACTTGACCAAGCCATCTTCCAATTCAACGCCCTGTCTGAGCGCCAGATTCATCTGCGCTTCCGACATGGTCCCTTGCACCCGCACTGCATATTCCCGCTCCACTTCAAAACGCGGGTGCATCAGCCGATTCGCCAATTCGCCGGAAGTGGTAAAAATCAGCAGGCCACTGGTATTGAAATCCAGCCGCCCGATCGCAATCCATTTCTGGCCGCGCAACTTTGGCAGCTTATCAAACACACTGGAACGCTTCTCGGGATCATCGTGACTGACGATCTCGCCTTCTGGTTTGTGGTACAACAGCACACGTATGGCGTGTTCCTTTTCGCCGACGCGTATGGTGCGATGCTCCGTTTTTACCAGGTCGCCTTCCATCACCCGCATTCCCAACGTCGCCGGTTCGCCGTTTACGCTGACTCGTCCGGTAGCGATCCATTCTTCCATCATGCGACGCGAACCGAAGCCGGCCTGGGCTAGCACTTTCTGTAATTTTTCGCCGGGCAATTTTTCATCGGCATGTGGTTCATGGGCAGAAGTTTCATGGGAAAGTGCTTTGATACTTTTTTTCATGCTATTACCTCGCGACGCTCCAACATGGCTTGCGCCAGCGTGCCGCTATCCACCTGCTCCAGTTCACCGCCCACCGGTAACCCGCGAGCGATACGAGACACTTTCACATCTTGTGATTGCAGCAAGGTTGCCAGATAATGTGCCGTGGCATCGCCTTCCACAGTGAAGTTGGTCGCCAGAATCACTTCGCATGGGTGTTCCTGCACGCGTTTGACGAGACGCTCAAGATGCAGCTCTTTCGCGCCTATCCCATCCAGCGGCGACAGCCTTCCCATCAGCACAAAATAGAGCCCTCGATAACACTGCGTTTGTTCCAACATCAGCAAGTCGGCAGGCATTTCGACAACACACAACAAACCGGCATCACGCTTGAGAGATGCGCACAATCCGCACACCTCATGCTCGGAAAAATTATTGCATTTGCTGCAGTGCCGGATGGTGTTAACTGCCAGCTCCAGTGCCTGCGCCAAATGCAGAGCCCCAGCGCGATCACGCTGCAACAAATGATAGGCCATACGCTGCGCGGATTTTGGCCCCACGCCGGGCAAACAACGCAATACAGCAATCAACTCTTCAAGGTGTGAGGGCATCACCAGAGGGGAAGACATCAGAATGGAAGCTTCATCCCGGGCGGCAAGCCCATTCCGGAAGTGAATCCGCTCATGCGCTGCTGGGTAGTAATCTCCACTTTTTTCAGCGCATCGTTGATGGCCAGCACGATCAAATCTTCCAGCATCTCTTTGTCATCGGATAACACGCTGTCATCCAGCGACACCCTGCGCGCCACATAACCGCAAGTCATGGTTACTTTAACCATGCCTGAAGCCGCCTGACCTTCCACTTCCACAGTTGCCAATTCAGCCTGCGCCTTTTGCATATTCTGCTGCATTTGCTGGGCTTGCTTCATCATTCCGCCCAATCCGCCCTTCATCATTTTTACATCCTCCCAAGCTTACTGTATTGGTTTAATCGATTCCTCGATCAGATTGGCATCCAGTTCAGCCTGGGCCTCGCGCACAAATCTATCCTGCGTTATCGAATCACTCGCCAGCTGTTGTTTAAGGTGCTTGCTCTGCTGTTCTATCACCGCAGGCGTTGCCGATTCGGATTCGCCCAGCACGATATTCAGTTTGATCGGCTTGGCAAAATAATCGGTCAGCGCGGCCTGCAATTTCTCGGTTGCCGTCTTGTTGGTTTGCAAATGCTTATGCTCTTGCGACAAGCGCAGTGTAATTTGCCGATCTGAAAAATTTTCCAGTACGCAGTGCTTTGCCAATTGCTGCGCCATACCTTGTACATTCAACTGCGTGAGCAGCGCGCCCCAGTCCGGCTGATCGCCTGACACGACTTCTCCGCTTGAAGCTGGGATAATTGAAACAGGCTTTTTTGAGACATTTGCTGGACTGGCTGGGACTGCTATGCTGCTTGCAACAGCAGGTTTCGCACTTGGCTGCACTTTAGCAACAGGCGCGTCCAATATCGGCTGTACCATGACCTTGGCGGGAGCAAAAGCCAACATACGCAGCAACGTCATCGTGAAGCCGGCATATTCATCGGGAGCCAGATCAATTTCATCACGCCCATGGATAGCGATCTGATAATATAACTGCACCTCTTCCGCTGTGAATAACTGAGCAAGTTCCAGCAAGCGTGCGCGCTCCGGTTCGTCGTCTGCAACCGCCTGTGGTATGGTTTGTGACAACGCAACGCGATGCAACAAAGTGGCCAGCTCTTGCAACGCTGTATCAAATGCTAAACTGCGAGCGGACATGTTATCGGCAATTTCGAGTAGCCTGGCACCATTCTGTTCATGCAATGCCGCCAGCAAATCGAACAAATAACTCTGGTCTATCGCGCCCAGCATGGTGTGCACCACCGCCTCACCTACTTCGCCCGCAGAAAAAGCAATCGCCTGGTCCAACAAGCTCAACGCATCGCGCATACTGCCCTGTGCAGCCCGCGCGATCAAGCCAATTGCGGGAGCCTCAAATGCTATCTGTTCTTGCTCCAGCACATACTTCAAGTGTACGGCAATCAATGCGGGCGGAAGCTGCTTCAGGTTGAATTGCAAACAACGCGACAACACGGTAACAGGAATCTTCTGCGGATCAGTGGTGGCAAGGATGAATTTTACATGCCCAGGCGGCTCTTCCAAAGTCTTCAACATCGAGTTAAAGGCCTGCTTGGAGAGCATATGCACCTCATCGATGATGTATACCTTGAAACGAGCACTGGTGGGTAAGTATTGGGCGTTATCCAGCACCTCACGCATATTGTCGATGCCGGTATTGGATGCAGCGTCGAGTTCGATCAGATCAATAAAACGCCCGCTATCGATCTCCTTGCAGGCGCTGCATTCACCGCATGGCGTGGCAGTGATACCGGTCGCACAATTCAGCGACTTGGCAAAAATACGCGCGATGGTGGTTTTTCCGACGCCGCGCGTGCCGGTGAACAGGTAAGCATGATGCAGCCGATTCTGTGTAAGCGCATTGCTTAAAGCGCGAACGACGTGCTCCTGCCCCGCCAGTTGTGCGAAAGTCTTGGGACGCCATTTTCGTGCAAGTACTGTTGTGGCTGACAAGTTACACCACGATAGAAATGACAGGCGAATTGAAAGCGATCGAGCTTGATGCGACAGCCCTGATTGCCGATACCACCAATGAACAAATGTTGATAGCTATGCTTTTCATGGCAGCTCCACGTTCGAAATAGGAGGCGAGCCTTACCCCCGGCACTTGCAGTATGTAGCTGTGGCTGCTTCCTTCCGGACCTGACCAGATTCACTACGCTGCAATGCGGGGAGACCCGCCAATTCTTTAATAACAATATGTTGAAACTGCCGCATACACGGCGTTTTCAACGCACTGTTGGCAGCCCAATAAATCAATAGGGATATTGAGCCGATTTAGTTGTTTTCACACCGGGTGCACCGGAATCATGCCGATACGTTTGCGCCATTCTGCCGGACCGATTTCATGCACTGAACGCCCTTGGGTGTCCACTGCCACTGTTACCGGCATATTTTCGACGCCAAATTCATAAATCGCTTCCATGCCCAAGTCGGCGAACGCAATTACTTTCGCGTCTCGTATCGCTTTGGACACCAGATAAGCCGCACCGCCGATGGCGATCAAATACACTGCGCCATGATTTTTTATCGCTTGGATGGCGACCTCGCCGCGCTCGGCCTTGCCTATCATGCCGATCAGGCCGGTCTGCGCCAGCATCGTTTCAGTGAACTTGTCCATACGTGTCGCAGTGGTTGGACCAGCCGGACCAACAATTTCATCACGTACCGGGTCAACCGGACCCACATAATAGATGAAGCGGTTGGTAAAATCCACGCCGGGCGGCAATGGTTCACCGCGCGCCAACATTTCGATGATACGCTTGTGCGCAGCATCACGTCCGGTCAACAACCTTCCGGACAGCAGTAGCGTCTCGCCAGGCCGCCATCCTGCGATTTCCTCGCGCGTAACCGTTTCCAAATTGACGCGCCGCGCATCCGCAGCCGGGTGCCAATGCACATCGGGGTAATCTTCCATTTTGGGCGGCGCAAACTGCGCCATGCCACTGCCATCCAGCGCAAAATGAATATGCCGCGTGGCCGCACAATTGGGAATGATCGCAATCGGCTTTGAAGCCGCGTGAGTCGGGTAATCCAGTATTTTGACATCCAGCACCGTAGTCAATCCGCCCAAACCCTGCGCACCTATGCCTAGCGCATTCACCTTTTCATACAATTCGATGCGTAATTCTTCAAGACGATTCTGTGCGCCGCGCACCTTCAATTCGTGCATATCTATCGGTTGCATCAAAGCCTCTTTTGCCAACAGTACCGCCTTTTCCGCCGTACCGCCGATACCAATTCCCAGCATCCCCGGCGGACACCATCCCGCCCCCATCTCCGGTATGCGCTGCAATACCCATTCGACGATATCGTCACTCGGGTTAAGCATCGCCATCACAGCTTTGTTTTCAGAACCGCCGCCCTTGGCCGCGATATGCACATCCACGCCATCGCCTTGTACCAATTCGACATGAACTACCGCCGGCGTGTTATCGCCTGTATTTTTCCTTTTTCCCGCCGGATCAGCTACGATTGAAGCACGCAGTGGATTATCCGCATCAAGATAAGCCTTGCGTACTCCGGCATTCACCATTTCAACTACACTCAACACCGCATCCCAACGCACCGACATGCCCACCCGCACGAATGCCACCACGATTCCGGTATCCTGGCATACTGGCCTATGTCCTTGCGCGCTCATCCGCGAATTGGTCAGTATCTGCGCCATTGCATCCTTGGCGGCAGGCGACTGCTCAGCGCGATATGCCTCCGCCAATGCATGAATATAGTCAGCTGGATGATAATAAGAGATAAATTGCAGAGCTCCTGCAATACTATCGATGAAATCCTGCTGGCGAATGACCGTCATGACGGGCCTAGCGTGAAGTGGTTACGATGATTATGTGCATCGATGAACACAGCGTTAAATCCAAGCCAAATGATAACACTTTCGTGATGCGCATTTCATCTCAGTCATGTGAGGTATGAAATCACAATATGCAGTGGTATACCCCGCGACAGAAAACAGAAGGGACTTAAAGCTTGCCTAAGTCCTCGATAATTGGTGGGCCGTGAAAGACTTGAA
>DHIV01000096.1:21748-22851 GCA_002403995.1 Gallionella sp. UBA4737 | reverse complement strand
GGGGCGCTGAAGAAAGAGCTGGTACAGCATTTAAGGCGCACACGCGTCATGCGCCGTTCGCGCCATCATACTCAGAAGACAGACAATCACGGCAGGATTAAAGATACGATATCAATCAGCGAGCGTCCGGCCACGGTAGAGGATCGGGCGGTATCGGGTCACTGGGAAGGGGATCTGCTATGCGGAAGCGGGAACAGCCAGATTGCGACCCTCGTCGAACGTCATACACGCTATGTGATGCTGGTGAAGGTCGAGCGCAAAGATACAGAAACCGTCATCAACGCACTCATCAAAACCGCTCGAAAGTTACCGCAGGAACTCTACAAATCACTGACCTGGGATCGAGGTTCGGAGATGGCCGCTCATAAGCGTTTCACCTTGGCGACCGACATACAGGTCTACTTCTGTGACCCGCAGAATCCTTGGCAGCGGGGGACGAACGAGAATACGAACGGACTATTGAGGCAATACTTCCCCAAGAGGACAGACCTGTCAGCTTACTCGCAGGCCAAACTCAATGGGGTGGCACGGCAATTGAATCAGCGCCCAAGAAAGACTTTAAACTATGAAACACCGGCTGAACGATTTAACCAATGTGTTGCATCGACCGGTTGAAATCGCAGCACATTCTTGCCCGCCAGTATCCGCTTTGATGCAGCTCAATTATCCGTTGCTCGCTCCGCATTCCCCTGTCCAAGTACCACGGGGGTATAAAAGCGTTGCCTTAGGCATAATCACCAGCGAAAACTCAGCTAACTTCTGATCCCCGCCAGCATCTTCTCCAACCGTTTCACCGACACGATCACCGGCGTCTTCAGTTCCTGCGTGAACAGCGATACGCGCAGCTCCTGCAACAGCCAGGCGAACTCGTCCACACGCGGATCGCTGTTGCCCTGCTGCGCCTGACGCAGCTTTTGCCAAGCCTGGGTCAGCGGCTGCATCTGCGCCATGCACTGTGCATCGCGGGCCGGGTTGCTGCGCAGTTTTTCGATGCGCAGGCTGATCGCCTTGAGATAGCGCGGCACGTGCTGCAACCGTTCGTATGGCGTATCGGCGATGAAGCGTTTGTGCAGCAGCCATTCGAGTTGGGCGCGCACATCCTG
>DHIV01000096.1:0-21554 GCA_002403995.1 Gallionella sp. UBA4737 | reverse complement strand
GCGAGTTCCTGCGCGATCAGCAGCAGGCGGTTCTTCGCTTCCTTGCCGCGCGCGGTGAATTCCGCTTCGTTTGTTGGCAACGGATCGTTCAGGCAGCAACGCTCGAATGTCATCGCCAGTATCTGTTGCTGCAATTCCTGCTGCGTTCCACCAAATGGGGAATTAGGAGCCATGAATAGCATGCCCAGCCGCTGCGCATCGGGCAGGTTCTTTTCAAGATACTTCACCTGCTCTTTCAGCAGCAGCATGAACAGGCGGCGCAAGCCGCCGCGATGCGCGGCTTGCGCGGCATCGCGGGTATCGAACGCGCGCAGCACGACCGCATCGCCCTCATCCACCAGCGCGTTGAACAGCGTGACATTCTGTCCGGCGCGCTTCACCTCGCGGGTCTCTGCGAAATCGCCGAAACTCCACGAGGTGTAGCGTTGCTCGGAAACGGCTACACCTTTTTCCTCCGTCGCCGCAACGATCACGGGCGCGGCACGCGGCGCAAGCTCGGCGTGCAACTGGGCGAAGTTGCGCGACATGCCGAGTTGCCGACCATGCTCGTCCACCACGCGGAAATTCATCAGCAGGTGCGGCGGCAATTGTTCGAGGCGGAACGCCTCCAGCGGCACGTCAACCTGCTTCTGTTCGCGGATGTAGCGCGCCAGCGCCTGCAGCAACGGCGTGTTCGAGGCGGGCACTTCACGGCAGAACGCTGCGGCGAATTCCGGCACCGGCACCAGGTGGCGGCGCAATTTTTGTTGCAGTGTCTTGATCAGTTGCGTGACCTTCTCCGCCAGGATGCCCGGAATCAGCCACTCGCAACGGGCAGCGGCCACCTGATTGATCAGCGCAAGCGGCACGGTCAGCGTGATGCCATCGTCGTTCTTGCCCGGCGAGAAGTTGTAGCTCAACACAAAGCTGACGTTGTCTATCTTCAAATTCGGCGGGAACTGGTCGGTGGTGATGCCCGCCGCCTCGTGGCGCATCAGGTCGTCTTTTTTCAGGTAGAGCAGTTTCGCGTCGGCACGCTCCGCCTCCTTGCGCCACGCTTCGAAGGTCGCGCCATTGTGGATGTCATGCCCGGAGAATTGACCGGGGACGCGGCTGTCGTAGAACGCAAAGATCAGTTCGTCGTCCACCAGCACATCGGGGCGGCGCGCCTTGTGCTCCAGCGCTTCGATGTCGGCGATCAGTTTCCGGTTGTGCGCGAAGAACGGCGCGCGCGTCTCGAACTCGCCGCCGACCAGTGCCTGGCGTATGAATACCTCGCGCGATTCCGCCGCATTCATCGGCCCGTAATGCACGCGCTTCTTGGCGTTGAGCAGCAGGCCATGCAAAGTGCTGCGTTCATAGGCCACGACTTGCGCGGCCTTCTTCTCCCAATGCGGCTCGTAATAATGCCGCTTGATCAGGTGCGCGCCGGTTTCCTCCAGCCACCCCGGCTCGATGCGCGCCACGTAGCGCGCATATAGGCGATGCGTCTCGACCAGCTCGCCCGCCATCACCCACTTCGCGCCTTTTTTCGCCAGCACCGAATTCGGTGCGATGAAAAATTTGATGCCGCGCGCTCCCAGGTATTCATTGCTCTCCACGCTCTTCATGCCGATGTTGCCAAGCAGCCCGCACAGCAGGGCTTTGTGGATCTGTTCGTAGGTCGCAGGTTGTTCGTTCGGGTGCCCGGACACAAGTTTTTTGTCTTCGCGCATGCCCATCTCGGCGACTTGTCCGTGCAACTGCTGGTGCAGCTCGCGCCACTCGCGCAGCCGCAATGGCGACAGGAAATTCTTGCGGCATTCTTCCGCCAGCAGGCGATTGGATTTTTTATCCGCCACCGCCTGTTCGAACCATGCCCATATCTTCAGGTAGGCGAGAAAATCGGAACGCTCATCGGCAAAGCGTTTATGCGCCGCATCCGCGGCTTCCTGCCTGTCCAGCGGACGTTCGCGCGGGTCCTGCACCGACAGCGCGCTGGCGATGATCAGGATCTCGGTCAAGCAATGGTATTGCCGCCCCGCCAGCAGCAGGCGCGCGACCTTCGGGTCCAGCGGCAGCTTGGCGAGTTCGTGGCCCAGCCTGGTGAGTTGCCGCGCTTCGTCGATCGCGCCGAGTTCGGCGAGCAACTGATAGCCGTCCGCGATCATCCGCGGGGTGGGCGGCTCGATGAATGGAAACTCTGAAATTTCTCCGAGTTCAAGCGCGCTCATGCGCAGGATCACGGTGGCCAGCGACACGCGAAAGATCTCCGGGTCGGTGAATTCCACGCGCTGCAAAAAATCCGCTTCGTCGTACAGGCGTACGCACACGCCGCTCATCACACGCCCGCAACGTCCGGCGCGCTGGTTGGCGGCGGCGCGCGAGATCTTTTCGATGTGCAGCTGCTCGACCTTCTGGCGGATGCTGTAGCGGTTCACCCGCGCCAGGCCGCAGTCGATCACGTAACCTATGTTGGGCACGGTCAGCGAAGTCTCCGCGACGTTGGTCGCCAGCACCACGCGCCGCTGCGCGCCGGTCTTGAATACTTTGTCCTGCTCGGCCGCCGACAGCCGTGCAAACAGCGGCAGCACTTCTATACCTTTAGGGTGATGCTTGCGTAACGCTTCCGCTGTGTCGCGTATCTCGCGCTCGCCGGGCAGGAACACCAGCACATCGCCGCGCAAGCCGCCCGCCGCTAGTTCATCCAGCGCGGCGCTCACTGCCTGCGGCACATCCTGGGCATCGCCTTCTTCGCTTATTTCCAATGGACGATAGCGCGTCTCGACCGGGTAGCTGCGTCCGGACACCTCGACCACCAGCGCGCCGAAATGCCTGGCGAAGCGGTCGGCATCCAGCGTCGCGGAAGTAATGATGAGCTTGAGATCGGGGCGGCGCGGCAATAATTGCTTGAGGTAGCCGAGCAGGAAATCGATGTTCAGGCTGCGCTCGTGCGCTTCGTCGATGATCAGCGTGTCGTAATTCTTCAGCAGCGGGTCGCTGTGTATCTCCGCGAGCAGGATGCCGTCTGTCATCAGTTTGACGCTGGTATCCGGCGACACCTTGTCGTGGAAGCGCACCTTGTAACCGACCGCGCCGCCGAGTTCGGTTTTCAATTCGAACGCGATACGCGATGCCACGGTGCGCGCCGCCACGCGGCGCGGCTGGGTGTGGCCGATGACGCCCAATACACCACGCCCCAGTGTCAGGCAGATCTTCGGCAACTGCGTGGTCTTGCCCGAGCCGGTCTCGCCGCACACGATCACCACCTGGTTATCCGCAATGGCGCGCGCCAGGTCCGCGCGCTTTTGCACCACCGGCAGATCGGCCGGGAACTCTATTGCGGCAAGGGAATCAAGCCGAGCTTTGCGGCGCAAGGCACTGGCTGACAACACGGTATTAACGATCAAGGACGCCTCGCAAACGAAAAAGGGATAGCGCCCGGCTTATAATGGCAACGGACGGGAATGTCTATATACTTTACAGAGTTCGCAACCATTTTATCCGGAGTCTAATATGCCTTACGTCAATATTCGCATCGCGGGAACCTTGAGCCGCGAACAGAAAGCCAAGATCGCTGCCGAGATCACCGACACGCTGGAACGCATCGCGCTCAAGCCGAAGTCATATACCCACATCGCCTTCGACGAACTCCCCGATGAAAGCTGGGCTATTGCAGGCAAGCTGCTCGATGAAGAATAGCGGTAATGGCGGCTGCTCCCGCACCAGCGGGCTGCGCCCCACCGTGTCGCAGCTGCTACCCACATCGCCTTCGACGAACTGTCTGATGAAAACTGGGCCATCGCCGGAAAGTTGCTGGATGAGTCTTAGCACGGCATGATGCGCGCTGGTTGCATCAACGATTCCTGGAAGCAACCAATTTAGTAATTTTGGAGACATTGAATGCCGATCACCACCTCTGCCGAATTCGTCGCATGGTTTCGTTCCGTCGCGCCCTACATCAACGCGTTCCGCGGTCGCACCTTCGTGATCGCGTTCGGTGGCGAAGTGGTCGCGGACGGCAAGTTTGTCGAGCTGACGCATGACTTCAACCTGCTTGCCAGCCTCGGCATCCGGCTGGTGCTGGTACATGGCGCGCGCCCTCAGATCGAACAGCATCTGGCAAAAAACAATATCGAAGGCACCTATCATCAGGGCATCCGCCTTACTGATGCCGAAACCTTGCAGTGCGTCAAGGAAGCGGTCGGGCGGGTGCGCGTCGAGATTGAGGCGCTGCTGTCGATGGGACTGGCGAATTCGCCAATGGCCAATGCCGACATCCGCGTCGCGGGCGGCAACTTCATCACCGCGCAGCCGATAGGCGTGATCAACGGCGTGGACCTGCAGCACACCGGCAGCGTGCGCAAGGTGGATGTCGCCGCGCTGAACGACCGCATGGAATTCGGCGAGGTCGTGCTGCTCTCACCGTTCGGCTATTCGCCCACCGGCGAAGTGTTCAACCTGACCCTGGAAGATGTCGCGACCGCCACCGCGATCGCGCTGGATGCCGACAAGCTGATGTTCCTGATGGACACCGACGGAGTGCACGACAAGAAGGGCGCGTTGCTCAAGGAACTCACGATTGCACAAGCTCAGGATGTGCTGACCGCCAAACGCAAACTGCCGGACGATGTGGCCTTGTTCCTGCCTTGCGCGGTACGCGCCTGCGAGGCGGGCGTGGCGCGCACCCATTTGATCAGCCGTCACACCGACGGCGCGGTGCTGCAGGAACTGTTCAGCGACGAAGGCATCGGCACGATGGTGGTGGAGAGCACGCTCAACACGCTGCGCGACGCCAGCATCGAAGACATCGGCGGCATCCTCGAACTGTTGCGCCCGCTGGAAGAGAACGGCATTCTGGTGCGGCGTTCTCGCGAGCTGCTGGAGCGCGAAGTCGACCGCTTCGTGGTGCTGGAACACGACCACCGCATCGTCGGCTGTGCCGCGCTGTACCCATTCCCCGACGAAGCCGCCGCCGAGCTCGCCTGCCTCGCGGTGGAAGCGCAGAGCCGCGACCGCGGATACGGCGAAGCCATCCTCAACCACATGATCTCCGTCGCCAGGGCGCAGAAGATGAAAAAATTGTTCGTGCTCACCACGCGAACCGCGCACTGGTTCATCGAACGCGGCTTTGTCGAAAGCGATGTCTCCACGCTGCCCGCGCAGAAGAAGTCGCTGTATAACTTTCAGCGGAAGTCGAAGGTATTCGTACGCAAGATCTAGCGCACGCCGTATTTTCAGCCGGGACCTGGTCAATGGAGATCAGAGAATACGTTTGTATGTTATTTAAGGAAATTTGATCTGGATAATATTTCTTTGTCAATTCCAGCACAGGAGATATAAATAATTGAAAAAGGTTTTGAACGTCGGTGGCAACAATAAATTAATTCCGCTACCGCCTCATTTCGCCGGCTTTGAACATTTGTTGCTTGATATCGACCCGAGGGGCTCGCCCGACATTGTATGTGATGCGCGCAATCTCACATCTTTGGAAGGCGGCCAGTTTGATGCGATTTATTGCTCTCATAACCTTGAGCACTATTACCGGCATGATGTGGCAAAGGTGCTGACCGGGTTCTTGCATGTCCTTAAGGAGGATGGGTTTGCACAAATAAGAGTGCCGGACATCAATGAAGTGATGCGAGTCACCCTTGCTCGGGGTTTGGATATTGATGACGTTCTTTACCAATCACCTTCCGGACCGATCATGGTTCTGGATGTACTGTATGGCCATAGCGAAATAATTAAAACAAGCGGACAGGATTTTTTCGCCCACAAAACCGGCTTTACCCAAAAATCTCTATTGGCAGCATTACGCAGATCCGGTTTCTCAAAATGTTTTAGTACCGCTGTAGTCGATAAACTTGAAATTAATGCCTTCGTATTTAAGGGAATACCTGACCAAAATACACTCTCACTTTTGAACTTGCCGCATAACTAAAAACAATCGCTGACAATTCAAGCAAGGCACGACCATGTGTAGCACATGCATCAGATTGCAATCATCGCTGCGACGCAATGCCGGTAGGTTATTGCATCCTGCCGGATGGCGTTGTCTTCGAAACAGCCAAGCAGGGTAGACAGAGTTATGCGCCCGAGCGTGAAAACTGATGCCACTTCAAATCTCCAGCGTCAGGCATTTGCATGCGCCGCCGGACTTGAGGAATTCGGAAACATTCACTTCGATGACTTCGAAGCCGCGCTGCGCCAGCGCGGTTCTCAACTCCGCCGATGCCTTGTGCATGATGATGGACTGATCGATAGCAACCGCATTGCAGGCGAAATTCTTTGCTTCCTCATCCGAGAGCCAGAGAATGTCTTTGCCGAATGCAGCGTTGAGCGCTGCCACGCTTTTTGTTGAGAACGCTGTTGCGTAGGCGATGGCCTGTCCTTGCGGCAGCGGGCAGAATGCCGTGTCGAGGTGATACCAGCGCGGATCGACGAGTTCCAGCCCGACGGCTTCGACCCCGCAGCCTTCGACATCAAACACGGCCCTGATCTCATCCAGCGCATGCGCATCGCTGCGTATTCCCGACCCAACCCACAGCCTGCCTTGTGTATCGAACAGCGCATCTCCCGCACCTTCGAATATCGTATCCTGCTGCAGATGATGCACGCGGTAGCCCTGTGAGGAAAAGAATTGCTCGAAATGCTTTGCTTCAGGCTGCCTCTCGGCATGCAGGAACGACGAGACGATGGCTTCTTTATTCCGTACCAACCCCGCATTCGCAGTGAACACCATGTCCGGCAGCCCCGCAACAGGTTCGATCAGGCTGACCGATGCCAGTCTTGCCACGATGTCATGCAGGTTTTGCCACTGCTGCTTCGCCAGCGCCTTGTTCACTTTCCCCTGGTTGCCTTCCATCCAGGGATTGATCACGTAGCACACGTCGAAGAACTTCGGCTCGCACATCAGAAAATGCTTCATGGTTTATTCCAATCGCTCTAATGAATTCGCGTAGGGTGCAATAAGCGTAGCGCATTGCACCGGATGGCAGTCGCTAAATAGGGCGCAATGCCCGTTGGTTATTGCGCCCTATCTAATGGTGGAATCTCCGAAACCGGTTGCGTTTCACCCCACGGTGCGACCTTCAGCAGCAGCAGCATCCCCGGTATCGCCAGCACCGCGCACAGCAGGAAGAAACCGCTCCAGCCCATCTGATCCACCAGCCAGCCCGCCGTGGCGTTGACGAAGGTGCGCGGCACCGCGGCGAAACTGGTGAACAGCGCGAACTGGGTCGCGGTATATGCGGGATGGGTGGTGTGCGCGATGTAGGCAACGAAGGCTGCGGTGCCCAGCCCGACGCCAAGTGCTTCGAGACCGATCACGAATCCGAGCTGGGTGAGATGCAGCGCGGTCACTTCGGCCTGCGCTCCCTGCAGCGCCAGCCAGTAAAAGCCGAAGATGCTCACCACCTGCACCGCGCCGAACAGCCACAGCGCGCGGTTGATGCCGATCTTCAGCATCCAGATGCCGCCAAGCAGCGCGCCGATCACCGCCGGCCACAGCCCGGCATTCTTCGCGATCAGGCCGATCTGCGATTTGGAGAATCCCATGTCGAGGTAGAACGGCGTGGCCAGCGCGGTGCACAGACTGTCGCCAAGTTTGTAGAAGAACAGGAACGCCAGGATCAGCAGCGCGCTTTGCCAGCCGCGGCGCGTGATGAATTCATGGAACGGCTCGACCACGGCAGCGCGCAGCGTCCTGGGCGGTTCGGCGCGATGAGGCTCGCTGACCAGCAGCGTCATCACCATGCCGGGCAGCATGAACAGCGCGGTGATCATGAACACCAAGTCCCACGGCAGATGGTCGGCGAGGATCAGCGCCAGCGAGCCGGGGATCAATCCGGAGATGCGATAGGCGTTGACGTGCACCGCGTTGCCCAGGCCGAGCTCGTTGTCGAACAGCAATTCTCGGCGATAAGCGTCCAGCGCGATGTCCAGCGTGGCGCTCAGAAAGGCCAGCAGCGTGGTGAACAGCACGATCATAGTCAGGTCCTTTTGCGGCGAAAAGCCGCCCAGCGCCGCGATCACCACCAGCAGCGCGCCCTGTGTCAGCAGCATCCAGCCGCGCCGCCTTCCCAGCACCGGCACCGCATAGCGATCCAGCAGCGGCGACCAGAGGAATTTCCAGGTGTAGGGAAACTGGATCAGCGCGAACGCGCCGATCACCTTGAGATCGATATGCTCGGTGCGCAGCCAGGCGGGAACCAGGTTGAGCAGCAGATACAGCGGCAGGCCGGAAGCGAACCCGGTGAACACGCAGATCGCCATGCGCCGGGTGAACAGCTGCTGGTACACGCTCATATGCCGCGCCGGAACCGGTACACCGCGGTGCTGCCGAACAGATTGGGCAACACATGCACTTCGCTGTTGCCCGTCATCACACGGCGGTCGAGCACGGCCACCTGAAGGTCGCGGCAGAAATCTTCAAAATCATGCAAGGTGCACAAATGCACGTTGGGCGTGTCGTACCATTGGTAAGGCAGTTCCCTGGAAACCGGCATGTTGCCGCGCAGCACGTTGACGCGATTGCGCCAATAGCCGAAGTTGGGAAAGCTGACGATACCCTCGCGCCCGACGCGCAGCATTTCCTGCACCAGCGGCTCGGTGTGTCGCGTGGCTTGCAGCGTCTGCGACAGCAGCACGAAATCAAAGGCGTTGCTCTCGAAGCCGGACAGGCCTGATTCCAGATCGCCCTGGATCACGTTCACGCCGTTCCGGATGCACGCCACGATGTTCGCATCGCTGATCTCGACACCGTAGCCGCGAACCTTGCGGGTGTTCTTCAGGTAGCGCAGCAGGCTGCCGTCGCCGCAGCCGAGGTCGAGCACCGACGCGCCCTGCGGTATCCACGCCGCGATCGCGGCAAAGTCCGGGCGAGCGGCAGCGAGTTCGATGGGATCGTGTGCACTCATTTCTTAGAACCCAAATTAGCCACGGATTGACACGGATGATCACGGATAAACGCCGAGCTCTCATCCGTGTCAATCCGTGTCAATCCGTGGCTAGTATGCCTTCCCCGATTCATTCCGAAAACTCCCGTGCAATCCTGTCGAGGTAAGCACGCATCACATCGTGGTAATGCTCGTGCTGCATCAGGAACGAGTCGTGTCCGTGCGTCGAGGCGATCTCGGCGTAGCTCACGTTGCGGCGATTGTGCAGCAGCGCATTGACGATCTCGCGCGAGCGTTCAGGCGCAAAGCGCCAGTCGGTAGTGAACGACACCACCAGAAATTCCGCGCGCGCTGCCGAAAACGCCTTGTCGAGATTGCCCCCGTATGCGCGCGCCGGGTCGAAATAATCCAGCGCCTTGGTCATCAGCAGATAAGTGTTTGCGTCGAAATACGCGGCGAACTTGTCGCCCTGGTAGCGCAGGTAGGACTCGATCTCGAACTCGATGTCGTAGTTATAACCCAGCTTGCCGGAGCGCAGGCTGCGCCCGAACTTGTCCGCCATCGCATCGTCGGACAGGTAGGTGATGTGTCCCAGCATGCGCGCCAGGCGCAGGCCGCGCTTGGGCACCACGCCATGCTCATAGAAGTTTCCACCATGGAAATCCGGATCGGTCAGGATCGCGTTGCGCGCCACATCGTTGAACGCGATGTTCTCCGCTGTCAGGTGCGGAGCGGCGGCAATCACCAGCACATGACGCACGCGCTCGGGAAATGACAGCGACCATTGCAGCGCCTGCATCCCGCCCAGGCTGCCGCCCATCACGGCAGCGAATTGTTTGATGCCGAGCAAGTTGGCCAGGCGTGCCTGCGACTCCACCCAGTCCTCCACCGTCACCACCGGAAAGCTGGCACCGTAAGGTTTGCTGGTTTGCGGAGCGATGCTGGAGGGGCCGGTGGAGCCGTTGCAGCCGCCAAGATTGTTCAGCCCGATGACGAAAAATTTGTCGGTATCTACCGGCTTGCCGGGGCCGATCATGTTGTCCCACCAGCCCACGTTCTTCGGGTCGTCGACGTAATAACCGGCCACATGATGGTGGCCGGATAGTGCGTGGCAGATCAGGATCGCGTTGGATCTATCTTCATTCAGTTTGCCGTAGGTCTCATATACCAGTTCATAGCGTGGCAGCACCGCGCCGCTGCGGAAAACCAGCGGGGTGTCGAATGTTGCGCGCTGTGCGCTGACAATGCCTACGTTATTTGATGCAACCAAAATGTAAGCTCCAAAAAAAACCCGTTCAGCTCTCGCGGGACGGGTTGCCTCGCTTTAGCTGGAATTATTTAAGTGCCCCGCAAGCTGATGTCAAATCGGCACTGATGAAACTACTGATAGAACTACTGGCCATCTGACTAGACGAGCAAAAAACACTCGCTAAGTCATTGGTCATAGCCATTCGACTAAACGAGCGCACAACACTCGTTAAGTCGCTGGTTACGATGCGCAGTTTCCGCGTTTTGTGAAATGCTGTCAATTGGTTCGGGCGGATCTGCTCAGCGCTTATGCGGACATTTCTTTTTGGTGCAATCCGCGTAGATGTGCAGCGAGTGGTCGCGGATGGCGAAACCGAGTTCGGTGGCAACTTTCTCCTGACGAGCCTCGATGGCCGTATCGTAGAATTCCTCGACATGGCCACATTGCAGGCAAACGATGTGATCATGATGCTCGCCCTTGTTCAGCTCGAACACCGACTTGCCTCCTTCAAAATGATGCCTCACCAGCAGCCCGGCCTGTTCGAACTGGGTCAGCACCCGGTACACCGTTGCCAGGCCGACGTCTTCTCCGCTGTTAAGCAACTGCTTGTAAACGTCCTCCGCGCTCCAGTGACGCTCTTTGCTGTTTTCGAACAGGTCCAGCACCTTAAGTCTTGGCAAGGTGGATTTGAGGCCGGCACTCTTTAAGTGTTCGGGTTGATGCATATCAGTACCCTCCAGTTATTTCAGCATATCTTGACAGAAAGTTGTTGCAATTGCAAATAAGAACGATTATCATTCGTATAAATCATCAGGAGATCGCTTTGAAACGCTTGTTGCTAACCGCACTGCTAATGCCATGGGCCGCGCACGCGGACGACTATATGCTGACAATTAAAGACCATCAATTCCAGCCAGCCGAACTCCCGATCCCGGCCGGCACAAAGATCAAGCTCACGGTCGAGAATCAGGATGCCACCCCGGAGGAGTTCGACAGTTTTTCGCTGAACCGGGAAAAGGTGATCACCGGGCACAGCACCGCCACGATCTATATCGGTCCGCTTACCCCCGGACGTTACCCTTTCACCGGAGAGTTTCACGCAACTACCGCCCAGGGCGCCATCATCGCTCAATAGGAGAAGTAACATGTTCGGAACAGCCATCATCGTTTTTCGGGAAGTACTGGAAGCATCGCTCATCATCGGGATCCTTGCTGCCGCGACACGCAGCGTGCCCAACAGCAGACGCTGGCTGATCGCCGGATTATTGGCCGGGTTGGCAGGCTCCGGACTGGTCGCTGCGTTTACCGATGTGATCGGATCGCTGGCCAGCGGCGTGGGCCAGGAGATATTCAACGCCATCGTGCTCGGCATCGCCGTGCTGATGCTGGCGTGGCACAACATCTGGATGTCTTCGCACGGCGCGGCGCTGGCCAAGAGCGCAAAATCTGCGGGAAGAAACATTACCGACGGGAGCAGCGAGTGTTCGATTCTATTAGTCATAGTCGGGATCGCGGTACTCAGGGAAGGTTCCGAAACCGTGCTGTTCCTGTATGGGATCGCCGCCTCGAACGATGGCGGACAAGCTTCGATGATGCTCGGCGGCTTGATTGGCATGCTGGCGGGCATCGCGGTCGGCTACATGCTTTATGCCGGTTTGTTGCGCGTGCCGTTGCGCTGGTTCTTTGCCGCGACCGGCATATTGGTGTTGCTGCTGGCAGCCGGCATGGCTTCGCAGGCCGCGCATTTCCTGATCCAGGCCGATCTGCTGCCCAGCCTCGCCTCTCCGCTGTGGGACACCTCGGCAGTGCTGCCGGAGAGCGGACTGCCCGGCATGCTGCTGCACAGCCTGATCGGCTATGACTCTCGCCCTGCAGGAATGCAGATCGTTTTCTACCTGACTGCACTGGTCGCCATCTTTATCGGCATGAAATGGGTTGCCCGTCCGCGTCAGGCCGCCTTACGAAAATAACCGCTCATGAAAAAATCTTTGCAGTACCCCCTGAGCGTCATGCTCCTTGGAATCGCATGTGTCCAGAATGTCTACGCCGGCGCTGCGGATTATGTCTATACCCCCGCTGTCGAATACGGCGAGCGGGAGATCGACGTCAAGGCCGGCGCAACTTCCCCTGTGGCCGGCAATCGCGCGCAAGGCGCCAGCATCGGTTACGGTTACGGCGCAAAGGAATACTGGTTCACCGAGGTCTATTTGAAACAGGAACGCGACGGAAGCAATATTGCCAACCTGGCCGAATGGGAAAACAAATTCCAGCTCACCGACACCGGTGAATATCCTGTCGATGTCGGACTCATCACCGAACTGGAAGCACCGTTGAGCGCTAACGCACCGTGGGAGTTCAAGCTCGGCCCGTTGTTCCAGACCGAATTCGGCAAGCTCCAGTTGAACGGCAACCTGCTGTTTGAGCGTGCGTTCGGAAAGGCGGATGAAAGCGGTGTGCCATACAGCACCAATTTCAGTTACCAGTGGCAAGCCAAATACCGCTGGCAACCCACTCTGGAATTCGGTGTGCAGGGCCTGGGCGACATGGGAAAATGGAACGACTGGGCCAAGCAGGCCGACCAGAGCCACCGCATCGGTCCGGCCGTGTTCGGCAAGTTCGCGCTCGGCAACCGGCGAGCCATCAGGTACAACGCCGCATGGCTGTTCGGGACAGGCAACGCCGCGCCTGACAATACCTTCAGGATGCAGGTCGAATACGAATTCTAGCAGCCGTACTTGACGGACATCGACTGCTAGGCGTTGAGGCGATCCAGCAACTCGCGTATCTTCATCGGATCATCGGCACGCAGGATCTTCTGTGTCAGCAGCGCGATTTCCGGCAGGTTGGTAGTCAGCACGCGCTGCTTGATGCTCGGCACTTGCGCCGAGAACATGGAGAACTGGCGCAAACCAAAACCCAGCAACAGGCGCGTGTAAGCCAATTCGCCGGCCATTTCACCGCACACCGAGATCGGCACACCGAGTTTGTTGGATGTGGCTATGATGTGCGACAACAAATGCAGCACGGCGGGATGCAACGGATCATAGAGATGCGCAACCTCCTCATCGGTACGGTCTATCGCCAGGGTGTACTGGATCAGGTCGTTGGTGCCGATGGACAGAAAGTCCAGTTTCCTGGCGAACACATTGAGTGCCAAAGCTGCGGCGGGTATCTCGATCATGCCGCCGATCTTCACCTCGCGGTCGTACGGGATGCCTTCGTCATCCAGGTTTTGCTTGGTCGCGGCAATGAACTGCAGAGTCTGGTTGAGCTCGGAAACGCTGGATAACATCGGTATCAGTATCTTGACGTTGCCGTAATGCGTGGCGCGCAGCAGCGCGCGCATCTGGGTGCGGAACAATTGCGGTTCGGCCAGGCAAAAACGGATCGCGCGCAGTCCCAGCGCAGGGTTATTCGCGACGCGCTTGGTCCCATTCAGTTGCTTGTCTCCGCCCAGATCGAAAGTGCGTATCGTGACTGGCTGGCCTTCCATGCCCGCTGCTGCCGCCCGATACGCCTCGAACTGTTCTTCCTCGTCCGGCAAATGTTCGCGGTTGAGGAACAGGAATTCACTGCGGAACAACCCGATGCCGGTCGCACCATTTTCCTTCACCTCGGCAATATCTTCCGGCTTCTCGATGTTGGCATACAGCTCGATGATCGTGCCGTCCAGCGTATTGGCGCGCGCGGTGCGCAGACGCTTGAGTTTCTTGCGCTCCAGTTCCCATGCGCTTTGGCGCAGCTTGTATTCGGCCAGTATCAGCTTGTCGGGATTGACGATCAGCACGCCCTGCTCGCCGTCCAGGATCAGCAGATCGTCTTCACGGATCAGATCCCGCGCATGATGCAGCCCCACCACGCACGGCGTGCTCAGGCTGCGCGCGACGATCGCGGTGTGCGACGTCGCGCCGCCCACATCGGTGATGAATGCAGCGTACTGATGCGGTTTGAACTGGATCAGATCTGCGGGGCTCAAGTCATGCGCCACCAGTATCGTCTCCACATCCTGGCGCGCCGGAGATGGCTGGTATCCGGGTTGTCCCAGCAATTGCTTGAGCAACCGTTCGGCCACCTGGGTCACATCGGTCTGCCGCTCGCGCAAATAGGCATCTTCGAACTCGTCGAATTGCGCAACCAAAGTTTCAGTTTGCGTCTTGAGCGCCCATTCGGCGTTGCAATGCTCGGTGGCGATCATCTCGCGCGGCGCGGCGCTCAACAGCGGATCGTCCAGTATCATCTGGTGCAATTCCAGGAAGGCGTCGAACTCGGCGGCGGCGTGGGTGGGTGGATTGTTGCGCAGACCGGCGAATTCATTGCGCGTGGCCAGCAATGCGGCATCGAAGCGGGCAATCTCCTCATCAAGAAATTGCTTGGGCAGCACATAATGCACCACTTCCAATGAAGTGTGCGAGATCAGATGCGCATGGCCGATGGCGATGCCGCTGGAGACTGCGATGCCGTGCAGCGTAAAGCTCATTGATTCCCCCCAATACCCTGCTGCGCAGCCAATCTGATGGAACTACTAGCCATTCCACTAGGTCGCCCAAAAACGTCAACCAAGTGGCTGGTTATGCGGTATCGCGTGCTCGCTCGCACCTCGCCTGCCGAAATGGTATGTCTCGGCACTCGCTGCGCGGCTCCTTGCATATTGACCTGCTCGCGACGGTTCTTGAAGGAAATCATTCGCCCTCTCCGAAGTAATCGTTTATCAATTTCACCAAAGCCTGCATCGCCTCGGCCTCGTCCACGCCATTGGTCTCGATGCTTATCGTCATGCCCTTTGCAGCAGCGAGCATCATCACGCCCATGATGCTTTTGGCATTTACCCGGCGGTTGTTGCGCGACATCATCACATCGCATTTGAAACTGGATGCAAGCTGCGTAAGCTTGGCCGAGGCACGCGCATGCAGGCCGAGTTTGTTGATGATGAGCACCTCTTGATGCAACATCTTAGCCCGCCATCTGGACGATACACTCGCGCCCGCCTTCTACGGCGATCTTCGCCAGTTCCGGCAAAGTCTTGCCAGGACTGCAAACCACACGCAGCAGCATCGGCAGATTCAACCCCGCCACGCCTGACACATGTTCGGTCTGGCACAATTGGCGTCCGATATTGCTGGGTGTGGCGCCAAACACATCCGCCAGGACCAGCACGCCGCCGCCCGTATCGAGCTGTTTGATAAGCGCCTTTCCTTCGGCCAGTTTCAGTTGCGGATCGTCACCGGCCAGCACCGACAACACTTTAAGATTGGGCGGCACTTCGCCCAGCACATGTCTGACGCAATCGACGAAACTATCGCCCAGCCCGTTGTGCGTCACCAATAATATCCCGGCCACAAATCACCCCTCTTTAATATCAAGCCCATGGCATATGTCACCAGCAATGCGGCGCGGCAAAATGATCCAGCCATAGCGGACGAACCAGCGCAATACTTTTGCTTTCTGATCATCAGTTTTTTGTTCCTCGGCGACAATCGTGCCGATCCTGCGCAACGCGTTGATGCCCGCCGCGCGCCGAACCTTTTGTTCGACGATATCTTATTCAGGAGTCTGCATGGGCTCCGGATAATTCACGGATCGACCTCCGGATGTATGCTCTTGTCGGTGAATTCTAGCCGTTTCTGCAGTTCGGCTGTAATATGGATTTTGCCTTGCCCGTCCACCAGCATCGCGTCTGACAATCCCATCTGCGTGGCGGCAGCGCGCCAGCCTCGCGCTCCCGCGATGAACAATGGCTTGGAATCCGCATCAGACAATACCCCGGCGCGTGCGCCGCGGGTCAGGATGGTGACCGCTTGCACGCCCTGCATGGGATAACCGCTGCGCGGGTTGATCAGATGACAATAGCGCACATTGCCCAGCATGAAATAGCGCTGGTAATCGCCCGAAGTACCGATGGCCTCTCCGTCATGCAGATCCAATGTCGCCAGCGCCCCGGACTTGCGCGGATGCTGGATACCGACGCGCCACGGACGATCGCCATGCTGGCCCAGTGCCAGGACATTGCCGCCGATGTTGATCAGCGCGTTGCTGATACCCTGTTTGTGCAGCAACTCGGCGGCGCGATCCAGTGCATAGCCTTTGGCATAGCCGCCCAGATCCACCTGCACGGATTTATTTTTGCTTTCCGCCCTGCCGTGCACGATAGCGATGTCGCTCATCTGAGGATTGGCCGCAACCCATTGCGCGATCAGTTTTTCATCCGGTTGCACGGGTTTGAATTCATCGGCGTGAAAGCCCCACAACTGCACCAGTCCGCCGATAGCCGGGTTGAACAAGCCTTGCGATTGATGGGAAAGCTGCGTGGCATCTTGCAGTATCGCGACGAGCTCTGCGGAAATGACATCGCTTTCCCCCTTTGCGAACGCCGCATTCATTTCGCTGAGCTCGCTTGGCTGCCAGGCATGCAACATATCGTGCAGCCGCTGAAACTCATGCATCACCTCACTCACCGCCTGCCTGGCGCGCGGCTCGGTTTCGCCATACACGCTCACCTCTACCAGCGTGCCAAACACATAGCCCTGCTCCTGATAAAGCGGTTCCTTGCCTTCACAAGCGGCAAGTAGCAGAACGGCAACGATAGCGATGAGGTGAATCAGCGCAGCCATCTATGGATTTTTTGGGGGGGTTTCTGGAGGATTTTCTGCCGCCTCGATTTCCAGCGCTGCGGCCAGCAATGCCAAGCGCGCCACTACACCGTATGCATAAAACCGGTTGGGCGTGTCATCCGGCGCGCAATCCGGATTGGGCAGCGTGCAGTGGGTCTCGAAGGCAAGCGGCATGAAATGCATCCCCGGTGCGTTGAGATTTTCGTCCACGCCCCGGGTGGTATGCACACGATAAAACCCGCCGACCACATAGTGATCGATCATGTAGATCACCGGTTCGGCCACCGCCTCGTTGATCTGCTCAAAGGTATACACACCTTCCTGCACCAGCACATCATGCACCTGCAAACCTTCCTTCACCACGGCCATCTTGTTGCGCTGTTTGCGGTTCAGGCCGATGATCTCGCTGGGATCCTTCACTGTCATGATTCCCATGCCGTAAGTCCCCGCATCGGCTTTGACGATGACAAAAGGATCGTTTTTTACGCCATATTCGGCATATTTGGCTCGCATCTTTTGCAGCACAACATCCACCTGAGCGGCAAGACATTCTTCCCCGACACGTTCCTGAAAATTGACCTGATCGCAGGTGGCAAAATAAGGGTTGATCAGCCACGGGTCGATGCCAAGCAACTCGGCAAACTCATTCGCCACGCGGTCATAATAGGTGAAATGCTGCGACTTGCGCCGCGTATACCAGCCTACCGAAAGTGGCGGAAAAACCGACTGCTCGAGATTTTTCAGTATGTCCGGCGCACCTGCTGACAAGTCATTGTTGAGCAACACCACACACGGGTCGAAATCCGCCAGACCCAGCCGGTTGGCACGCCGCACCAGAGGTTCCAGCGTCAGCGAACTGCCGTTGGGCAATTGGATCTGCGTGGCTGAGGTGATCTCCGGCAACAGACTGCCGATGCGTACGCGCATGCCTGCCTGCTTGAGAATCATCACGATCTGCGCCACATTCTGCAGGTAAAACATATTGCGTGTATGGTTCTCCGGTATCAGCAATACACCGCGCGCTTCCGGGCAGATCTTCTCCACCGCGCTTTGCATGGCTTGCACGCACAGCGGCAGAAAATCGGGATTGAGATTATTGAAACCGCCCGGGAACAGATTGGTATCCACCGGCGCCAGCTTGAAACCGCTGTTGCGCAAATCCACCGAGGCGTAAAACGGCACGGCATGTTCCAGCCACTTCGTTCGCAACCAATGCTCGATGGTCGGCATGGCCGTCAGGAAACGCCGCTCCAGATCATGCAGCGGGCCGGTCATTGCGGTGGTGAGATGAGGAACCATAATGCCCTGCGAATAATTGACCCGGCACATTCTAGCCGATAGCTGCTGCCTCCGGATAAATCCGCGACTTTTTATCCATGCAATGGGCCCAGGCTGCGCGCAAGCCAGCACCTGAACTGGCAGAATCGAACTTCGCCTGCGGCCGGCGTGTAAAGTTCACACCGCCGCAGGATGTCATTCCGTTCGGGTAACAGCGGGCGCCCTTGAATTCCATGGCAGCAAAATTCTGGATGCAAAAAAGCCGGCTTGCGCCGGCCTTTGCGGAATCTGCTGCCCGTCTACTTGGCCAGGGCCAGAATAAATTGAACCAATTGCTTGATGTCATCCTGCTTCTTGCCGGATGCATCGATAGCAGGCATAGGCACTTTGCCCCACACGCCGCTGCCTCCCTTGGATACTTTAGCGATCAGCATGGCTTCGGCTCCCGCATCGCCTTTGTATTTTTTGGCAACGTCCATCCACGCCGGGCCAACTATCTTCTTTTCAATCGAGTGACAAGCGGCACAGCCGTTCTTTTTAGCCAGATCCGGCATGTCGGTTGCCATTGCGCTGCCTGCAGCCATCAATCCTGCTGCTGCTATGCTTGCGATAATAGACTTCATGATTCCTCCATTAATGATTCGAATACGGTACCGCCAAAGTTAAGAATAAACTCAGGATCGGGTTACCCGTTCGCACGCGATTCTATACCCCTCATCATGCAATAACAATGCCCTGGAAAGGGAAGATCCGGCAACTGGGCAGCGGTAGTCCGGTTACATATTAATCGGACCTTCAGGGATTTTCGCCTGATGCAGCATCGCTGCCTCCGGCTATATTCGCGCGCACTCTTTTCAATGACTCTCGATATTATTCTTGCCGCCTGCCGCTCAGCTTGCGCATCAATTCCACGGCTTCTTGCGGAGAAAGTTCGCGTTCATCGACCCGGTTAAATAACAACCACAGTACTGCGCCGTTGAACAACACAAATATCACCTCCAGATAAAGTATCGGCGTAACAATGGTGAGCATGGGATCCACCATGAAAATGAAGTAGAACCCCTGGAAATTAGGCAGCAGCGCACCTGTGACCGCATAGAAAAGCTGGAATGGAGGAAACAGCATGATTACCGTCAGGTTAGCCGCCACCACTAACAGTATGGCGTTCTGGTAATTGATACGCCCCTTCATACCGGTGATATTTTTAACATCGCGCAGCAACAGCCAGGCGATCCCGACATTCACCAGCAAAACCATGATTTCGAGAAACAACACATCGCCATTGATCACTTCATTGACTGCGCGAGCAAATCTGAAATGAAAGCCTGCAAAAATGAGCGCTTTGGTATCGGTGGATGAAAAGGAATCGAATGGCGGGAACAGCCATAGCAATGCAAGATTGGCCGCCCCCAACCCTAATGCGATTTTTTGTTTCAGGTTCAAGATGTTCTCAATTTACAAATGATGGAAAATGCCTGCAGCCAACCGGTCCGGCGATAATAAATACTCAACCTTTTTGTTTGTCCGCTCGCCTATCCATGGTTTTTCTGCGTTCGGTAAGAACCAGTCCGCCCATCTTGCCCATAGTCAGCCACGGCCCATTCGTTCCGAACGGGTTTGCTTTGCGGCGATCATTCCCGGCTCTCATGTCCATATTTCTTTGCCGCGCGACAAAATCACATATTTGCATTTTCACTTATTGTCTACCTTATCCATGAACCTTGTAAGTATCTTGTGGATGAAAAACAGGGTGCGTTCTGTCCATCCCGTTGCATTGTAATGCGCCTTCCTCTACGAAAAATATATCCACCCCAAATCCTCGGAACGTTTGACTGCTATGGTTTCCGGCAGTTCAGTCATTGGCAGTATCAATTATTCAAGCTGGCAAGAGCTTGGGAAATTGCCGCCTTTGGTGCGATACACTTCGCTTTTCGCCGCCCAGCATCATACGCAGATCAAACCGATTGTCAGCAAAGTATTCCTTCCAGCCCCTGTTTGCCACAATTTCGCGCCGCAGTCTCCCTGCTCGGACTGAAAGTGTCAATATGCCGGGTAATAATGCCGCGCGGTGTTAAAATCGCGCTCCAAAATTTTCAGAAACCGGTTTTTTCATGCTTTCCACCGCAAATATCACCATGCAGTTCGGGGCCAAGCCCTTGTTTGAAAACGTCTCCGTCAAATTCGGAGACGGCAACCGTTACGGGTTGATCGGCGCGAACGGCTGCGGCAAATCCACCTTCATGAAGATCCTCGGCGGCGATCTGGAACCGAGTTCGGGCAATGTGATGATCGACAAGAATGAACGTCTCGGCAAGTTGCGCCAGGATCAGTTCGCCTTCGAGGACATGCGCGTGCTGGACGTGGTGATGATGGGCCATGCCGAAATGTGGGCGGCCATGTCGGAGCGCGACGCGATCTACGCCAACCCGGATGCCAGCGAAGAAGACTACATGCGCGCCGCCGATCTGGAAGCGGAGTTTGCCGAATTCGACGGTTACACCGCCGAACCGCGTGCCGGGGAATTGTTGCTCGGCGTGGGCATTCCGATCGAGTTGCACCATGGCCCGATGAGTGCGGTCGCGCCCGGTTTCAAGCTGCGCGTGCTGCTGGCGCAGGCGTTGTTCTCCAACCCGGACATCCTGCTGCTCGACGAGCCAACCAACAACCTCGACATCAACACGATACGCTGGCTGGAAAATATCCTCAACGCGCGCAACTGCACGATGGTCATCATCTCGCATGACCGCCACTTCCTGAACAGCGTGTGCACACACATGTCGGATCTGGACTACGGCAAGATCACCACCTACCCCGGCACCTACGACGAATACATGCTGGCCGCCACGCAGGCGCGCGAGCAGCAATCGTCGGACAATGCCAAGGCCAAGGAAAAAGTCGCCGAGCTGAAAGCCTTTGTCGCGCGCTTCTCGGCGAATGCCTCCAAGGCCAAGCAGGCCACCTCTCGTGCGCGCCAGATCGACAAGATCAAGATCGAGGACATCAAGCCGTCCAGCCGCCAGTACCCGTTCATCCGCTTTGAATACGACGAGCGCGAAAAACTGCATCGCACCGCGGTGGAAGTGCAGAAGATGGCGAAGGGTTTCGACAAAGTGCTGTTTTCCAACGTGAACTTCCGCATCGATGCGGGCGAGAAGGTCGCCATCATCGGCCCGAACGGTATCGGCAAGACCACGCTGTTGCGCTGCCTGGCGGGCGATCTGCAACCCGACACCGGCACCATCAAGTGGACCGACAAGGCCAAGATCGGTTACTACGCGCAGGACCACACCGCCGACTTTGCCGAGGACAAAAGCATGACCGACTGGATGACCTATTGGCGCGGCCCGAACGATGACGACCAGACCGTGCGCGCCACGCTGGGGCGCCTGTTGTTCTCCGGCGACGATGCGAAGAAACGCGTGAAAGTGCTGTCCGGCGGCGAGAAAGGTCGCATGCTGTTCGGCAAGCTGATGCTGCAAAGGAACAACGTGCTGCTGATGGACGAGCCGACCAACCACATGGACATGGAATCCATCGAGTCGCTCAACACCGCGCTGCTGGAAT
>DHIV01000039.1:19257-24826 GCA_002403995.1 Gallionella sp. UBA4737 | reverse complement strand
CGTCGGTAACGTGTCGAAGGTGCACCCTAACAACGAAGTCAATCTCGGCCAGTCGTCCAACGACATCTTCCCCACCGCGATGCATGTCGCCGCCGCGATCGGGATTCAGCAACAACTCATCCCGGCATTGCGCACGCTGCGCACGACGCTGCAATTAAAATCCGACGCGTTCGCTGGTATTGTAAAGATCGGCCGCACGCATCTGCAGGACGCAACCCCGCTGACGCTGGGCCAGGAATTCTCCGGCTATGTGGCGCAACTGGATCTCGCGGAATCCTTATTGCTCGCCGCGCTCACGCCGCTATACGAACTGGCGGTCGGCGGTACGGCAGTCGGCACCGGCCTGAACACCCATGCCGAATTTGGCGCGCGCGTGGCTGCGGAACTGGCGCGCAGTACCGGCACGCCGTTCAAGAGTGCCAGCAACAAATTCGCCGCGCTGGCCGCGCATGATGCGCTGGTGTCCGCCCACGGCGCACTCAAGACGCTGGCTGCCGCGCTGATGAAGATCGCCAATGACGTGCGCTGGCTGTCTTCCGGCCCGCGCTCGGGCCTGGGCGAGATCGGCATCCCGGAAAACGAACCGGGCAGTTCAATCATGCCGGGCAAGGTAAATCCCACCCAGTGCGAAGCGCTGACCATGCTGTGCTGCCAGGTGTTCGGCAACGACGTTGCGATCACCATCGGCGGCGCCTCGGGCAACTTCGAACTCAATGTGTTCAAGCCGCTCATCGCGCACAACTTCTCGCAGAGCGTGCGCCTGCTTGCCGGCGGCATGAGCAGCTTCGAGGAATACTGCGTGCGCGGCATCGAGGCCAATCGCGGACGCATCGCGGAGCTGATGGAACGCTCGCTGATGCTGGTGACCGCGCTGACCCCGCACATCGGCTACGACCGCGCCGCCGAGATCGCCAAACGCGCGCACCACGACGGCAGCACGCTCAAGCAGGCAGCGCTGGCGCTGGGCTATGTCACGGAACAGGACTTCGATCGCTGGGTACGGCCAGCGGATATGGTTCAACCCAGCAACACATAAAGGTTGTTTCAATCACGGCAGGAAGGGCTCTATTCGGGAAACGCGAACTACCGCTAACGACACAAAGCAGACGGTCAATCTTCTCACCAACATATATCCAACATAGGACTATCGACTCACAGGTTCATCGTACGCCCAATCGGGCTCAGCGTTAGCTCACTTCTGGAATTAATTTTCTTCTAAGTCCTTCTCTGACCGGACGCGTTTCTTATTAGACTTATCGAGGATTCGGTGCATGTAATGGTCAATAATAGCTGGCAATTCCCGTAACATCATTTGCGTTTCCTTGCTTTGCGGCCCAAGCGCCTCAAGGAACGGCCCCCGTACAGTTACTTCCGCAGCGTCGCGGAATACAGTCATGGCTTCATGAAAAGCCTCAATTCGCCCTGATTTGGCTATTCGGTAGGCTTCCATACCGAGTTCATATAGCCACGGGAAATCCTCTCGATAAACGCTGGCTATAATTAAAATCCCAATCGGATCACCTGGACGTCTCGAAATCATGTGCGACATTTCGTCGACAAGCATTGGATGAATTTTTCGATATCGCCTAGGCTGCGAGCGGTCCGAACCTTCCATCATTCGCATTTCCAAACGCATCGACATATCTCTGACAAGCAGCTTCATCTCTTCCAGCACTTTTGCGACTGCTGCTTCGCCCACCGGTTCTATTTTTTCATCTTTCTTGGATACCCCACGTGCTTTCAGAATCTGAGTCGCAGAAGCTCTAAACGCTTGCACTTGCGTCCTTACAACGTCAATCTCTGGTTCCAATCCTGGAACGCGACGACAAAGTTGAAGCACGAGCTTCGACAAGGACTCTTCACTCTCGTCGCTATTCTGAAATTGATAGAATGGCCCTGTGCTTGCTCTGCTCAAAGGTACACCCAACGCTAATCCATGGACCGGCGTACCCAGTTTTCCTTTTGCTGCGCCTGCTTCATAGAGTATCCATGGTCGGTCTAGGCTGCGCTCTGTCAGCAAGCAGACGACATCTGAAGCGGCGTCGAGCTTCAACATTAATGCCTTGTACCATTCGTCGCCGAACTCAATGCCTTCTGTCCCACTCTTGTCGGACGAGCGGAATGACTTGAGCATTCCGGCACTCACGCTCTTAAGAAGCTTACTAAAGGCCTCGGCAAGTTCAGCATCTCGGCCGTCGTGGCTGATGAATACTAACGGGAGTAGCGCTGACTTCGGCGTATCTAGAGTATCAGTTGTATCAGCCATTTTCGTCTCCCTTAGGCTTGTTGTAGATAGCTAACAGTTATCAGATAGACGCACTGGTCAGTTCTATTAATAGCTGCAAAGCGAACATGTGTTCAATACGCACTTGATTCATTTATAAAGATTAATTTTCACTCTGCACATAAGCATAATAGTACGGACAGGAGCGAATGTCTCCTTTTGGCACGGAGCGGATTAAATCTCGATATAAAAAAAGCGTGTCTCAACCCCACCCCTGCGAGGTCATTACTATTCATCCTGCATTTCCCGCCCGGGAAACAGCTCTTCGTTGTAGCCGAATTTCGTCATATCCTTTATGCGCATCGGATACAAAATCCCGTCGAGATGATCACATTCGTGCTGCACCACGCGGGAATGGAACCCGCTCACGGTGCGGTCGATCAGTGCGCCGTATTCATCCCAGCCCTGATAACGGATCTGCGCATGACGCGGCACCATGCCACGCAAACCGGGCACGCTCAGACAGCCTTCCCAGTCTTCTTCCATCGCCTCGCCCAGCGGGGTGATGACCGGATTGATCAGCACCGTGTCCGGCACAGCCTCCGCATCGGGATAACGCGGGTTGGCCTGCACCCCCGACACGGTGCGCGCAAGCGTCTGGTGCGGGAGGGGGTTGCAAGCGGCTGCTCCCGCAAGCGGCTGCTGCGCAGTAACGTGTCGCAGCCGCACGCCGAAGATCACCACGCGTAGTCCCACGCCGATCTGCGGCGCGGCCAGGCCCGCGCCGTTCAGGGCATGCATCGTGTCACGCATGTCGGCAAGCAGCGCGTACAATTCCTGCGTGTCGAACCGGCTGACCGGCTCGGCACGCTGCAGCAAGCGCGCGTCGCCCATGCGCAACACGGTTCTAATCGTCATCGTTCACCACGCATTCAAGGATACTGCGCACCCGTACCATCGCAGCACTTGCGGTGGCATTGACGCTTTCCATATTGATGCCCGCCGCGCTGTCGCCGCGTCCCGCCGCGTAATTCGCCACCACTGCGATGGCTGCATAATCGAGCTCCAGCTCTTTGGCCAACGCGGCTTCCGGCATGCCGGTCATGCCCACCATATCCGCCCCGTCGCGTTCATAGCGGTTGATTTCGGCGATGCTGTCCAGACGCGGCCCTTGCGTGGCCGCATACACGCCACCATCCACACACGGTTGCTGCGCGGTTTGCGCGCTGCGCAAAATGCGGCTGCGCAATGATGCGCTATAGGGAAAGGTGAAATCGGCATTGCTGAACGGCTTGTCGCGCGCCTCGAAAAAGGTTGCGTCGCGGCCATGGGTGTAGTCGATGATCTGGTCCGGCACGACGATCACGCCGGGCTTGAGGTCGGCGCGGATGCCGCCCACGGTCGCCACCGAGATTATTTTTCTGGCCCCCTGTTCGCGCAACACCCAAAGGTTGGCGCGATAATTCACCAGATGCGGCGGGATGGTGTGGCCATATCCGTGGCGCGCCAGAAAGATCACCTCGTGCTGGTTCAGCGTGCCGAACATGAACGCGCCGGACGGCTCGCCGTAAGGTGTGCGCATCACCTGCTGATGGGTGATCTTCAGATTCGCCAATTGGGTCAGGCCGCGACCGCCGATTATTGCCAACATACTCTCTACTCCTTCACTGCGTAAATGGCGGGCAGATTGCGCCACGCTCCCTCGATATCCATGCCATAGCCGAACACGAACCGGTTCGGCAATTCCATCCCGACAAAATCCGCACGGATCGGTTTTTTGCGGTCATGCTGCTTGTCGGCGAATACGGCGATGTAACATTTTTCCGCACCGAGTGCCAGTACGCGCTCGCACAACGCCGCCAGCGTGTGGCCTTCATCCAGAATATCATCCAGCAGCAATATCACCCGGCCGCGCACATTCTCGCGCGGCTCGACCTTCCAGTGCATGGCCCCGCCGTGCCGCGCATCGCCATAGCGCGACACATGCACGTAATCGAAATCCAGCGGAAAGTCCAGCAGCGGCAGCAGCTGCCCGCTGAACACCACCGCCCCGCCCATCACCGACAACACCAGCGGATGGACATCTGCAAGCGTGGCATTGATTTGATGCGCAACCTTATGCAGGGACGCCTGCACTTGTTCGGCGGAATACAGCATTTCAGCCTGTTGCAGGATCTTGCGCGCATGCTGGATGGATACTGTCATGATTTGCTTCCCTAAGCCAGACGAGCCGGACACAAAGTAGGTCGGGCTGCGCCCGACATGGTGGGCAGAGCCCACCCTACGGTTTTTGGTTTATTTCAAACTATTCAAATACGCCGCAAACTCCTCGCTCACCTCGGGATGCTTGAGTCCCAGCGCCACGGTCGCCTTGAGATAGCCCAGCTTGGAGCCGCAATCGTAGCGCGTCCCGCTGAAGCGATAAGCGAGCATCTTTTCCTCTTGTATCAAAGCGGCGATGCCATCGGTCAATTGAATTTCGCCGCCTGCCCCGGCCTGCACTTTTTCCAGGTGATGAAAAATGCGCGGCGTGAGTATGTAGCGCCCCACCACTCCCAGCGTAGAAGGCGCGTTTTCCGGCTCTGGTTTTTCCACGATGCCACTAACCTGCTCCAGTTTGTCCGATAACGCCACGCTGCTGACGATACCGTATTGGCCGGTCTGTTCACGCGGCACATTCTGCACGCCCAGGATCGAACACTGATGCTGCTGGAACACCTCCACCATCTGCCTGATGATGGGCGGCTCGCCATCGATCAGATCGTCAGCCAGCAGCACCGCGAACGGCTCGTCCTGCACCACCGGTCTTGCGCACAACACCGCGTGCCCCAGGCCCAGCGGCTCGACCTGGCGGATATAGATGCAGTTGATGTGAGCGGGTGTCACCTCGCGCACCAGGCGCAGCAACTCTTCCTTGCCGCGTACCGCCAGCTCGGCTTCCAGCTCGTAGGCCTTGTCGAAATGATCCTCGATCGCGCGCTTGTTGCGTCCGGTGATGAACACCATGTCGGTGATACCCGCTGCGACCGCCTCTTCCACCGCATACTGGATCAGCGGCTTGTCCACGATGGGCATCATCTCCTTCGGGCTGACCTTGGTGGCCGGCAAAAAGCGGCTGCCCATGCCGGCGACGGGGAATACTGCTTTGGTGATTTTTTTCATATGCTCTCCAGTAATGCCAGAAACTGCTGTTCATCCAGCACCGCCACGCCCAGCTCCCGTGCCTTGTCCAGCTTGCTGCCCGCTTCGGCGCCGGCCACCACGTAATCGGTCTTTTTCGACACGCTGCCCGCCACTTTCGCGCCCAGCGCTTCCAGTTTCTCTTTCGCTTCCTCGCGGGCCATG
>DHIV01000039.1:0-19171 GCA_002403995.1 Gallionella sp. UBA4737 | reverse complement strand
GGCGCCGGCCACCACGTAATCGGTTTTTTTCGACACGCTGCCCGCCACTTTCGCGCCCAGCGCTTCCAGTTTCTCTTTCGCTTCCTCGCGGGCCATGCCGAGTGTACCAGTAAGCACAAAAGTCTTGCCAGCCAATGGCAGTTCTTCTATCGGCTCACCTTCACTTTCCTTCGGACTCACACCGCCACGATTTGCATCAAGCAAATCTTTTATCACATCGACATTGTGTTGTTCCCCGAAGAAAGCAACGATGCTTTGCGCCACCACCGGCCCCACATCAGGGACGCGCTGCAACTGTGCTTCATCCGCGTGCATCAGATTTTTCAATTTCCCGAAATGGCGTGCCAGATCTTTCGCGGTCGCCTCACCCACATTGCGGATGCCGAGCGCATAGACGAAACGCGCCAGCGTGGTCTGTCTGCTGTGTTCGATCGCCTCCAGCAGATTCTTGGCCGACTTCTCGCCCATGCGTTCCAGTTCGGCCAGTGTCTGCAAATTCAATTTGTGTTTGTCATACAGATCGGCCGGTGTGCTGACGATGCCGCCATCCACCAGCTGCTCCACCAGCTTGTCGCCCAGACCTTCGATGTCCAGCGCGCGGCGGCTGGCAAAATGCAGCAAGGCCTGCTTGCGCTGCGCCGGGCAGAACAGGCCGCCGGTGCAGCGCCAGTCCGCTTCGCCTTCCTCGCGCACGATCGCGCTGCCGCATACCGGGCAGTGACCGTGCAGCAGCCGGAACAGATCGAATGGCTTGCCCGCGTTCGCCGGGCGCTGGTCGAGCACCACACCCACCACTTCCGGGATCACGTCGCCCGCGCGGCGCACGATCACGGTGTCGCCGATGCGCACATCCTTGCGCCGCGTCTCGTCCTCGTTGTGCAGCGTCGCATTGCTGACCGTCGTGCCGCCGACGAAAACCGGCTCCAGTTTCGCCACCGGCGTAAGCTTGCCGGTGCGCCCGACCTGGATGTCGATGCCGCGCACCACGGTCATCTGTTCTTCCGCCGGGAATTTGTGCGCCACCGCCCAGCGCGGCTCGCGTGTCACGAAACCGAGCTGCGCCTGCAAGCTGAGGCTGTTGACCTTGTACACCACGCCATCGATGTCGAATGGCAACTGGTCGCGTTCCTCCGCGACATGGCGATGAAATTCCACCAGCCCTTGCGCGCCGCGCACCACTGCGCGCACGGCGCTCACCGGCACGCCCATCTTGTCCAGCGCATCCAGCAGGGCGCTGTGCGTCGCGGGCAATTTCCAGCCCCGCACCTCGCCCAGGCCATACGCGAAGAACGACAGCGGACGCCGCGCGGCGAGCGCCGGATCGAGCTGGCGTATGCTGCCCGCCGCGCCGTTGCGCGGGTTCACCAGCGTGGGCAAACCTTGCTCCCGCTGCTTTTCGTTGTAGCGCTCGAAGTCACGGCGCGACATGTAGGCCTCGCCGCGCACTTCCAGCACATCTGCATCGCAGCCGCGCAGATGCAAGGGGATACAATGGATGGTGCGCACGTTCTGCGTCACGTCCTCGCCAGTCTCGCCATCGCCGCGTGTGGCGGCCTGCACCAGCACGCCGCGCTCGTAGCGCAGGTTGATCGCGAGGCCGTCGAATTTCAGTTCGCAGGAATACTCGATCACGGCATCCGGTTCGCCCAATTCGCGGCGCACCCGCGCATCGAAAGAAGCTGCGCCTTCATCGCTGATATCGGTCTCGGTGCGTATCGACAGCATGGCCACGGCATGGCGCACCGGTGCAAATCCATCCAGCACCTTGCCGCCGACGCGCTGCGTCGGGGAATCGGGTGTGGCGAGTTCGGGATGCTGCGCTTCAAGAGCCTGCAATTCGCGGAACAGCTTGTCGTATTCCGCGTCGGGGACCAGCGGCTGGTCCAGCACGTAATACTGGTAGTTGTGCTTCTCGATTTCCGCGCGCAATTGCGCGATGCGGGCGGAGACACTCATCAGGAAAACAATCTGCGCGCCTGAGTACTGCCCGGGGTGATGCCATTGGCGCTCATTTTCAGCTCGACTTCGTTTATCCGCGCGCGGATCAGCGCCAATCCGCTGTCACTGAGCGCCACTCGATGATCGTCCACCACGTTGAGCTGCAATTCCCTGGCCAGCAAGCGCGCAACCTGCATCATCCGGTCGAACTGGCTGCCGGGATCTTCCACGCGCGGCACGTCCAGCAACAGGGTAAGGCCCGCGGTGCTGGAAGTTTCCAGGCTGAGATGCTGGAACGGCTTGCTGTCCTGGTTGATCAGGCTGAACAGGCTATGTCCTTGCGCATTCAGCAGATGAAACGCGCCGTCCGCTTCCAGCGTCATGCCCAGCAGGGCCGCAGCTTGCGCGATTCTCCCGCCGAGCAACAGGCGCCCGGCGGGCGGTACCAGGTTGACCCCAACCATCTGGTCCACATCGGCGCAAAACGCGTCCAGTTCAGCCGCATGACGGTATGTTTCGTGTATGTCCGGAATGGTGGCATCCGCCTTGATGTGCCTGGCGACACCCAGCACCAGATCGCGGAAATCCGCCAGCCTGGCCTCGCTGATCGCGCCGCTTCTGTCCACCAGTTGCAGCGCGACACGAAAGCGCGCATAGAGCACCTGGCTCTCGGCGATGGCACGCTCCCATTTTTTTGTGGCCAGCGTCAAACCGCACACCTGCACCGGCTTGCGAAAATCGAACTTGCGCTGCCACAGACCATCCAGCACGGCGGCATGGCTGGGTTCGGCCAGACGCAATTCGATGATGAAATCGCTGCGCGCGTTCAACAGCGCGCAGGAGTCATCCAGCAGACTGGTTGCTGATGGCTCGGCGATCGATACCTCGGTAATTTCGACTTCAGTGATGATCGCCTCGATCATCGTTTCATCAGCCATCTCCGCCGATGCCGATTGCTGAACCTGGCCTGGCCTTTCGTCACCCTGCTGATACAGCGCATCCGCATGGCTCCCCTGGAATACCGTGCCGAACTTGCGCCGGTAACTCCTTTGCTGCCACCAGCCATAGGTATACACCGCGACGATCACACCAAAACCGATGGCCAGCAACGCTGCTTGTAATTCACTCATAAGAGAACCATAACAAATATCGGGAAGACAGCCCGGATTATCGCACGACCAACTAGGCCAGCGGCAATTCCGCGTTGCTCATGCCGATAGCGGCAACCTCGTCCAGCGCTTTGAGGAATTGGTTCTGCTCGTGCAGCCGGGCCAGAGATTCCGGGTGCGGCTTGCCGCGCATCTGGGCTAGCCGCGCGCGGCTGGCAGCAGGCATTTCCCAATGCCATCCGCGCAGCAATTCATCCGCCGATTCCGGCTTGTTGCACACCAACGCCATGTCGCAGCCCGCATTCAGCGCGGCCTCTGCGCGCTGCACGATGCCGCCCGCGACGGTGGCGCCTTCCATGCTCAAGTCGTCGCTGAAGATGCAACCCTCGAAACCGAGTTGCCCGCGCAGGATGTTCTTTAACCAGACCGGTGAGAACCCTGCCGGACGGCTGTCCACTCTTGGATAGATCACATGCGCGGGCATCACGGCGGTCAGGCCGTAGTTCACCATCTGCCGGAACGGGACCAGGTCGCACATTTCGATATCGACGAACTCGCGCTCGTCCACCGGAATGTCCAGGTGCGAATCCGCAGCGACAAAACCATGGCCGGGGAAATGCTTGCCGACTGTCGGCATGCCACCCTGCCTGAGGCCAAGTAGCAGGCTGTGCGCCAACTCGGCGATCGCCTGCGGGTCGCTGTGAAACGCGCGGTCGCCGATCACGCTGCTCTGGCCGTGATCGACATCCAGCACCGGCGTGAAACTGAAATCCACGCCGCACGCCCGCAACTCGGCGGCCAGCACATAGCCGGCCTGCTGCGCCAGATGACGGGCGCGATGCGGATGCGCGTCCCAGATTTTGCCGATCTCGCGCATCGCGGGGATTTTCGTGAAGCCCTCGCGGAAGCGTTGCACGCGCCCGCCTTCGTGATCCACCGCGACCAGCAACGGCGGCGTGCGCAGCGCATGGATCGCGGCGGTGAGTTCGGCAAGCTGGCTGGGCGACTCATAGTTGCGCGCGAACAGGATCACCCCGCCAACCAGCGGATGGCGCAAGCGCGCTTCATCCTCAGCGGTCAGTCGCGTCCCCAGTACATCCAGCATCACCGGCCCCAAGCTCATAGACATTCCCCGATCGGTTAAACGAAAAAAACAAATAGCAATGGTTCAAATTATAAGACCATTGCCAGCGAAACTGCGCCGACTGCTACGGTATCAATAAAATATATCCGTTGGCATATTGACCTTCAGCGTGAATATTGAAACACTGCACTTATGAATAGGTAACAAGCTCCCGGACTCAAACAAACCGTGGTTTGCCACTATTTACTCACCCTCTAACCCTGCATACAAGAGGATCGTGCTAAAGCGCGCCCCTTAATTTAACATTAAGCACCCGGAAACACGGAATACCCAATGGCCCAGCGATTCAATGAACTATCCGAACGACATGTCAAATTCATTGCCGGACAGAATATCTTCTTCGTCGGGACAGCGACTGCCGACAGCCGTGTGAATGTTTCTCCAAAGGGGATGGACTCGTTGCGGGTTCTGGGCAGCACGCGCGTTGCCTGGCTGAGCGTCACCGGCAGCGGCAATGAATCGTCCGCTCACATACAGCAAGCCCCGCGAATGACCCTCATGTTCTGTGCCTTTGATGGCCCGCCTCTGATCCTGCGTCTTTATGGCACGGCAAAGGTCATTCACAAGTGTGACCCCGAGTGGAACGAACTGTTTCCACTGTTCAAGCCGCTGCCGGGTGCGCGCCAGATTTTCGACGTCACAGTTGATCTTGTGCAAACGTCTTGCGGAATGGGGGTCCCCTATTTCTCGCACGCCGGAGACCGGGAATTGCTCTCTGACTGGGCCATCAAGAAAGGTGACGAAGGCTTGCAGCGCTATTGGGAAGAAAAGAACAAAATGAGTATCGACGGTATTCCAACGCACATCGTGGCCAAGAGTAGTTAGGTACTTTATGGAACAGCCCATTACCGGCTTCCATCTGGACGAAGAGCAGCATTGGGTGGCAGAACTAGCCTGCGGCCATTTCCAGCATGTACGCCACAGCCCGCCCTGGATTGAAAGGCCGTGGGTTACCACCGCAGCCAGTAGAAAAAATATGCTGGGCCAGCGGCTCAACTGCAAAAAATGTGATGCCGGAGCCGCTGCGGATCATTTGTAGCCTTGGCCCGGCGGCCGTTTGCCGCGTCGCGGCCTGAACTCGGATATTAGGTGCTGATTCGGAGATGCTATGGTCATCAAACTGAAGCGAGCGTATGAAGTACCCGAATCGGGCGATGGATTCCGGGTTCTTGTAGACCGGCTCTGGCCACGGGGCGTGTCCAAGGATTCAGCCCGAATCGATCTCTGGTTCAAGGAGATCGCTCCGAGCACCGCACTGCGCAAGTGGTTCGGCCATGATCCGTTGAAATGGACCAGGTTCCGCGACCGCTATTTCGAGGAACTCGACAATAATCCTGAAGCGGTCAAGCAGCTCAGCGAACACGTGCATCACGGCATGGTGACGCTCGTGTATGGTGCCAAAGAGCAGGAGCATAACCATGCCGTTGTCCTCAAGGAGTATCTTGAAAACTTAAAGGGGCATTCCTGGTTGCCACCTCCACTCCGGCGTTGACACCCTAAATGGTTTCCAGCACCATGAACGCGACTATCATGTTGCGTTCGTCGCTGATGGAAAGATGATGGCCGCTGATGCCCAATTGCGCCAGATGGGTGCGCAACACTTCGTCGAACAGCAGCACCGGTTTGCCGAGGCTGTCATGGGTGATACTGATGCGACGCAGGCTGACCGGATCGCGCAGCCCGCTGCCGACCGCTTTGGCAAAGGCCTCCTTGGCGGCGAAACGTTTCGCCAGAAAGCGGGCGGCATGGGGGCCGGGTTTAAAGCCTGATAATTCGCGCTCGCTCAAGACACGCCGGGCGAAACGCAAACCATAACGAGTCCACATCGATTCGATGCGGGCATACTCTACGATGTCCGTGCCGATGCCAAAGATCACTGCTGGCCCGCCAGCAATGCCTTCATCTTCTTTACCGCCGCTTCCAGCCCGATGAACAGTGACTCCGCGATGATGGCGTGGCCAATGTTAAGTTCGACCAGGTGGGGGATCGCAACGATGGGTTGCACGTTGTGGTAATTCAGGCCATGCCCGGCATTCACCTGCAATCCTTGCGCATGGGCGTGCTCCGCCGCGCTGCGTATGCGCTCCAGCTCATGCTCGCGCTCCGACACAGTGTCCGCTTCGGCATATTTTCCGGTGTGCAATTCCACCACCGGCGCACCGGTGCGGCGCGCCGCATCGATCTGTTTTGCGTCCGGGTCTATGAACAGGGACACGCGGATACCGGCTTCTGCACAACGCGCGCAGGCCGCCTTGATGGCGTCGAAATAGCGCACCACGTCCAGACCGCCTTCGGTGGTCAGTTCTTCGCGGCGCTCAGGCACAAGACACAGGTCTTGCGGCTTGATGCGCAGCGCGATGGCGATCATTTCGTCGGTGACAGCACTTTCCAGATTCATGCGCGTTTGCAGCATGTCGCGCAGCACCTCCACATCGCGGTCCTGGATATGGCGGCGGTCTTCGCGCAGGTGCAAGGTGATCGCATCGGCTCCGGCGGATTCCGCCAGCAACGCGGCACGCACCACGTTGGGATAAGGCGCGCCGCGCACCTGGCGCAGCGTGGCGACGTGATCGATATTCAATCCCAGCTTAATCATAGCTTCTGTAAATCCTTTATCAATTCGCGGGTGTGCAATATCTTGCCGCCGAGTTGGTGATTCAGCAACACCCGCATCAGTTGCTTGCTCTGTTGCGCGGTGGCCGGGTCGGTATAATCGTCCGCCGCCATGTCCAGCATGGTCTTGCCCAGCACCGGCAAACCAACCCGGTCATCGCCGTCATCCGGAAGCGCACCCCGCTCCACGGCATAACGATAGCAGAGTTCCGCCTGTATCGCCTTGCCGCTGCCGGCTTCACGATCCAGCACCAGTGCATAGCCCAGTTCCTGCAGCAGGTGTTTTTCAAAACAGCGCAGCGTGGCGGCTTGATCGGCTTCGTGCGCCAGACGGTGCACGGTTTCGCGATAGTAATCGAACAACTGCTCGTGCGGATCATCACGCGCCAGCAGGTTGAGCAACAGCTCGTTCAGGTAGAACCCGCACATCAGCGCCGTGCCCTGCAAATAAGGCTGACCGCCCTGCCACTCGGCACTGTGCAGGGTGCGCACCTCGCCTTTGCCGAACCAGCTCAACAGCAGCGGCTGAAAATTCATCAGCACTCCGCGCAACGCCGAACGGGGGCGCCGCGCGCCGCGCGCCACCATCGCCAGACGCCCATGCTGACGGCTGAACACGTCGAGTATCAGACTGGTTTCGCGGAACGGATAGCTGTGCAGCACGAACGCCAGTTCGTCCTGGTGTCTGTTCCGGTTCGCTGCAGTCATTCGTTACCCGTGATCATTCGTAGCCAAGGCTGCGCAGCACGCGTTCATCATCCGCCCAGCCGCTGCGCAACTTGACGAACACTTCCAGGAACACTTTGCCGCCGAACAGCTTTTCCATATCCAGCCGCGCCTGGGTGGCGATCTCCTTGAGCTTCTCGCCCTTTTTGCCGATCAGCATCGCCTTGTGCGCTTCGCGGTCCACCAGGATCGCGGCGTGGATGCGGCGCAATTTTCCTTCCATCTTGAATTGCTCGATCACCACACTGGTCGAGTACGGCAGCTCGTCGCCGGTGTAGCGGAATATCTTTTCGCGCAATATTTCTGCGGCCAGGAATCTTTCGCTGCGGTCGGTGATGTCGTCCTTGTCATAGATCAATTCTCCTTGCGGCAGGTGGCGGCGCAAGGCCTCGCGCAACTCATCCAGCTTGCTGCCCAGCTTGGCGCTGACCGGCACGATATCGGCAAATTTGAAATCCTGCGCGACCCGTTCGGCGAACGCGAACAATTGTCCCTTGTCCGCCACCTGGTCGATCTTGTTGATCACCAGCAATACCGGACGGTTGTCCGGCAGCAGCTTGAGCACCTCCTGGTCGCGCTCGTCATAGCGCAACGCTTCCAGCACATACATCACCACCTGCACGTCGCGCAGGCTGCTGGTCACCACGCGATTCATGCCGCGGTTCAAGGCGTTGAGATGTTTGGTCTGAAAGCCCGGCGTATCGACAAAAACGAACTGCGTGTGCTCATCGGTATAGATGCCGTGGATGCGATGACGGGTGGTCTGCGCCTTGCGCGAGGTGATGCTGATCTTCTGCCCGATCAGATGATTGAGCAGCGTGGATTTGCCCACATTGGGCCGGCCGACGATGGCGATGTAACCGCTGCGAAGGTCGGCTGGTTGTTTCAGTTCTGTCATTTTGTTTCAGTTAATTGTTGATAGGCTGCCTGTGCTGCCTGTTGTTCTGCATTGCGGCGGGTGGTTCCGGTGCCGCGCGCGGAAATCTTTAACGATGGGATGACGCACTCCACCTCAAATGATTGCGCATGGGCTTCGCCTTGCATGTCAATGACGCTGTATGCCGGCAATGGCATATGTTTGCCTTGCAGATATTCCTGCAACAAGGTCTTGGCATCCTTGCCCAGTTTCTGCACATCCATCTCTTCAAGATAGGGCACATAAAGATTCAGCACAGCCAGTTCTGCTGCCGCGAAACCTGAGTCCAGCAAGACTGCGCCAAACAAGGCCTCCAAAGCATCCGCCAATATCGATGGCCGGCGGAAGCCGCCGCTCTTGAGCTCGCCCTCGCCCAGTTTTAAATGACTGCCGAGGTCGAGCTGCCGGGCAAGTGCCGCCAGCGTTTCTTCCCTGACCAGATTGGAGCGCAGCCGGGACAACTCGCCCTCGCTCAATTGCGGATAGTTGCTGTACAGGTGTTTGGCAATGACGCAACCGAGGATGGCGTCTCCCAGGAACTCCAGACGCTCATTGTGCTCCGCAGCATAGCTGCGGTGAGTAAGTGCCCTTTGCAGTAATTCCGGCTGCTTGAACACATATCCGAATCTTCTGCACAGCGCACTGCTGCGCAAAGATTCCTGTGTCTTCCGGCTATCTATATTATTTGCCTGCACTGCTCGGATTGAATTCGAGATATAGGCTGATGTTGCCGACCAACGGGACCTTGACGTGATAGCTGGCGCTCAATACCGGCGTGTCTCCATCACTGGAAATATCGATATCGGTGTAATTGATCGCAGTGATGTCGTCGATCGTAGCGCGCTTGTCGAAGGACATCTGAATGTCGTGCGGTGCAGCCTTTTGCATGTCCGGATCATGCGCGACCTCTTTGAAGATGCTATTGATTCGCGCATCCTGGATGTAAGCCGGAACGACTTTCAACAGGACGATGGCAGCTATCACAAACAGAAAAGCCCCGATCATAAACCCGCTTAAAGTAAGTCCTCGTTGTTTCATTGGCATTGTGGTATTCATCCCCGCTCCCCGTTTAGTTGATCGACAGACCTATGCGCTTCAAATCTGAAAAATTCATCCAAATAAAAAATGCCTTGCCGACTATCTGGTCGTCCGGCACAAATCCCCAATAGCGGCTGTCACGGCTGTTGTCGCGATTATCGCCCATCATGAAGTATTGTCCTTCCGGCACTTTGCAACGCACCAGCTCGGTGTCATAACTGCAATTCTCGCGCCCAGGGAATTCGGCCACAGCGCCCAGATGCACCGTCGGTTTCTCGGGATTGATCAGCACCGCGTGTTTGCGCTCTCCCAGCGTTTCGATACGCTTCTCGGTATGCACGAAGTTCAGCCCGGTCTCGACGTAATTATATTCCCCATCCGCTTCCTGCGGCTGCTCGACCCCGTTTATCCACAGCCGCTTGTTGCGATATTCGACGCTGTCTCCGGGAAGCCCGACCACGCGCTTGATATAGTCCAGCGAAGGATCTTCCGGGTAGCGGAACACCATCACATCGCCGCGCTGCGGATCGCTCAGCGGGATGATTTTCCGGTTGATGACAGGCAACCGCACGCCGTAGGTAAACTTGTTCACCAGAATAAAGTCGCCGACTTGCAGGGTGGGAATCATCGAGCCGGACGGTATCTTGAACGGCTCGATCAGAAAGGAGCGGATGAAAAACACCACCAGAATGACCGGAAAGAAGCTTTTGGCATATTCCACCCACCACGGCTCGGCAACCCCGCTACCGCGCTTGGCGGCCAAGGCGAAGCGGTCCAGCAGCCAGATGCCGCCGGTGACCAGCAACAACACGAACATAATCAAAGCGAAATCCATCGTTACTCCTTAACCTTAATCGTCCACTCGCAGGATCGCCAAAAAAGCCTCCTGCGGGATCTCCACGCTGCCCACCTGTTTCATGCGCTTCTTGCCCGCCTTTTGTTTCTCAAGCAGTTTCTTCTTGCGTGAAATATCGCCGCCATAACACTTTGCCAATACATTCTTGCGCATGGCTTTGACATTCTCTCTCGCGATGATATTCGATCCGATCGTCGCCTGTATCGCCACATCGTACATCTGGCGGGGAATGAGTTCGCGCATCTTGGCTGCCACTTCGCGGCCGCGATGCTGGCTGTTGGCGCGATGCACGATTATTGCCAGCGCATCGACTTTCTCGCCGTTGATCAGCATGTCCACCTTGACCACATCGGCCGCCCGGTATTCCTTGAATTCATAATCCATCGATGCATAGCCGCGCGAAATCGATTTCAGTTTATCAAAGAAATCCAGCACGATTTCCGCCATCGGCATTTCATATACCAGCATCACCTGCTTGCCGTGATAGCTGATGTTGATCTGCGAGCCGCGCTTCTGCGTGCACAGCGTGATGACCGCGCCCACATATTCGTTTGGCATGTACAGATTCACCGTCACGATCGGTTCGCGTATCTCCTCGATCTTTGACGGGTCCGGCATCTTGGACGGATTGTCCACGACCAATACCTTGCCGTCGCGCTGCACCACTTGATAAATCACCGTCGGTGCAGTGGTGATCAGATCCATGTCGAACTCGCGCTCCAGCCGTTCCTGCACGATTTCCATATGCAGCAAACCGAGGAAGCCGCAACGGAAACCGAAGCCCAATGCCTGCGACACTTCCGGCTCATAACGCAGTGCTGAGTCGTTCAGCTTGAGCTTTTCGAGCGAGTCGCGCAACGCCTCATACTGGTTCGACTCCACCGGGAATAATCCGGCGAACACCTGCGGCTGCACTTCCTTGAAGCCGGGCAACGCCTGCTTCGCCGGCTTGCCCAGATGGGTGATCGTGTCACCCACCTTGGCCGATTTCAGTTCCTTCACTCCGGCAATGAGAAATCCGACCTGGCCCGCGCTCAAACTTTCCCGCGGTTGCGACTTGGGCGTGAATACGCCGATATTTTCGGTCAGATTTTGCGCGCCTGTGGCCATGAACAGGATCTTTTCCTTGGGTTTAATCGTGCCGTTCATCACCCTTACCAGCATCACCACGCCGACATAATTGTCGAACCACGAATCGATGATCAACGCCTGCAACGGCGCATCCGGATCGCCTTTTGGCGCAGGCACTTTGGCGATCAATGCCTCCAGCACATCCTGCACGCCCTCGCCGGTCTTGGCAGAACAGCGCGTCGCATCATGCGCATCGATACCGATCACTTCTTCGATTTCCTCGATGGCGTTTTCCGGATTGGCGGAAGGCAGGTCGATCTTGTTCAGAACCGGCACCACCTCGACACCCAGATCCAGTGCGGTGTAGCAATTCGCCACGGTCTGCGCCTCCACGCCCTGCGAGGCATCCACCACCAGCAGCGCTCCCTCGCAAGCCGACAGCGATCGCGACACTTCGTAGGAGAAATCGACATGCCCGGGCGTGTCGATCAGATTGAGGTTATACACCTGGCCATCGCGCGCCTTGTAACTCAACGCGGCGGTTTGCGCCTTGATGGTGATGCCGCGCTCGCGCTCCAGATCCATCGAGTCGAGCACTTGCTCTTCCATTTCGCGGTCAGACAAGCCGCCGCACAATTGAATGATGCGATCAGCCAATGTGGATTTGCCGTGGTCGATGTGTGCAATGATGGAAAAATTGCGGATATGCTGCATAGAGTCCAAAATGAAAATCCCGTCGAAACCGGCGCTTTCACAAAGCGCCCAATTTCAAAGGGACGGATTTTAGCCGATTTAGGCAGGACACGCAGGGCTGTTATGTTTTCCCGGGATTACTTCTCGTCCAGCTTGAGCGCTATATACGTGGCGTTATCGCCCCTGCGTACCAACAATGCGACATTACGCCCGTTGGGAACCTGCTTGAGCATTTCGTTCAACTGAGCCAACGAACGAATCGGCACATTGCCGATGGATAGCAGCACATCGCCCGGGTGCAATCCGGCGGCCCGCGCAGCGGAACCCTTGACATCTTCCACCAGCAAGCCGCCGCTGACTTGCAGTTCCTGGAGCTGGTCGGCGCTCAATTCACTTACGGCAATGCCCAGCCGCGCAATCATCTCTCCTGCCTTATCGGAAGGTTGTTTGGCCGAGTGCGCAAGCAGGCCATCTTCAGGCATTTCAGCGACCTCGACAGTGACCAGTTTGGACTTGCCCTTGCGCCACAACTCGATCACCGCCTTGGTGCCCGGCTTGACTGCCGCAACCATGCGCGGCAAATCGCTGGAATTATTCACCGGCTTGCCGTCGAATTTGAGAATCACATCGCTTACCTCGATGCCAGCCTTGTCGGCCGGGGCGTTCTTTTCCACATTGCTGACCAGCGCCCCGTTAGGCTTGCTCAAGCCAAATGATTCAGCCAACTCGCGGGTCAATTCCTGTATCGTCACACCGATACGCCCGCGCGTGACTTTGCCGGTAGTGCGCAATTGGTCGGCCACTTGCGTCGCCACATCGATCGGTATCGCAAATGAAAGGCCCATCGAGCCGCCGGAGCGGGTATAGATTTGCGAGTTGATGCCAACCACCTCTTCATTCATATTGAACAACGGGCCGCCGGAGTTGCCGGGATTGATTGCCACATCGGTCTGAATGTATGGCACGAAATTATCCTGCGGCAAGGAGCGTCCCTTGGCGCTGACAATACCGGCAGTGACGCTGTTGTCAAAGCCGAATGGCGACCCGATCGCGACCACCCATTCGCCCACTTTGAGCTTGTTCGGGTCTCCCACGGTTATTTTCGGCAAGCCAGTCGCGTCAATTTTCAGCAAAGCCACATCGGTACGCCTGTCCGCACCGATGACCTTGGCGCGAAACTCGCGCTTGTCTGTCAGGCGCACGGTAATCTTGTCGGCATGATCCACCACATGCGCATTGGTCATGATGTAGCCATCGGAACTGAGGATAAACCCCGATCCGAGCGATTGTGACTCCTGCTCGCGCGGAATTTGCGGCGCAAAGCGCTTGAAGAATTCGTAGAACGGATCGTCCTCAGGAATATTGGGGATTCCCTGCATACCCTGAATGATCTGCGTCGTGCTGATATTGACTACCGCCGCACCCTGCTTTTCCACCAGATCGGTGAAGTCGGGCAATTCCTTGGTCTGCGCTGATGTGCTGCAAATCACCCCGATCAGCAGAACCAGCAGACTCGCGAATTTTTTCGGCATGTATTTCTCCCCAATAATAAATGAATCAACAACTCACCCAAGCGGCAAAATAAAATAAGGTCCAAGGTTTTCCTTTCGCCTGAGCGTAGCGGTCGTAGCTTTAGCTACGGGAACCGCACGGCCCACCCCTTGCGGGTGTGAACCTTGCGTCTTATTCCCCCTGCTCTTCACGCCATGACCGTGCAATGCAGGGCTGTATGTGATTTTTAGCCTGCCTCAATGAAATCCATTTTACCGCGATGAAGCCGGCAGCCAAGCCTAACAAAGCGCCCGCAGCGGCATATCCGTCATGCTGTTCGGGGGACTGCCCAGCCCAGGCACTTCCCAGCATTGCACCCATTACCAACAGCAGCAATGGCAACAGATAAACCAGACCTATCCCGCGCAATATCGCGCCTTCGGCGACCGATACGACGACCTCGTCGCCCACGCCGGCATTGATTGGATTATCTGCCTGGAATTGGCGAGGTTTGCTGCAAAACAACTGGGACAGCTTGCCCGCCCCGCAACCCTTGCCTTTGCATTGTTCACAACCATTGGCCTGACTGGCCTGAACAAGAGCATATTGTCCTTCAACCTGCACAATGATGGCGCGAGTCTCCAGCATCTTCACTTGCCGTTGTAACGTACCGAGTCGAGCACCTGCATCACCGTGCGCGGCGGAACCTCTCCGACCACGGTAATCAGGCTCTGGTCCAACACCTTGTGATAAAGATTCACCGCGCCGCGGCTGGACAATCCGTCCACATCATCCTCATCATCATCGTTCGGCTCGATGAATATGGAAATCGCGCTCAACCCGTCGGAATACACTATTTGTGTCACCGGGGCATGTTTGCCATGCATGCGGCGCTGAATCTCCATCGTCTTCTTGAATCCTGATGGCAGCATATCTGCCACCCAGCCGCTGTTTGTGGGAGTGATACCGTCATCAGTTGTTTCCCTTATCGTCACCTTGCCATGCGCACCCAAGGCGTCACAATCTTTAACCCAGGACCGATCGATTTTCCCGCCGATTTGCAACTGGGTAAACGCATATTGTTCAGCTACTTTGTTCTTGTCGCCCAACACGGCAGCCTTCAACAGCAACCCCGAATCGGTGTGCACCCATATTTTATGCGTGTAGCGCAAATTGTCTTTGGGCTGAAACAGGATGACTTGAGCGTTGTAACCCGCCACCCGTTCTACCCCCAGCAGTCTGGCCTGATAGTTCGCGCTCAATGCGGACAACTGCTCGGGTGACAAAGACGGGAAGCTGTTGCGCTCGTGCTGGTTGCCGACCTGCACCATTTTGTGGTTGATATAGCTCCAAAGTTGTCCATCATGGCGAATGATTTCGCGCTGGGGGCCGTCCAGACTCTCCAGCTTCTCATATTCGCCGCTGGCTTCAGTAACGTGGATGATGTTCGACGTCTCGACACGATTATCATATTGATAAACGAATACCCCGCTGTAATCGGTCTTATGGCCTGCAAAGGCAGTGGTCTCAAGCCAATCCGCCGGTGTCTGGTCTGCATGGGCGCAGGTAGCGGCATTCAGCAACAGCCCGCAAAATACTATGTGCAGCCTCATCGCTAATCTTTCCCAGTATTATTTTTCATTGGGGCTATTTTGGATTTGGTTGTTTATCGCGGGATCGCCATCGCGACCGTAGGAAACCGTTCGGATGTAAGATGCGCTGCCGCCGATATCCGTGCTGGGAGAAAATTCCTGATGCGCAATCAAATAATCATTGGAGTTGGGCTGGATTTGCATGCTGACCGGGCGTAATGCACTTTGTTGCATCGCCATTTGCGGAGCCAGCTCTGGACTGATCTGCAACGCCATCCAGGCCACCACGCCAACCGCCGACAGCGAAGCCGTCGCCGACAAGGCAAACGTGAGCATCTTCTGCTTTACCGCATGCCGACGCGGAGCCAACACGGTAGGTTCATCCTGCAAACGATCGCGCACTTTAGCGCTCAAACCGCAGGGTATGTATTCAGGTTGGCGCAGCACATCTCCGATCAAATGATAAACCTCCCAATCCTTGTGAACATCAGAACCTCTTTTGATATGGTCGAGCAAGCTTTCCGCTTCATCCTCGAACAATTCACCGTCCATCAATACTGAAATCTTCTGTCTCATGCCTACCACCTCTTGCCTTTGCTGGTTTCCAATAGCGGGCGCAGATTTTCCGCCACCGCTTCACGCGCCCTGAAAATTCTCGATCGCACTGTGCCTATCGGGCAATTCATCACAATGGCGATTTCCTCGTAACTCAAACCCTCGATCTCGCGCAAGGTCAACGCGCTGCGCAAATCCTCCGGCAATTGCTGCAAAGAGGCTTGCACCACACCGACAACCTGCTTGCTCATAAGTTCATTTTCCGGCGTATTTACTTCGCGCAACAGGCTGGCTTCCTCAAACGCCTCAGATTCCTCTGCATCAAACGGCGTACTGGTCGGCGCACGGCGCTTGTTCGCCAACAGGTGATTCTTTGCCGTATTGATGCCGATCCGGTATAGCCAGGTGTAAAATGCGCTCTCGCCGCGGAAGCCGGGCAAAGCGCGGTAAGCCTTGATAAAAGCATCCTGCGTGACATCCTCTGCCTCCGCCGGATCACGCACAAAGCGGGAAATGAGCCGCCCGAGCTTGCGTTGGTACTTGGATACCAGCAAATCAAAGGCGTGCTTATCACCGCGCTGAACGCGCTCTACCAACTGCTGATCGACATCCCGGTCTGTCATCCCTGACTATTCCAATTATTATTGTAGCTGCGCGACTTTCTCTGCGGCGCAAGTATAACCGCTCCGACTCATTCCCGTCAGCTATCACAGGACAATTCTGGAGACAGTGCTTACCTCATCAGTCTGCTATAGTCACAATCCAGATCCACACATCGAGACCCGAGTTGATGCAATTTGACACACTGATTATCGGCAGCGGTCTGGCCGGACTGACACTGGCCATCAAGCTGGCCGAACGCCAAAAAGTCGGGCTGATCACCAAAAAATCCTTGCTGGATGGCGCAAGCGGCTGGGCACAAGGCGGTATTGCCGCGGTATTGTCTTCAGAAGACTCATTGGATGCGCACATCCAGGATACCTTGACCGCCGGCGCCGGCCTGTGCGATGAAGCCGCAACCCGCTATGTTGTCGAGCATGGCAAAGCCGCGATTGATTGGCTGATAGCCCAGGGCGTTCCTTTTACCAGAGACGTATCCAACGATATGGGTTATCACCTCACCCGCGAAGGCGGGCATAGCCGCAGGCGCATCATTCATGCGGCCGACGCGACCGGCCATGCCGTGCAGGAAACTCTCGCCGCGCAAGTGCTGCACCATCCGAACATCACAGTCCTGGAGAATTTCATGTCGGTTGATTTGATCACCGGCAGGAAGCTGGGGCGGCAGGATAACCGCTGCTACGGTGTTTATGTGCTCAACAGCATGAGCGATGAAGTCATCACCATCACCGCGCAAAACACCATTCTGGCAACGGGCGGGGCGGGCAAGGTCTATCTCTACACCACCAACCCCGACACCGCGACTGGTGATGGCATTGCAATGGCCTGGCGCGCCGGATGCCGCGTCGCCAACATGGAGTTCATCCAGTTCCACCCGACTTGTTTGTATCACCCTCATGCGAAATCTTTTCTGATCAGCGAGGCGGTACGCGGCGAGGGCGGCATCCTGAAACTGCCCGATGGAACCAGGTTCATGCCCGGTTATGATGAGCGCGCAGAACTCGCTCCTCGCGATGTGGTAGCCAGAGCGATAGACTTCGAAATGAAAAAGCGCGGGCTGGATTGCGTCTATCTGGATATCTCACATCAGTCAGTCGAGTTTCTTCAGGAACATTTTCCGACCATCTATGCGCGCTGTCTGTCTCTGGGCATCAACATCAGCAAAGAGCCGATCCCGGTGGTTCCCGCAGCGCACTACACCTGCGGCGGCATCGTCACTGACCTGCACGCACGTACCGATGTAGAAAATCTGTACGCGGTGGGAGAAACGGCTTACAGCGGATTGCACGGGGCCAACCGGCTGGCCAGTAATTCGCTGCTGGAATGTCTGGTGTTCGCGGATGCTGCAGTTCGCGACATCTTGGACAAGCCCCGCCAAATATCTCCCAGCCTGCCCGCCTGGGATGAAAGCCGCGTGACGGACGCAGACGAGCAAATCGTCATCTCGCACAACTGGGCGGAATTACGGCATTTCATGTGGGACTACGTAGGTATCGTGCGCACCAACAAGCGCCTGCAGCGTGCACAACACCGCATCCAATTGCTGCAGGACGAAATCAACGAGTATTACACCAATTTTCATATCAGCTCTGATCTGCTGGAACTGCGCAATCTGGTGTTGAATGCTGGATTGATTGTGCAAAGCGCCTTGTTGCGCCACGAAAGCCGCGGTCTGCATTTCAGCAAGGACTATCCGGAGCCACTCGCAAATCCTCAGCCTACCATTCTCTCTCCAAACCTCAGCCTCAATCCTTTTCCGCAAGGCGTAGTATGAAAAAATCAGGATAATGCGTTCCTCTAGGCAAACTTAAGATGGACGCACAACTCACGAAACGCCCCTGTACTTATCGCATCCGGAAATATCACTCTGGAAACCAGCAGGCGCTGCCCTTCCAGCTTCACGCATAACACGACAAAATAAGGACTGACGAAAGTCCTGTTTGCAACCTGGCCAAGGAAATTGGTTCCATCCCGAGTGACAATCGTCACATTATTTTGATCGAGTGAAATATCACGCCATGAATCCCGGAGCAGCAGCAGGACGTCGCGCGCCAGATAATAAACCAGACTGAGAATAATCAGCATGAGCATCGCCAGTCTGGCCGGCCATGGTATGGCAGTCGCATACACCACAGCCGCGGCCATCATGTGCAACAGTAGCAATGACATGGCAAAGCGTAGTGAAGGCTTGACCGAGTATTGCAATACTACCTCGCCTGGCATATGTCTGAAGCCGGGAATCTGAAACTGATAAATAATTCAGAAGGCAAAAAACAGGATGATTCCCGACAACACCAACAGTGCCATGATAATCATCCACAACTTCCCGCCAAGTGGTTGAATCGGGGGTTCCGCAAGTTTTTGAACATCGCTATGGCGAGGTTGGACAGCCGATACAGGACCTGCGACCCAGGCTGCCCGTCCAGCCTGATTGATTGATTCCGAACTAGGGCGCCCCATGTTGAAAGTCTTTGACAACTCGTCTACATCTTCACTGGTGGCAGTCAGGGCAGCCAGCCTCATGGTCGCGACCGACGAATCAAATGCTTTGGACAATCCCGCATAAGACGCCGATTTGCCCTCTTCCTCGCTGGCCCCCATCCCACCGGAAATTTCGATGGTGTCCGGCAATTTTTTTTCGCCGCCGCCTGTAGCCTTTGATATATCGAGCTGTTGGCCGGAACGCGGCATCGTATCGCAACAGGTGCGCAAATCATCGGCAAAATCCTTGGCATTCTGATAGCGATCCTCCACCCCCTTGGCCAATGCCTTGGCCACAATGAAATTGACCATTTCAGGTACCGATGA
>DHIV01000102.1 GCA_002403995.1 Gallionella sp. UBA4737 | reverse complement strand
TTACGCTGCGCTAACCCGACCTACAATTTACAATAATGAAATTCATTGACGAATCCAAAATCGAAGTCATCGCGGGCAAGGGCGGCAACGGCATCGCCAGCTTCCGCCGCGAAAAATACATCGAGAACGGCGGCCCGGACGGCGGCGACGGCGGGCGCGGCGGCAGCGTGTACGCGCAGGCGGACCGCAACATCAATACACTGGTGGATTTTCGTTTCGCCCGTACTCACCGCGCCAAAAACGGCGAATCGGGACGCGGCTCGGATTGCTACGGCAAGGGCGCGGACGATGTGATACTGCGCATGCCGGTCGGCACGGTGATCACCGACATCAATAGCGGCGAAGTCATCGCCGACCTCACCCACGACGGCGAAAAAATATTGCTCGTCCAGGGCGGCATAGGCGGCCTGGGCAACATCCATTTCAAGTCCAGCACCAACCGCGCGCCGCGCCAATGCACCGATGGCACGGAAGGCGAGACGCGCGAGTTGCAACTGGAGCTGAAAGTGCTCGCCGATGTCGGGCTGCTCGGCATGCCCAACGCGGGCAAGTCCACGTTCATCCGCTCGGTCTCTGCCGCGCGTCCCAAGGTGGCCGACTATCCGTTCACCACACTGCACCCGAATCTCGGCGTGGTGCGCGTGTCGCACGAAAAGAGTTTCGTCATCGCCGACATCCCCGGATTGATCGAGGGTGCGGCGGAAGGCGCCGGGCTGGGACACCAGTTCCTGCGCCACCTGGCGCGCACCCGCGTGTTGCTGCATCTGGTCGATATCGCGCCGATGTATGAAGGGATCGATCCGGTGCAAGAAGCGCGAGCGATACTCAATGAACTGAAGAAGTACGATCCGTCGCTCTATGAAAAGCCGCGCTGGTTGCTGCTGAACAAGGTCGATCTACTGGAAGACCGCGAAGAAAAAGTCGCCGCCTTCCTCAAGGAGTTCAAGGATTTTGACCGTTACTTCGTCATCTCGGCGATCAACGGCGAGGGCTGCAAGGAATTGACTTACGCCATCATGGATCATCTGCTCGCGATGAACGAACTGGAACAACAGGCTGCCGCAGACAGTGCGCAGGAATCTGACGCGGACACTATATAATTTCTAAAAGCTGCATGGCCCGCTCCTACAAAATTTTTTGTTTTGAATAAAGATTTGAAGACATGAAAACCGTGTTGACCAACTGCAAGCGCATCGTCGTCAAAGTAGGCAGCAGCCTGGTGACGAACCAGGGTGCGGGACTCGACCTCAAAGCGCTCGGCAACTGGGCGCAGCAGATCGCCGCGCTCAATACCAGCGGACATGAGGTCGTGCTGGTGTCTTCCGGCGCGATCGCCGAAGGCATGCAGCGCCTCGGCTGGAAAAAGCGCCCCGCTTCGATACACGAACTGCAAGCCGCCGCTGCGGTCGGTCAAATGGGTCTGGTGCAGGCCTATGAAAGCTGTTTCCGCAAACATGAACTGCATGCCGCGCAAGTATTGCTGACGCACGCCGACCTGGCCGACCGCGAACGCTACCTGAACGCACGCACCACGCTGACCACGCTGCTTTCCTTGCATGTCATCCCGATCATCAACGAGAACGACACCGTGGTCACCGACGAGATCAAATTCGGCGACAACGACACACTGGGCGCGCTGGTGACGAACCTGATCGAAGCTGATGTGCTCATCATCCTCACCGATCAGGACGGCCTGTATACCGCCGATCCGCGCAAAGATGCCAAGGCCACGCTGGTCAGTGCGGCGCTGGCCGGTGATTCCAAGCTGGAACACATGGCGGGCGCGGCAGGCAGCCACATCGGGCGCGGCGGCATGATCACCAAGATACTCGCGGCGAAACGCGCGGCGCGCAGCGGCGCGCACACCGTCATCGCCTCCGGACACGAACGCGATGTGCTGTTGCGCCTGCTGAATGGCGAATCCATCGGCACGCTGCTCACCGCGCCCACCCTTACCCTCGCGGCACGCAAACAATGGCTGGCCGATCACCTGCAAGTGGCGGGGAAACTGGTGCTGGATGCGGGCGCAGTGAAGGCATTGCGCTCTGATGGCAAGAGCCTGCTGCCGATAGGTGTAAAAAGTGTCACCGGGGAATTCGAACGCGGCGCGCTCGTCGCCTGCGTCGGTGAAGATGGCAGCGAGATCGCGCGCGGCCTGACCAACTACAACGCCGCAGAAGCGCGGCTGATCGCGCAACATGCCAGCAAGGAAATCGAAACCCTGCTCGGTTATGGCGGCGATGCCGAAATCATTCACCGGGACAACCTGGTTTTGTTGTGAAGCAACAAAACCAGATGACAGTCAGATTCCGACACCTAGCGAACAGTCAAAATTCCGGCCAGTTAATTACCTGGAACGCAGACATTCGAGAATGATTAAACGGTCATTCAAGAATTGCTGGTATCTATGCAAGAACCTGAATATGGGATGCTTCCTTGCCACCTGGAATTCGCGTCACTTCAAAGGCAACCTTCTGGTCTTTTTTGAGTAACTTGAAACCGCTCATATTGATTTCGGAGTGGTGCGCGAACAAGTCTTCGCGGCCATTATCGGAAGTGACTAAACCAAACCCCATGTCGTCGTTAAACCATTTAACTGTGCCAGTTATCATGTGATTACTTCCTCATTAAAACTGCAAGGAAAACTCGAATCGAACTATCAGAACTGTTTGAATCGAAACTGATGAGTGAACGCAAAAGGTTTTTGTTCCTCATGAGCCGCCACAATATGTTGTTGGCCGTAACGGTGCTGTGCGGTAACACACATAACAAAAAATGGGGTACGTAAAGTGGCCTATCGTTGCAAATATCCCCCTTCGATACGCCCTGAAATCCGATACTGTAGAAGCAGATTCAGGATCATGAGAGTGTCCAGCCCGGTGGATACTTAAAATACACCTCTCATAAAATTGCCAATGAATCGCTTTGCGGTGTACCCGCGCTGACAGATATGGAGACAAGCCGCTGGCAGTCTGATTTCAGTGGTCAATTCGGAAATCATCGCGGTCATTTAAAAGTTTCAAACGATGCCGTCAGCCCGATAGACCATGCTTTGCGATAATATTGGGTCACGTTGACGTTATATCCGGATTGCGCCCAAAGTACGATGGGCAGCCCCATGAGATCGCTGAGCGGTGTAAAGCCCAGTTCCGCGCAGAAAGTATTCCATCGCGCGACATCACGGTAGCCGGTGACATAGAACAGCGTTGCGCCCTTGAACCAATCCCAATCGAAATCACGTTTCACCTTCAAGCGTATGCCATCGACCTGACTGATATGCGTGATGGGACGTGGAGTCTCCCAGGAAAAATATTCCTCTCTGCCTTTTTGCAGTAAACCATTAAGACAAAAAATATCTCAGATCGATATCCATTGAGTTAGTACCCTCTGCCTCGAAATGCAGGTGTCGCTTGTAATTCAAATAATCCCAGCCGCGACTGATGTAATCCTGGGCGATCTCAGGGCCGCCAACACTTGCTGCCGTGCTGTTGAACACCGCAACCGAATCGACGTACTGACCGTTCGATTCATGCGCGTAACCCACATCATAATAATCCTGTTTGCGATCTGCCGTTCCCAACTTCTCATCCGCAGATTTCGCTGTGTAAAATCGGAAATACAACTTGGAATTGAACTGCTTGGTCATAACAGGCGAAGAATGGCGCACCGTCTCGCTGTACTGCCCCATCCGTCCGGTAAATGAAAAGAACGGCAGCATGTCGAACTTGTGTCCCTCCCTCAGCGCCTCGTAGAACAAGGGGTAGCGCATCGATACGGTAAAGTCCATGAAACAGGCGTGTTCATAACTATCCCGTGTGCAACCCAGGCGATTGGGTTCATCGGAAGAAAGCAAAGCCACCGGACTCACCTCCTCCTGCTGTATCGATTTACTCTGCTGTGCAGTTTCCTCGCCATGGCTGACCAGGGGAAACCCAAGTGCAGCCAACAAAACTGCAAAGCTAATCGCACGCATCATTTTTCCTTAATGATTTTTTAAAGCGGTTGTTTATACAATTAATGGAGCCAGGCTCGGTGATTTTGCGCTTCCAAATTTCAGCTTCATCGGCCTGATCCTGCTTCTGGTCGCTTTGCTGGCAAACAGCTTATATCGGATAGGTTATCTTTGAATCTTGAGTATCCGCAGCACACAGCCGCTATATGCACATACTAACGGCCTGCCCTAAAGCCGTCACTGATAATAAAAATCTGATCTTATTATCTGGATCGCCTGGATGCAGGCATTCATGGTTGTTTTTATTTCCGATCAACGAGCGCACGAACACTTGCGGCCGTCTGGCCAAAAAGGATCTGCTTGGCTTCTTCAGTCATCGCAGGCTGGTTCGAATATGGTTGGGCTTTTGCATAAGCACTAACCGTGGCCTGTCGATTGCTGATTACGTCAAGCCAGCGTTTAATGTTTGGAAAGTCGTCCAGATTCTGCTGTTGAGTCTTCCAAGGTACGATCCAGGGGTAGGACGCAATATCTGCAATCGTGTAGTCATCGCCCACGATAAACTCCCGTCCATCGAGTCTGTGATCAAGCACGCCATACAAGCGGTTGGTCTCATTCACATAGCGATCAATGGCGTAAGGGATCTTCTCGGGAGCGTATTTCGAGAAATGGTGGTTCTGTCCGGCCGTGGGGCCGAGGCCGCTGACTTGCCAGAACAGCCATTCCAGCGCGGTCTTTCGACCTCGCGGATCTTTTGGCAACAACTTCCCCGTTTTCTCTGCCAGATAGACCAGGATTGCGCCCGACTCGAATACCGGCAGGTCATCGCCCCCGTCCGACGGGGCATGATCGACGATTGCTGGCATCTTGTTATTGGGGCTGATCTTGAGGAATTCAGGTTTGAATTGATCCCCTGCACCTATGTTTACCGGAATGATCCGATACTCAAGCCCAACTTCTTCAAGAAACATCGTAATCTTGTGGCCGTTCGGAGTGGGCCAATAATAAAGGTCGATCATTGCGGCTCCTTTCTTGTCCCTAGACTGCAAAACCGAGGGCGCGACGTGCGATACCGCCGTGTATATCCAGCATTCGTTCGCGCCAAATATAGACCGGATCATCTGGCTCGAGCAAATGGGTGGGCGACATTACCCGCGCCCATTGAAAGGCTCCAAATAAAATATAGTCGGCGAAGCTCGGCGAGCGCCCACCAATGAATGGCTGCTCGATCAATAACGGTCTTACGGGGTCGAGCGCCTTGTGGAACTTTGCAAGCGCACCAGTCCGGTCTGAGCCGTATGCCTCAAGCGTCGTGCCAAAGCGCTTCTCGCGCGACTCTCGAAAATAGGCTTTGTCCTTGTTGTGTAGATGCGCAAAGAGGTCAAGGAGAATGACTTGAAACACTGCAGGGTGAATATTGCGCTCGCTCCATTGTTTAAAAACAAAGATTGCCCCGCGTGCCTGCTCCGAGTCCATGAGCGGCGGTCGTTCCGGATAGGCCTCGTCCAGGTACAGCGCAATGCGCCACGAATCTGAAACCGTGCGTGGGCCATCGACGAGCACCGGAACCGCGCCCTGCCCGGAAAATGCTATGGCATCCTTTTCCGTAAAACGCCACGGCATGGTCTCAAACTCGAGCCCTTTGTGCGCGAGCGCCATCTTGATGCGCCAACAATAAGGGCTGAATCTCCGTTCATCCTCGGCACCCGCCAGATCGTAGAGTCTTATTGTCATCTCAATCCTTTAATTCATAAAGCTTTGAACGTCCGCAGCACAGAGCGTAACCTGGTGACCTTTTGCTAACGGCACAAACCGGATAGTCGATTTTCTCGAAAGATACAATTTATTCTTTTGATGCAAGCATATGGGGGTGAGCTTTCCAGCGCATAACCATAAACAGGATTACGCTTCAAAAAGTTTGCTTTCGCCACGATAAATGGTTGCTGTTAATAGATTAAACTGTCGAATTATAGTTACATACGTCCATGACCAGCAAGCCTCAACAAAAACAGCTGCTGCTGAAATTTATTCTTGAAGGCACAAAAATGAAAAAACTTATGCAGGATTCCGGTTACCCACCCAGGTCATTCAAAATATTCATCGCAGTGGTGATGTTGTTGTCAATTTTCGGAGGATATCAGCTCTCCCAATTGATTTACAGAATGAATGATTTTTATCTGCAACGCGCCGAACAGCTTCTGGCAATGAAGGGGAACTTGGACGACGCAGCCATCGCTTTGGGTCGGCAAATTCAAGAATGGAAGGACATGCTGTTGCGTGCCAACGACATAGAGTTGTTCAGCAAGCACCGCAAGGCGTTCTCAGACTCTGGCGTTCGTGTGCAAGAAGCATTGCTGCGTACCAAAACGGCCATGCAGAATGACGGCATGGATACCGGTGAGATCGAGCAGTTGATCTATGAACACCAATCTTTGCTGTCGGATTACCTGATTGCTCAAACCATGCTGAATCCCCGGCAAATAGATTCCTTCCGTGAAGTGGACAAGCAGGTTATCGGGGTGGATCGCAACCTGCAACAACACATCGCCATCGTCAAAACCGATATAGTGCATTTTTCCAAGCAGCAGTTGAATGGGACAATGCCCGCACGGGGGAATCGCTACTTGCTCGGCCTGCTGGGAGGATTGTCGCTATTGATCATGTCATTAGTTGGGTTTTTCTTTGCCAGCCATTTTCAAGGTAATAGAACCAGGATGGCAGGGCAGGAATGATATGGGGGCAGAGCCCCATTGATATTCGCAGGTGAATGCGAGCTACGTGCCCATATCGCGATTTACTGTGAAATCGGACCGGTAGCCCCGCCCGCTTGAACGACGGATCATGCTTCGGTGTTCAAAAGCACACGCTCGATACGCCGGTCAGGCACCAGCCAGATGAGCGCGACAAAAACATACAGGCCAATCGAAATCCATTGCGACCAGAACGCCAGGGGGATGGCGACAGCGTATAGAACCGGCGACAACTTGCCTTTCCAATCGCCCCCAATCGCTTTTTTCAGCAGCGAGTCTGCGCCCTGCGATGCAATGATCAGCTACTGCAATATCCAGTACGCGATTGCGGCCATCAGCAGCACCACGCCATAGACCGCCGATGGCGCGGCGGCAAAGTGATTCTCTCCCATCCAGCCGGTCGCAAACGGCACCAGCGATAACCAGAACAGCAGGTGCAGGTTGGCCCACAGCATCGGGCCGGTCACTTTGTCACTGGTATGCAGCATGTGGTGGTGATTGTTCCAATATATCCCAAGGTAGACGAAGCTCAACACATAGCTCAGGAACACCGGGAATAATGGCGTCAATGCCTCGATGCTGTCGCCGTGCGGCACCTTCAATTCCAGCACCATGATGGTGATGATGATCGCTATCACGCCATCGCTGAATGCTTCAAGTCTGCTTTTTCCCATTTCAAGCTCACCCGTACTTAAAGAAATTTCCGCTTTATAAAATTACATTGGGGCGGAACCACATTGATGTTTGTAGATTAAGTATGAACCACTTCATTACGTTGGTCTTTCGAAAATAAAGCGAAGCTAACCCCATTAGCTACTTAAAATAACTGGATACTCGATTACATAGTTTAGCAATATCATCAACCGGAACTGCTAACTTGATAATTGACGGGGCTAGCTGAACCAAGTGCTTTGCTGAGACGAATCGTAGTCTCATCCAAAGCATTTGTTACCAACTCAGAATACTTTCTTGGCATCTTCCTTCTATCAAGATGTTGCTCAAAGAAATGTACTGATGTTTCAGCTTGTTGGTCAGCCTCAACACAACCATCCAAAAACGATGACAGAGTACACTCCTTTGTTGACACACCAGAAATGAGCCGCTCAAAGTCTTCAATCGAAAGCACGTAAATATTCGTCAGCGGCAAAAACTTGCCGGATTCAGGGTTAGGATAATCTAGAGCGCCTGGCGGATACATTGATGCGAGCGCTGTTCCTCTACTTGCGCTCAATTCCTTATTCGTAACAATGAGAAGATAGTCTCTATTAGCATCAATTACTTGTTGTGGTGCACGTCCCTCTAATCGTAATCCGACAGACGCAGACCACCCTTGCATAATGGCCGTTCGAAGAGCCTTTGTCTTGTTGGAAAATATTTCTGAGTGTCCGACAGTCATAACTGGTTCATCAAAAATACCTGCCTTTGATTCAATGAATATATTACAGTCCGCAAATGAGAGAAGGCCATCAGGCACCTTCGCTTCGGCAGGCATAAAGCTCCTTAACGCGGGCTCACCAAAAAAAGGCACGTCCAGCTTTTGCGCTTCCTTGACGACATGCTCTTCAAAAAGTTTACTGAAACTATCGATATAGTTTTTTCCTTCCTCGCTTAACACATTGTGTACAAAACTCTCCATCCCTCGGTAGAACACTGCTGGGTGCCAACACTCCAGCATGTTACCTGTACGCATGAATGGATAGCGACAGAGAGCGGGAAATTCAAAAAGTTCGGAGGTAACCTTGGTATCTGCTCCCGGTAGTGCTCGGCAGAAGGTAACCAGTTCAGAATAGTTTCGTGAAGTACAAGATATAAAAGCATCGACTGTTTGATCACCATACGCTTTTCGCAAGGAATCAAACCACCCGATATGAACTTGCCGTTTCCCTTCCATGATGGCGACATAAGTAGAAAAAGAGAGGTCAACAAAATCAGTAATGCCAAGTCCTACCTTGGTCTCAAACAAATGGCGAAGTGGATGTTCTATCGCCAGGCTTGCGAGAAGTGCTGCTTCTCGGACAAAACCAGGAGAAAGACGTCGCTGAAAACCAATCTGTGGATGCAGCAACTGCCGGAAAAAAAGTGTTCCCGGTAAAGTGTCGCGTACACCTAAATTGATGCGTTCTGGTAATTTCCATAGTCTCTGACGCAGATCATCAAATTGGGCGGCGGTAATTGCATTACTAGAATAGTTGCCGGCTGACTTATCTTGGCAGACCCATTTAACCAGGAGTAAAACTTGCCAAGGCGCTCTCTGAAGGTCTTCGAGTGTGCTTGTGGTGGGTTCGCAAAGAAACCGCATTGCGGTACTTACTATCGACTCTGGGTGATATTTTCTGGCCCGATTGCGCCACTCCTTGTAAGCATCATTAAAACTTACTTTGATATTATCGGCTGCCATTCGCATGTTGTTTCTCCAGTATCACCAACGCGATACCGCCTAGTATAGCTACGGACGACAATACCAGGCGCAGTGTCAGCGGCTCACCGAGGAAAATGATGCCGCCCAGCGCCGCTATCACCGGCACACTGAGTTGCACTGTCGCGGCCTTGGCGGCTTTTAATGACGGTAATACGGTATACCAGATGGAGTAACCGATACCGGAAGTCAGCGCGCCCGACGCAACCGCGTACCAGAATCCGGTGCTGTCCAAAGCGGTGTGTTGATACATCAATAAACTCAAAGCGACCGCGATGGGAACCGCGCGCAGAAAATTCCCCGCCGTCACCCGGGTGGGATCACCCGCACCTTTGCCGCGCAGGGAATAGATGCCCCATGCAACCCCTGAAGCCAACATCAATATGGAGCTGAACAATGGCGGCGCGGAAAGCCCCGGCAGCAACAAGCCGACCAACCCGGCCAGCGCGATCACCAATCCGGCGAATTGCAGTTTCAGCAGACGTTCTCCCGCCCAGATGCCATGGCCGATCATGGTTGCCTGGACTGCGCCAAAAAGCAGCAGCGCACCCATTGCCGTAGTCAGGCTGGCATAAGCATAAGAAAGGAAGGCCGCATAAACAAACAATGCGAATGCTGATAGCCAGTTACCGCTGCCGATCTGTGTGCCTCGACTGATGCGCACGACCAGCCAAAGCATCAGCGCGCCGGAGATCAGGCGTATCGTGGTGAAGCTGGCTGCATCGATGGTGGTTTGCTTGAGAGCGGCCCGGCACAGCAGTGAATTACCCGCAAATGCAATCATGGCCAGCGATGTCAGGATAATTATGCGCACAGATGACATTGGGATTTTCCTTGCCTTTCCGGGTTTTGGCCAGATCGAACGTGAGCAAATATCTTACTTGATTAGACGTATCCTCTGTCCCGGGAAGATGAGATCGGGTTCAGCGATCCTGTTCTCTCCGGCGATGCGCGGATAGTTGTATGGGCTTCCAGTGAAGCGTTGTGAAATGCTCCACAGCGTGTCGCCTTCCTGCACCACATACACATCGATATCGACCGGTTTGTTTGCTGGTATATCAAGCTCGAGTGGCGCACGGGATTTTCCCGCAGCACGCGGCGGTTTGGTCTGCATCTCAGTCAACGGGGTCAGCACCAAAGTCTGACGGGCCTTCTCTTTAGCCTCCTGTTTAGATTGCGCCTCAATTTCGGCCTGCGCCTTGGCTTCAATTTCGGCCTTCGCTTTTGCCTCAGCTTGTTCGGCATCCAACCTGGCTTGTGCGGCCTGCGCCCTTGCTTGCTCGACTTTCTCGCTATCTAGTTCGGCTTCCGTCTTGACCGGCACGGCATCCGCCTTGGGCTGCTCAGGCTGTACCAACGCCTGCTCTATCTTCACCGGCTTCGTTCCTTGCGCGGATTTTTCGACGACCGGCTGATCGGAAGTACCCCATAAATAGTAAACAGCGATCAGCACCGCAACGATTGCACCATAGGCGATCCTGCGTTTCCACGCCTTGCCGGAGGCACGCTCTTCATATACTGACCATTCTGCAAGCTGTTCCACTTCCCGGTTCAAGTGATCCGGCTCGCCGAACCTGGCGCTTGCCGCGGCGTGCATGGGTTCTGCTGGCCGGCTATCAGCTGTCGCGGTTGCTGACACTTTCCGCGCCTTTTTCTTCTTTGCCGAAGCTTTCAATACCTCGAGCGGCGATTTTTTATTCCTGGCAGGTTCACGCGCTTTGTTTCCTTCTCCGGATGATTCTCGATCCGGGACATCCTGTACCGGAGCAATATGCTCCGGAGTTTCTGCCGCTGCCGTCATCGTCTCCGGCGCGATTGTTTTTTCCGGCAACTCTTGAACAGGTTCTTGTTCAAACGCTGAGTCGGCGCTCCGCTCGTCCGCTGTTGTCCGGGATTCCTGTGTGCTTGCTGAAGATGCCGCGTCACGCAAAATATCGATCGGTGCCGGCTCTGGTTGCTCTTCTGGAGCAATCGCGGAAGTCACGGTATCCGCTTTTTCCCGTTCGACGAATTCTGAGTCTTCTTCCTCTGCCTGCTGTTCAGACTCGGGCACTGCCGGGATAAGCTCATCCACCGGTGCAGCTTCGGGAACCGGTTCTGCCTCCGCGCGGGCCGACGTCACGCTGGCCAGAGGTTGCGGCTCCCCTCTGACTTTCTCAGCCAGGCCAGCTTTCTCCGCTGGGCCAACTTTCTCTTCTGGGAACGTATACACGATACCCGTTGGCGACATGCGCATCTCCTGCGAGAGCGCAGGCATGAATACCTGTATCAGGGACTTCTCGAAATGCACCGAGATGGCCTCGACGTTCAGGATGATCCTTACCGCATCCGCATCGGGATAACACCCGTACATCAGGTTGTGCGGCAGGTGGATCGGCACTGTGCGATGTATTTCAAGCGGAAGACTCCGTTCTCCGAATACGGCCTCGGTGATGACCAATGCACGGAAATCTCCGTTGTGCACCAACATCATGCGCCACGCAGACGTCGTGAGCGACCGTCTGCCGAACATCATGGCCAGATCCACCACAGGGAGGATTTCTCCGTTGTGCTCGGCCACGCCGACCACGATGGGCACCACATCGGGAAGCGCACGACAGGGTTTGAACGCAATGACATCCTGCACTTCCACTTTGGGCAGTGCATAGCACACGCCCAGCAGCGAGAACTCCACCACCCCGGTCTCGTGCTTGAAAAAAATATCGGGGAACCCGGAACCGGTTGCATAGCGTTGCCAGACCGGCTTGTCATCAGCCGCGCCGGAAGCCGGAGACAACACCATGGCAAGGTCGACAAGCGGGATGAGCTCTCCCGCGCGCACCACCACGTGCTTCAGCCATGAGGTCTGCGCGATCAATGGCGCCGGCCTGATAGCGACTTTATCGGCGGGCGACGTCCCCTCGTCGCTGTCGACCAGAAAACCGAATGCGGCATTTGCAATCTCAACTACCAGCATCAGGGATTCCGGCGCAGCACTCTGCCATTTGATGCGCTGTGTCAAATCGATGACGGTCAGCAGGCGCCCATCACTGAAAGTTACGCCCCTCACATATTGAGGCGTATCCGGCAGCGGCGTGATCGGCCCCGGCTTGACCGCCTTGTCGTCCATGCCCGCTGCAGGGGCGGCGTAGCGTTCTCCTGCAACGGAAAAAAACCTGATCCGCTCCGCTCCGGAAATATCCTGGGGTTGAGCAGCGGGAATCCGTAACACACCCGCGCAAGATTTCTCGCCGGACTTCAGTACTCCTGAGTAGAGCTCAGCGATATTGATGATGGGAATGGCAATGCCGTCATGGACTGCACAAGTGTCGAACACCGGCGTCTTGAGATAATCGGGGAGCGGAAAAAGCGACTGGGGGGAAATGGACTGCATGCGCAACTCGCCGTTCACCACGAACCCGGTGACCTTTTCACCCTGCGCCATCAGGAGTATGCAACCCTGGTCGATCACCGGGGAAGACTCATGGCCGATGCAGACGGAGAGATCGGCCAGCGTCACGGTCTGTCCATCGTCGATCATGATCCCGGCGATGCGGGCGGGACTGAGGGGGATCCGGTGCAATGCGTGGAGGTCCCTGACGGACAGGATCGCGTCCTTCCATATCCCGTATTGTCTGCCGCCAAAGGTGGTGAGGAGCAACTCTCTCATATGGTTTGATTCTGATTGGGAATGCATACCTCGTCAAGGCGCAGCCCCGCTTCAGGATGCAGCAAGACTATGCTGCGGTGCAGGCACTCACCGGAAGGTGAACTTGCTGCGGAACTTGATCCGCGCAGCGCAGGAAGCGGGTAGAGATGCCGGGCGGTGATTTATTGCTGTTCCTGCGCGGCCAGCAGCTTGTCGAGCTCTTCCGGAGGAACGGGTTTTGAGAACAAATAGCCTTGCGCATAATCGCACCCGGCCACAGCCAGCAAGCTGCGCTGCCCCTCCGTTTCCACCCCTTCCGCGATGACTTTAAGACCCAGCTTGTGCGCCATGACGATGATGGCCTCGGATAAGGCCATGTCGTTTGCATCTGTCTCGAGGTTATTCACGAATGACCGGTCTATTTTCAGATAATCGATGTCAAATTTCTTGAGATAGGAAAGCGATGAATAACCCGTGCCAAAGTCATCGATCGCCACTTGTATGTCTGCGTCCCGCAACCTGATCAGTTCGTCGGTTACATCAGCGTCGGCGTTCAATAGCAGCCCTTCGGTAATCTCAATGACCATATTTTCTCCGGGGAGCCCCAGTTCACGCAAATATTCAGACCATGAAGACGAAAAGTGACGGTTTCCGGTTCTGAATTGAACAGGGGACTTATTGACGCTCACCTGGAAATCAGGTCCAAATTGATTGCTCCAATGTTTTGCCCAGCGCGCTGACTCCTTGAATACCCAATCGCCGATCTCGTTGATCAGTCCGGTTTCTTCGGCAAGCGGAATGAATTCTGCCGGGCTGACCATGCCCCGCTCGGCATGGTTCCAGCGGATGACCGCTTCGGCTTTATGGATGCGGCCGGTTGACAACGCAACGATCGGTTGGAAATGCACACTGAATTGCCCTGCCTCCAATGCACCACGCAAATCGCTGGTCATTCGCAGACGCCGCTGTGCCAAATCCTGCAGCAAGGGAGTGAAATAGCTGAACCGGTTGCGGCCTTTGTTCTTGGCCACATACATCGCCTGATCGGCGTTCTTCATCAAGGCATCGATGTCTATGGAATCGTTCGGGTACAGGGTGATGCCGATACTGGCCGATATATAGACGACCTCATTGCCCAGCTGGAAGGGTTCTGACAGCTTACCGATTATTTTCTGCGCGACATCTTCGACATGAGTATTATCGGCAATCTCCGATATCACGATCGTAAACTCGTCCCCGCCCAAACGGGCCACGGTATCAGATTCACGCACGCATGCACTGATGCGCCGTGCTGCCTCAATCAGCAACATGTCACCCACCGCATGCCCGAGCGTGTCATTCACTTCCTTGAATTGATCAAGATCCACCAGCAGCAATGCCAGGGGCAGCTCGGCCCGGATCGATTTTTTCACTTCCTGCCTGAGGCGGTCGCGGAACATGTCCCGATTGGGCAATCCGGTCAGGGTGTCGAAGTTGGCCTGCCGCCAGATCAGTTCTTCGGACTTTTTCTTCTCGGTGATGTCGGAGAACAGCGCCATATAGCGATGAATCGATCCATCTTTGTTGCGGATGGTATTGATGGTGAGCCATTTTGCATGGGTCTCTCCGTTCTTGCGTTTATCCCATATCTCGCCCTGCCATTGGCCGGTGGTGGCAATTGCGTGCCACATCGCCTGATAAAAAGCCTGGTCATGGCGATCCGATCTGAACATCCGTGGATCTTTGCCCTTCACCTCTTCAAAGCTATAACCCGTAATTCTTGAAAAGGCGGGATTGATGGAAATGATCCGATTGTTTTCGTCGGTGGCCAACATGCCTTCACTGCTGTTCTGGAGAACCATCGAGGACAGTTGCAGCGCCTCTTCCGTCTGTTTGCGTTTGGTGATATCACGGGCAAAGCCGCAGTTATATTCCTCATCGCCAAAACGCATATAATTCACCGAGATTTCTACCGGATATATCTCGCCGCCTTTGGTGCGATGCCTCGATTCAAAGGTATAAGAGCCGTGTTTTTTCAGCTCTTCCCAGTGTTCAGGCCAGACTTCAGCCGAATAATCCGGGTCAAAGTCAGATATGCCCAGCTTCATCATCTCTTCCATCGTATAGCCGAGAGAGCTGCAGGCGGCAAGGTTCGCATAGACCACCTTTGCATCGGAAGTCACCCAGGTCACTTTATCTGCCATGTGATCCATGGAGAATTTCATCATTTCCATCAAGCGCTGATTGCGCTTGCGTTCGGTGATGTCGCGCACAAAGGAACAAATAAATTCCTGATCGTTGTAGACGATAAAGTTCGCGGTGATTTCGACAGGAATGAAATGGCCGTCTTTGTGTCGATGGAAGCTCTCGAGCGTGGTTGAAGCTTGCTGCCGAAGCAAATCCCAATACACAGACCATTTTTCGAATGGAAAATTCGGGTTCAGCTGCCCCACCGTCATGGCTGTCAATTCTTCCCGGCTATAGCCGACCATCCTGCAAGCCCCGTCATTCGCATCAATAATCTGTGACCGTTCATTACTCCAGTAAATAGCATCGACCACGTGGTCGATTGCGTACCGTGTCAGATCAAGATTTATCGGTGATTCCGGATTGTTGTTCACTTGCTATTGAACCTTTCTACATGGCTGCTTACAGCACAATCCATTCGGGCCGCAACCAGCCAGGCAGCGCTGATATAAAGAAACACGAGGGCGCGGCTTATACACCTCATTATAGACGGGACAAGCAAGTCGCAGGAATTGCAGGTGAACATTCATGGGCATGCGGTGTGCCGTCTGCCCGGTGATTTCAACGCAAGCAAAGCACGTTCAAACCGGCTGGCAACATTTAACTTTGCGGCGGCGAATTGAATGCCGGAATTCCCGGCGATCCTCTTCAATCGACAGAGGGCAATGCTTGCACGGCTATCATCAACTGCGCCGCAATCATGTCGACTGTGGCGTGCAGCTTCTCCGCGCCCTGTTCATCCGCAGGTCCCGAGAACGGATGATGCTGCAACACAGATTCGGAAAATTCGTGCAAGGTCTTGTAGTGGCTGTCTGCTGCATGCTGCTTGGGTTTGGGATTGACCGCCTGGAAATACAACACCCCGCCGCGCGATGCGATCGCCAGCAAATAGGAACTCTGGCCCCTTGAAAACACCTTTGGATCGCGCACTTCAAAATATTGAGTGGGCAGATCGCGTTCGGACGGATGCGATTGGATATATTGTTTGGCGATTTGCTCGATGAAGGTTTGCGCACGGTTGAGTTGCGGCGCCAGGGTGATGTGGTACTGCCCGGAGCGCTGGATGATGACCGGATTCTCCAATATCACAGGCCTCGCCCGGCGTATCGTGATAACGATCAATGTGATGATGGTGAGTAGTAATAGTGATTCGCCCATATTCAAACCTTAAAATCCAGGGAGCTTGCACCCTGGTTATATCTATAAAACTGACAGTTTGTCTGACTTGAAGGAAATCGGCCGCTAACCGCGCTGCGCGATACGATCGAGAGTGTCGGCGCGTTCCATCCACTTTTTGATGCGGTTGGCATCGCCGACGCGGGTGCGCCTGCCCCACGAATCAAGCAGCACGATGATGACCGGACGATGATTGATCGTTGCCTGCATCACCAGGCATTGCCCGGCTTCATTGATGAACCCGGTCTTGCTCAGGCCGATATCCCACGATGCATTCCTGACCAGAGGATTGGTATTGCTGAAACGCATTGCGCGTCCGTTCAAATTATCCATCGTATGAGAAGCTGTGGTGGTGTATTGATGGATCAAAGGGTACTGGCCAGCCGCAGCGACCATTTTGACCAGATCCTGCGCAGTAGAAACGTTGTCGCTATCCAACCCGGTCGGATCATAGAACCGGGTGTTCTCCATGCCCAGTGCGCGCGCCTTGGCATTCATCGCCTCCACCAGCGCCGCGGTTCCCCCCGGATAACTTCTCGCCAGCGCCAAAGCTGCACGGTTCTCCGATGCCATCAATGCGAGCCTGAGCATTTCACTGCGGGTGAGCGTCATGCCTACGCGCAATCTCGATTTGGCCCTTCTGATTTTGTTCAGCTCGTCCTCCGCGACGCTCACTTCCACGTCCATGGGCAGATTCGCGTCCAGCAACACCATCGCAGTCATCAGCTTGGTGATCGAGGCGATCGGCACAACTGTTTGGCCATTTTTGTTGTATAGCGGGCGCTGCGTCTGCACATCAAAAATCAGCGCGACATGGGATTTCACCCTGAGTGACGAAACCCTGAGCGATGAAGCCCTGGGCGGCGTAGCCTGGAGCTGCATAGCCTGGAGCTGCATAGCCTGGAGCTGCATAGCCTGGAGCTGCATAGCCTTAAGCTGCGTAACCTGGAACGACATCGGGATCGCCAGCGATCTATCCACTTTGAATTGATATTGATCAGATTCAGAGTGCGCAAAAAGCGCTACCAGCGCCAAGCCCGGCAACATCACCATCCATAATCGCTTCTTCATTGTTGTTCTCTCACCAGGATGACTGCATAACACAGCGAAGCATACCTTAAATTCAATATAAATCAATAAGCAGGCTGCACATGCTCTTCTTGTTTCTGAAGGTTCCACATTTGCGCATACAGCCGGTTCTGCTCCAGCAATTCGCGATGCGTCCCGCGCTCGACGATCTTTCCCTGATCCATCACCAGAATCTGGTCGGCATCCACCACGGTGGACAAGCGGTGCGCGATCACCAGCGTGGTGCGATTCTGCGCGATCGTGCGCAGCTCCGCCTGGATCGCCTTTTCCGATTTCGAATCGAGCGCGGAAGTCGCTTCGTCGAAAATCAATATCGCCGGATTCTTCAGGATCGCGCGCGCGATCGCCACGCGCTGCTTCTCTCCGCCTGACAATTTCAGGCCGCGTTCGCCCACCATGCTGTCATAGCCCTGCGGCAATGACTCGATGAAATCGTGAATATGCGCCGACTGCGCGGCGGCCATTACCTGCTGGCGCGTCGCATCCGGATGGCCGTAAGCGATGTTGTAGTAGATCGTATCGTTGAACAGCACCGTGTCCTGCGGCACGATCCCGATCGCCGCGCGCAAGCTGCGTTGCGTCACCTCGCGTATATCCTGGCCGCTGATCAGGATGCGCCCCTGCTGCACATCGTAGAAGCGGAACAGCAGGCGCGACAGCGTGGACTTGCCCGCTCCGCTCGCCCCCACTACCGCCACCGTATTCCCGGCCGGAATGGCAAAGCTCACATCGAACAGGATCTGCCGATCCGGCGCATAGGCAAAGCTGACATGATCGAATCGCACCTCCGACACGTTACTGGC
>DHIV01000082.1:10403-10616 GCA_002403995.1 Gallionella sp. UBA4737 | reverse complement strand
ACGATTTTGGTTTTTTCAATCGGGTTGTTCAATGAAACCTCGTACTCAATTATGACCGTTCGCCCTGAGGTATCGAAGGGTGGGCGTACCCAACATCAAAGTCAAAACCGCCGGGGGTAGCCCGGCAGCTAGTCACTTTTCTTGTCTTGCCAAGAAAAGTAACCAAAAGAAATCGCCCCCGGTTTGCCACCGCTTCGCGGTACCCTGCGTTGC
>DHIV01000082.1:8135-10186 GCA_002403995.1 Gallionella sp. UBA4737 | reverse complement strand
CTGGTCAGGCGGCTGCGGAACTCGCGCTACGCGCTCAGACAGTCCTCGCCAAAATCCCCTGACCAGCCTGCGCTACTCGGCGGCGCACAGGGGAAAGAAAAGCGAAAACCCAAATCATCAAATGCCTTAGCCCGGATGCAGGCCGTAGACCGGAATCCGGGCTACACTCGCTAGAATGGAGTGAAGCTCAACGAACCTGATGCGGTTATCCCAAGAGGTGTAATAGTTGCATAATAAAGCGGTGTAGATGCGAAAGTTATCATCCCAGCTACTCTGTCAAACGTGATACCTAAACTGCTGCAGATAGGATAAATAGTACCGTACCCATTATTGGGATTGAAACTAGAATTAATCCCACATTCTACGGATCCACCACTTAGTAGGGCGCCAAAAGTAACCACGATAAAGGGTGTTGTAGTGTAATACAGCGTGAACCCAATCGTGGCCTCAGCACCATTAGGATTACTCCAATAATAGATTGGATTAATCCCTGGGTTAAAAGTCTCTCCCCCTGAAATATAAACACCATTGGAGGGGGATGTATTGGCGACGGAATTGAATCCCCCCAAAGTTGAAGAGAACGTTACTCCTGTACCAGCAGCCACAGTAAAGCTCACGGTACTGGTCGTGCTTGCTACTACTTTGTGGGCATCTTTGACCGAGAAGACCAGGCTTGCTGTTGCATAGGTAGCAGTTGGTGTTCCTGTCACGGTACCGGTACTGGTACTAAAGCTTAAGCCTGTGGGTAATGTGCCTGTGTGGCTGTAGGTATAAGGAGTTGCACCGCCACTGGCTGTTAATGGCGAGAAGCTGGGCATTGCCGTATTAACGGTCAGATTCTGTGCTGTGGTTGTCGCTGTGGCACTGATAGCAGCAGCGCTACCTGTGCCACCTCCGCTACTCCCTCCACCGCCACATGCTGCAACGGCGATGCTGAAAAGCGTTACTAAAAGCAATTTAGTTTTTTTCAATTTTTATCTCCCTGATAAGTTTGAGCGCTTTGCTGGGTAATCCACCCATTTATTCACCGTAGCCAGCAATCGTTATTGCTGCCGCATGTAAACATCCTGTGCCCGGCTAATTAGCAGAGGTACATGTACCGTGGATTATTGCGCATCATAAGGGAATTATGATGGCATGCCAAATCTTTCAAGAAATCGTCAAGACCCTGTGCTGGTTGCACTCGGAGAAGCAATCCGACGTTTGCGGCTGTCGAAAGATATTTCCCAAGAAAAACTGGCATTGCTGGCTGAGGTTGATCGTAGTTATGTCGGACGCGTGGAACGCGGCGATAACAATGTTGCAGTTCTAACACTGGCTCGGTTGGCAAGTGCTTTGGATATTTCCATTGCCAAATTAATGAAGGAAGCTGGGCTATAACTTGCATAAGTCAGGTAGGGTGGACAACTCGTTGCCCACCCTACGAATTTACGGTTTTGGTTTTCTGCTTTTCCTTCCCCTGTGCGCCGCCGAGTAGCACAGGCTGGTCAGGGGATTTCGGCGAGGACTGATGAAACAACTAGCCATTCGATTAAGCTGGCAAACGACGCCAGCCAAGTCGCTGGTTATGTTTGAGCACGCAGTGCGAGTTCCGCAGCCGCCTGAACAGTCGAGCAACGCAGGGAACCGCGCAGCGGCGGCAAACCGGGGGCGATTTCTTTTGGTTACTTTTCTTGGCAAGCCAAGAAAAGTAACTAGCTGCCGGGCTACCCCGGCGGCTATGTCTTAAGCCTTTTTTAATGATGTTGGGTTCCGCTACGCTCAACCCAACCTACGCGCTATTTTGCAGGTGCTCACCCTTCGATACCTCAGGGCGAACGGAATAATTAACTCCGTCCTGCCCAATCCCTGGCAAACTGCCACCCCACCCTCCCACTCCTCGATCCTCTCTGTATCGTCCATTGCAACGCCGCCTGCCGCGCAACCTCATCAAACTCCGCAGTCACACCAAAGTGGCGCAACCAATGCGCAACAATCGCCAGATATTCATCCTGCGTGAACGGATAGAACGACACCCACAGGCCGAAGCGTTCGGACAGCGAAATTTTTTC
>DHIV01000082.1:0-7984 GCA_002403995.1 Gallionella sp. UBA4737 | reverse complement strand
GATTCCGGCATCAGGTGGCGGCGGTTGGAGGTGGCGTAGATCAGCAGGTTGTCGGAGAACGCCACCAGCGAACCGTCGAGCGCGGCCTTGAGCGCCTGGTAGCCGGGCTCGTCCGCGTTGAACGACAGGTCGTCGCAATACAGGATGAAGCGCTCCGGACGGCCGGCGACCAGCGCGATGATGTGCGGCAGGTCGGCCAGCGCCGGTTTGCCGACTTCGATCAGGCGCAGCCCGTCCTTTGCATATTCGTTGAGCAGCGCCTTGACCAGCGATGACTTGCCGGTGCCGCGCGATCCGGTGAGCAGCACGTTGTTGGCCGGACGGCCTTGCACGAACTGTCTGGTGTTTTGTGTGATGAGTTGCTTCTGCTTATCGATGCCGAGCAGGTCGGCAAGGCCGATGCGATGCGGGTGCGACACGGGAACCAGCCTGCCCTGTTCCCAGCGGAACGCATGGGCAGCGTCCCAGTCCGGTGCGCTGCCGGTTGAAAACCTGGGCAGCGTACGCTCCAGTTTTTCCATCAGCCGTTCGGCGCGGTCGAGAAAGCGGTCGAGTTTATCCATGTTACGGGTTTCCTGAATTATTCCAATTTGCATTAGAAGCAGCGCGTGTGTAGGAGCGGGCCATGCCCGCGAACCTCTTGGTCGCGGGCATGGCCTGCACCTGCACCTGCACCTGCAAAATTATGGTCGTATTTAACACACTTTGGAATTACTCAGCAATCAGTAAAAGAAGAGATTCATTTGGAGTGCGGCGACGCGTCGCCGCTTTTTACGGCGCAGACGTGTCTGCGCACTCCATATCAGACCTGCGCTACTGCGCGGGATAACCAGCGACTTGCCAGCTTGCTGGCTTAGTCGAATGGCTAGTAGTTCCATCAATGACAAACTAACTCCGATAACTTGCGTTGATCTTTACGTAATCGTAGGAAAAATCGCAAGTCCACAGCGTGGCATTCGCATTACCGCGATCCAGCGCCACACGTATCGTGATGTCGCTTTGCTGCATCACGCGCTGGCCGTCTTCCTCGCGATAGCTGGCGGCGCGCCCGCCGTTCTCTGCGACCAGCACATCATCGAGATACAGCTTGAGCGCGGCGACATCCAGATCGGCGACGCCTGCATATCCGATCGCGGCGAGGATGCGGCCGAGGTTGGGGTCGGAGGCGAAGAATGCGGTCTTGACCAGCGGCGAGCGCGCGATCGCGTAGCCGATCTGCTTGCACTCGGCCTCGCTCTTGCCGCCCTCGATGCGCACCGTGATGAATTTGGTCGCACCCTCGCCGTCGCGCACGATGGCTTGCGCCAACCAGATTGCTACTTCGCTGATGACTGATTGCAATGCCTTGCCGGCTTTGCTGTCGGCAGTTTTCACTTCCGCCAAGGCGGATTTTCCGGTGGCGATCAGCATCAGCGCGTCGTTGGTGGAGGTGTCGCCGTCCACGGTGATGCAATTGAACGAGCGGTTGGCGGCCTCGCTGACCATGGCTTGCAGCAACGGTTGCGCAATCGCCGCATCGGTGGCGATATAGCCCAGCATGGTCGCCATGTTCGGGTGGATCATGCCTGAGCCCTTGGCGATGCCGGTGATCGTGATGGTCACGCCGTCTATGGTCACCTGTCTGGAGATCGCCTTGGCGACGATGTCGGTGGTCATGATCGCCTCGGCGGCAGCTAACCAGTTATCCGCGCGCATGTTCGCCACCGCACCGGGCAAACCTGCGGCGATCCTGGCCACGGGTAATGGCTCCATGATCACACCGGTGGAGAACGGCAAAATCTGGCTGGCCTTGCAGCCCAGCAGACCGGCCAGCGCCGCGCAGCTGGTGCGTGCATCCTGCATGCCCGGTTCACCGGTACCTGCATTGGCATTGCCGGTGTTGACCAGCAGCGCGCGTATGCCAGCCGAGCCTATAACCGCTGCTTGGGCAAGGTGTTCGCGCGCGACGATCACCGGCGCGGCACAGAAGCGATTCCTGGTGAACACTCCCGCGACCCGCGCACCATCACTTAACTGCATCACCAGCAGATCCTTGCGTTTCTCGCGCTTGATGTTCGCTTCCGTGATACCCAAAGAAACGCCCGCAACGGGCAACAGTTGTGCCGCAACGGGCGATGTCAGATTTACCGGCATGAACGTGTCCTGATCCTAAGTATTGGGAGCCTGTAGCTGGTAGCTGTGGTAGCTGGCAGCTACGGGCTACAAGCTAATAGCGACCGTGGGTTTTATAAATGTAATTGCTCAGCTCTGCTGACTGGCTGTTCACGCGCCGCACGATGCCATGCACATTGCGCACCACGCCGCGCATCACTTTGTAGACTATCATCGGATGAGAGTTGATCAGCTTTTCGAACTCCGCCCTGGCCATGCTCAATACTTTGGTTTGGCCGACCGCGTATAGCGTCGCGCTTATATCAGAGGCTGCCCCGCCGACAAATGTGATGATGCCGGCCAGATCGCCGGGCTTAAGCACGTGAATGATGGATTCTTGTTTGCCGCTTGCTATCCTCACTTCGATATCGCCATGCGCCAATATGTACAGATTGTCAGGTTGCTTGTCCCCAGGCTGGACGATTATCTCGCCGGATTTGTAGTCCTGAACCTCGAACAGTCCCTTGATAATTTCCACTTCTGCATCACTCAACTCTTCGGTGATCGTTGAGTTGCGCAGCGTATCCATCACTAATGACATCTCGTTCTCCTTCGCGGTTTAACTCAACCTGCCATGGCACTGTTTGTATTTCTTGCCGGACCCGCATGGGCACGGGTCATTGCGTCCCACCTTCTGCTCATTGCGCACAAACGGCTTATGTTCCTCATCATTTGCCTGATCCGCCCGCTTCTCGGCAGATGGGGCCAGCGCCTCATCCGGGTGCCCGGCCAAAAGCGCTTCGGCGTAATCAGCGTGATGATACTGCACATTTTCCGGCGCGGGCGCGGCTTCTACTGCCTCCACATCCGATTCGCTGCGCACTTGCACGGTCATCAATACCTGCGTCACCTCGAGCTTGATCGCATCCAGCATCGCGGCGAACAATTCGAACGCCTCGCGCTTGTATTCCTGTTTCGGGTTCTTTTGCGCATAACCGCGCAAATGGATGCCCTGGCGCAGATGATCCAGCGCAGACAGGTGCTCGCGCCAATGCACGTCCAGACTTTGCAGCATGATCGCACGCTCGTAATGATGCATGACCTCCGCGCTCACCGCATCGACCTTCGCCCGGTATTGCTGCTGTGCCTGTTCCCTGATGCGCAGACGCAGCGCGGCTTCATTAAACTGCTTATCCTGTTCCAGCCATTGCACCAGCGGCAGCTCCAACCGGAACTCGGCGGCCAAAGCCTTTTCCAGCGCGGGCACATCCCATTGCTCTTCCATGGAGTGCGGCGGGATATACAGACTGACGGTATTTTCCAGCACGTCTTCGCGCATCGCCTGGATGGTTTCGGTGATATCCGCGCTTTCCAGCAACTCGCTGCGCTGCTGATAGATCACCTTGCGCTGATCGTTGGCGACATCGTCGTATTCGAGGATCTGCTTGCGCATGTCGAAGTTGCGCGCCTCCACCTTGCGCTGCGCATTCTCGATCGCGCGCGTCACCCAGCTATGCTCGATCGCTTCGCCTTCCGGCATCTTGAACCGGTTCATGATCGCGGTGACCCGGTCCGAGGCAAAGATGCGCAACAACGGGTCTTCCAGCGACAGGAAGAAACGGCTGGAACCGGGATCGCCCTGGCGCCCGGAACGCCCGCGCAACTGGTTATCCACGCGGCGCGATTCGTGCCGCTCGGTGCCAATGATGTGCAGTCCGCCGCTGGCAATCACCTGCTGGTGCAATTCCTGCCATTCGGCTTTTAACCGCGTGATACGCTGTTCCTTGGTTGCCTCATCCAGGCTGGCATCCTCACGAACCAGTTCGATCTGTTTTTCGGCATTGCCGCCCAGCACGATGTCCGTGCCCCGCCCCGCCATATTGGTGGCGATGGTGATCATCTTCGGACGCCCGGCTTGCGCGATGATTTCCGCCTCGCGCGCATGCTGCTTGGCATTCAGCACCTGATGCGGGAACTTGTCGCGCTGCAGATAGCCCGACAGCAATTCTGAATTCTCGATCGAGGTCGTGCCTACCAGCACCGGTTGCCCGCGCTCGTAGCAATCCTTGATGTCATCGATCACCGCATGATATTTCTCCCCGGCGGTGAGGTACACCTTGTCCATCATATCCTTGCGTATGGTCGGGCGATGCGGCGGGATGATCACCGTTTCCAGGCTGTAGATCTGCTGGAACTCATAGGCCTCGGTATCCGCCGTGCCGGTCATGCCGGCCAATTTGCTGTACATGCGGAAATAGTTCTGGAACGTGATTGAAGCGAGCGTCTGATTCTCCTTCTGGATGGTCACGCCCTCTTTCGCTTCCACCGCCTGATGCAGGCCATCCGACCAGCGCCGTCCGGCCATCAGGCGGCCGGTGAACTCATCCACGATCACCACTTCGCCCTCCTGCACCACGTAATGCTGGTCGCGGTGGAACAGGTTGTGCGCGCGCAAAGCCGCATACAAATGGTGGATCAGCGTGATGTTGGCGGAGTCATACAAACTGCCGCCTACCGGCAACAGCCCGGCCTGGGCAAGGATGTTTTCAGCGTGTTCGTGACCGGACTCGGTCAGCAGGATCTGATTGTTTTTTTCGTCCACGCTGTAGTCGCCGGGGCCTTCTGCATCGGCTTCCCCGGTCTTGCGCACCAGTTGCGGTACCAGTTTGTCGATACGCACATAAATATCCACGTTATCTTCAGCCTGGCCGGAAATGATCAGCGGGGTGCGCGCCTCGTCGATCAGGATCGAGTCCACCTCGTCCACGATGGCATAGTTCAATGCGCGCTGAAAACGTTCGCTGACATGCGTCGCCATGTTGTCGCGCAGGTAATCGAAACCGAATTCGTTGTTGGTTCCGTAGGTAACGTCGGAGGCATAAGCGGCTTGCTTGTTGGCCGACTCCATCTGCGACAGGATCACACCCACCGACAAGCCCAGAAAGCGATACAGCCGGCCCATCCACTCGGCATCGCGACCGGCCAGATAATCGTTCACCGTAACGACGTGCACGCCCTTGCCGGAAATGGCGTTCAGATAGACAGGCAGGGTGGCCATCAGGGTTTTGCCTTCGCCGGTGCGCATCTCGGCGATCTTGCCGTAGTGCAATACCATGCCGCCGATCAGCTGTTCATCGTAATGACGCATCCCCAGCGATCGTGAACTCGCCTCGCGCACCACCGCAAACGCCTCCGGCAGCAGCGCATCGAGTGATTCGCCCTGCCCAAACCGTTGCTTGAAATTATCGGTTTTCTGGCGCAACGCCTCATCGCTCAACTTGGCGATCTCGGCTTCCAGCTTATTGATGGTTTGGACTGTAGCGCGGTATTGCTTGAGCAAGCGATCATTGCGGCTACCGAAGATACTTTTCAGCACACTGGAAATCATATTTTAATTTTCTCGACTACGGGGGACATCTAAAAATTCAGAGTTCGCCCAAATGCAAGACGCGGGAAAAATTTAGCAGCGCCGCATATGATTTATATGCCAGCAAGAAATTTTTTACGCAACGCAGCAGTTGGGATGAAATCTGGATTTTTAGAGATCCCCTACAAATAATAAAGGGTGAGGCAATCTATCACCTCACCCTCGCCAATATCCATCACTGTTAACCGGCGGCTTTTTGCAAAAAGCGCACGGGATTCTGAGCGATACCCTTATAACGGACTTCGAAGTGCAAATGGTTGCCGGTGGAACGACCGGTGCTTCCCACCTCGGCGATCTTCTCGCCGCGCCTCACCACCTGACCGACCTTCACGAACAATTTGGAAGCATGCGCGTAGCGCGTGACGATATCATTGCCGTGATCAATTTCGACCATATTACCATACTGGGGATGCAAGCCCGCATAGTCCACCACACCGCCGGCCGAAGCGTAGATCGATGTTCCCGCATCCGCCACAAAGTCCACTCCTTCGTGCATCGCGTTGGCGCCGGTGAAAGGATCGATACGCCAGCCAAAATTCGAGGAATAAAATCCGGTGTGGACAGGCGGGATGGAAGGCAGCAACTTGCGGCTCAACTGGTTCTGCAGCAGCAAGGTCTCCAGGGCCAGCAATTTGTCGCTGCGATCACTGACCACCCGGCTCAATCTGTCCAGTTGCTGGCTCAGACCATTCTCGGACATTTTCTGCTCGGGGAACACCACCAACGGTCCGCCCTGTGCGGGTGGCTGGGAAAACTGGAATTCCTCCGGTTTCATGCCAGTCAGCTTTGTCAGGCGCGCACCAAGCGCATCCAGGCGCTGCAACTGCGCCTGCATCTGCCCGACCCTGACCGCCATGGCATCCAGACTGCTATGCATGTAAACCTGCTGTTTTTGTTGTTCGTCGCTCTGCACTTTGGATAATAATGTGCGGATCTCATCGCTCAAACCTTCCGGAGCAAAGCGCACCAGCACGTATTGGAAGGTAAATGCCGCGCCCAACATCAGTCCGGACAGCAACATCAGCAATAACGCAATTTGCCATCCACCCAGCGAAATACTGCGGGTCTTTGCCATTCGATTGGAAACTAGAATAATATTCATGCCTCCCCCTTCCTCAAAGTAACCGAAAATTTGTGGTACAACATCTAAAAACATTGCTGAACAGCAATCAGGAACTGCGTCCGCTACTGGCCAAAGCCCAGGCTTTATCAGCCTTGCAACGCCATTTTATCAGTGTCGCCCCGCCCCAGCTTGCGCAGTCCAGCCAAATACAGGTATTGGGCCTGCACCTCGGCACGCTCAGCATCGCAGTCGCCAATGCCAGTGTCGCTGCCAAATTGCGCCAGCTTGCCCCGGAACTGGCCATTATGATGCAGGGCAAGGGTTGCGAGGTTAGCGGAATCCGCGTCAAGGTGCAAGTTTCCTTCGATCGCCTTCAACCCAAACCCGCCCCTCACAGACTAAGCAAAACGGCACAGCAAGCACTGAATGATTTCAGCCAGAGCCTGAATGAATCACCGCTCAAACTTGCGCTGGAAAAGATGGCTAAATCGAAAAACTGACAGGCATCTTCGCAACTACTGCTCCCGCAACTTCGTGAATCATTAACTTCGTGAATCGTTAAAGTGCAGCCAGCCAGCCGACCAGCACGTAACGTTCCAGCACAAACAGCAGTGCGAACACTAGCAGCAACAGCACAGTGAATCGCACCGTTTGCCGCGCAAATTCAAGGTAACGGCGATTGCGCGTAAAGATATACATCGCTCCGCTCAACACCAGCAGTAATGCCACAAGCACGATGTATAAACGCAGGATCAACACCGGCACGCCGCTTTCATGCTGGCAATGACAGGAGGCAATAATTGCTGATGGAACAGCCAGCCATCTGACCAGGTTGGCAAATTACGCCAGCCAAGTTATTGGTTATACACCAGTCATAATCCATCGTGGCGTATCCAGCACCCGGATTAAACAGACTGGAGCTGCAGCCGCAGGAACGCGGGGGCTTCTTCCATGCTATCGAACGTCACATACTCCCAGGCCTGATCATCTGCGAGCAGCTCCCGCAACAGGGCATTATTCAAGGCATGGCCGGATTTGTAGCCGGAAAACGCGCCGATCAGCGGATGTCCCAGCAGGTAAAGATCACCGATCGCATCAAGCACCTTGTGCTTGACGAATTCATCCTCGAAACGCAAACCGTCCGCATTCAGCACCCGGTAGTCATCCATCACAATGGCGTTGTCCAGACTGCCGCCCAGAGCCAGACCCTGTGCGCGCATGTTCTCGACATCCTGCATGAAACCGAAGGTTCGCGCCCGGCTGATGTCGCGCACATAGGATTCCTCGCCCAGATCAACCGTGACGTGCTGTCTGGTATTGGCAAACACCGGGTGGGTAAAATTAATGGTGAAGGTTAATTTGTAGCCTTGGTACGGTTCAAAGCGCACCCATTTGTCGCCCTG
>DHIV01000060.1:12283-13716 GCA_002403995.1 Gallionella sp. UBA4737 | reverse complement strand
ATATGCGCGAATGGCAGTTTTTGGCACATTTCAGACCATCAGCGCTTGTATAAAGCTGATAGTTCCTCACGAAATGTCCTATTCATCTGTGACTACTATATCAATAATCCACCGCATCGAAACTTTGAGCGCGGTTAAGCACGGACTATTTGGGTTTTCAGCCGTAATGGTCAACAATATCCCCTCATCCACCCAAGGCAGTCAAGAAAAACCATGCGCCATTCTCTTGCTAAAACCGTCACTCCGCGCGAAGTCTGGGCATGGGCGATGTACGATTTCGCCAACTCCGGCTACACCACGGTAGTCATCACCGCGATTTTCAATGCCTATTTCGTCTCGGTGGTGGCGGACAACCAGCCGTGGGCGACCTTCGCATGGACGGCTGCACTGGCGGTCTCGTATGCCGCGATCATGTTCACCGCACCGGTGATCGGGGCTTATGCGGATGCGTATGCCGCCAAGAAAAAGCTGCTGGTGCTGACCACCATCGGCTGCGTGTTGTTTACCGCGCTGCTTGCGTTTGCCGGGCCGGGCAGCCTGTGGCTCACCATCCCGCTGATCGTGCTTTCCAATTTTTTTTACGGCAGCGGCGAGAATCTGATAGCGGCATTCCTGCCGGAACTGGCGACCGGTCGCTCGCTCGGCAAGGTGTCGGGATGGGGATGGAGCCTGGGCTATGTCGGCGGCCTGGTGAGCCTGGGCGCCTGCCTCGCTTATGTGACCTGGGCGCAGGGACAGGGCAAGCAGGCTGCGGATTTCGTGCCGGTGACGATGCTGATCACCGCCGCGCTGTTCGCGATTTCCAGCCTGCCCACCTTCCTGTTCCTGAAGGAACGCGCCGTGCCGCAGCCACATTTGCAGGGGCAGAACCTGGTGCAGGAATCTTTCGCGCGGCTAATGCAAACTCTCAAACACGCGAGGGATTACCGCGACCTGAGGCGCTTTTTGATCTGCACGGTGTTTTATCAGGCAGGCATCCAGGCGGTAATCACGCTCGCGGCGATCTACGCGCAGCAGGCGATGCACTTCACTACCCAGCAGATCATCATGCTGATTTTCGTGGTCAACATCACCGCCGCGATCGGCGCTTTTCTGTTCGGGCATGTGCAAGACCGCATCGGCCATATTCCCACCATCGCATTGACGCTGATCGGCTGGATCATCATGGTCGGCCTGGCATGGGGTGCACAAGGACCTGATATGTTCTGGATCGCCGCCAACCTCGCGGGAATCTGCATGGGCTCCAGCCAATCCGCAGGGCGCGCGTTGGTCGGTTTGTTGAGCCCGGCCACGCGGCGCGCCGAGTTCTTCGGGCTATGGGGAATGGCGGTCAAGCTTTCATCGATCTTGGGGCCGCTGACTTACGGCCTGGTAAGCTGGATATCGCAAGGCGACCATCGCCTGGCGATATTGATCACCGGCAGTTATTTTGT
>DHIV01000060.1:6733-12007 GCA_002403995.1 Gallionella sp. UBA4737 | reverse complement strand
TGCGCTCAACGTCCTATTGATTCGGCACAAACTTACTTCCTATGTCCGTTCGGGCTGATACTTCGACGAGCTCAGCACAGGGTACGCAGAGCGTATCGAAGCCTGTCCTGAGCTTGTCGAAGTGGCCCCCGCTGCATCCATTCACCCTTCGATACATCCGTTGTGGTTCGATACCTCACCACGAACGGATGTACCCTGTGCTGAGATTGTCGAAGCATCAGGGCGAACGTGCTTTTGATTCGTGGCGAATCAAAAGTGGGAGGATTGCATTCAAGGCAAATTATCTATGAACCGCTGCATCGAAACTTTAAGCGCCGCAAAATTCGGGTTGTACATCAGGCGCCGCAGAATACCGGCTTTGAGGTTTTTCTCGGTAATCTCGCCTTGCAAATCCTGCTCGGGATGCCGGAGGCAGGCCTCGTATTTTTCCATCTCGCCCGGATAATAATGCACGCAATTGGAATACTCCCCCGCCGCACCATAATGCGTGTCCTCGGGCGGAATCACGATGGCCGGGTGTGCGGAGCTCAATATTTTCTGCGCGGGAACTGTACTGTTCACCAATTCCACTTTGCCTGCCAGAATGCTGGGCGGAAATTTTTCTGGTTCAGTGGTATACAGCACCAGCTTGCTGGATGGGTGACGCGCACGCGAGATGAATTCCAGGATGGCCGATGTTTTGACCGTTATATCATCCTCACTGGCAACGGTGAATACCGGAATATTTAGCTGATGTTGCTGCAACAGAGCACTGAGCTTTCTGGACAGCGCATGCATCTGGGCGGCAGCATTCTTCGTGAAGGACTCATACTTATAAATGTCCCGATCGGGGAAGATATGTATCCATTTGGCGGATGGCATCAGCCAGCTATACAGCTTGTGCAGGTTGGCCCACGCCGCCTTTGGCGTTATCCTGATTGCGGGGGAAAACAGGAACAGGCCGCGTACCCGGCTATCGCGCAGGCTCTGGTAAACGCTCAGTGCGCCGCCAATGGAATATCCCGCCAGATAGACATCATCTACTTCCTCGGCAAGTTTATAAGCACCATAGGCTACCGTCTTGGCCCACTCCTGCCAGGTCGCCTCAAGGAGGTCTCCCGGCTGCGTGCCATGTCCCGGCAACAATACGACCATGACACGAAAACCGTTCTGCTGAAAGAACGCAGCAAGGTAACGCATCGAATATGGGGAACCGGTAAGGCCATGCGTGAGCAGTACGCCGCGCCGATAGGGTTTTTGTTGTCCGGCCGGAAAACCGGCTGGCGGCTTCAGTTCGAACGGCGCGTTGCCGTCGATTATTTTTTCCAGATCGGCAGCACCGGCGTGCACCCTGCTGAGCATGTCGCGGTTGCGCGCCACATAATCCGCAAACGCCAGCCGGCCTCCATTGAATTGCGAGTTCAATCCGGACGGCCGATGCCGCGCCTCAAGCGGCGGAGTAGCCACGCCTACTCACCTGCGCATTTCGCAATCGCTGCGTCGGTCTCCAAATCCAGGCAATGTCTCAGATCCTGATTTTTCGCTCTCGTTGGTTTATCAATGGCCGGCTTGCTGGCAGTCATGGTCACTTTGGATAGTTTCATTGGCTGCTGCGGAACCTGAGCCGCGGCCGCAACAGGGGGGGCTGCGGCTGGTGTAGCTGCAGGCGCAGCAGTTGGAGATGGTGCCGGGGGTGTTGCGGCAGCAGGCGCTTTCGCTTGAGTTGGAGCAGCGGCGACTTTAGGCGCAGCAGCAGGTGATGTTGCCGCAGGCGCTGGCGATGGTGCTGGGCGTGGTACAGCGACGGAGGCTTTCGTTCGTGTTGGTGCGATGGCTGACTTGGGTGCCGCCGCAGCGGGTTTCTGCTTCAAGCCCTGAAGATTCAGGTCCATGGGATCGAAATACACAAATGCTCCTACGCCTATAATGACCAGAATACCGACGAGTAGCGACGTTTTTTGTACAGAGCTCATGTTTTTCCTTTCCCAAGCAAGACCCACAGTTCGAATAACATCGTCCCAATCGACATTAGCTGATTCACCCGCACACGATAAACTGCAACGCCGCCGCTGGCAATCACCACCGGCTATTTATTTTTCCCAAAACGCGGCTTGTCTATTGAAGCGTTGTATGGTTTTGCGCAATACACTGAGTTGGTGGGATAGATCGTGCGCGATCCAGCCCCGGGACAAAGTGACGGCCTCCAGAACGACCGTCTCCCCATGTGCAGACAAAGCGTTCGCAGCCAGAGCGGCATCCGCCGCCAAGCCGTCCAGCAAACGATGCGCCACCGCGACATCGTTGATCTGGCCGAGCACCTCTTGCACTTTGCCTAGCGCGGCAAGAAAGGCCTTGGCTTTACGCTTGTCGTATAAAGCCGCGAAAAACTCCGCGCTGTATCTGAGCTTCTTGGCGAGGATACGCAGCGCATGCAATTGCGCGGCATCGAAGGTATTCAGATGCTGCCCGGACCGGGCGAATCGTTCTGCCAACTTTTGCAAACGACGGTTCACAAACTCATGCGCCGGCTGCGCGGCCGCTGCATGCTGCCAACCAGCATGCAGCCAATAAGCTCCATTCATCCAGATCGCAAAACGCAGCAGCAAACGCTGCAGTTCACGCGCCTTGGCCTCACTGCGCAGCGCCGCATAACAGGCTGCACGCTGCCGCTCGCTGGCCGCCAGCAATGCCTGCAAACCGGCGTGTCCCGGCATGCGCTTGCACATCGGCTGTACCGTCTGGGCGATGAACACATCCCATTCACGTATCCGCCCCAGCGCGACACAAAGAGCCGAAACATCTTTGCTCAGCATGGCCAGCTGTTTGCCGGCGCGAACCTTTTCCGCCATGCGCAACACCACGCGCAAACGGCGCAACGCGACGCGCATCTGATGCAGATACTCGGCATCATCGCTCCCCATCGCACCGGACAAATTGTTTTGAAAATGCTGCAAGCAAGACCAGATCAGCTTTTTCAGCATATCGTCCAGCGTGTTCGTCCTGGAAAGCTCAGGCGCGACGCTCTTGACCGGATGCCCGACATATCCTGACAACAGGCGATAGCCCTGCTCCGCCTTGCTGACCGCCTCCAGCTCGAACGGCACGATCTCCAGTATTGCCTGCGCCAACTCGAATAGCTGCCGCGGATCGCCGGATTTCAATTCCAGCTCCAGCTCGCAGACCGGTATGCTGCGATGCTCGGTGCTGATCTCGCCATGATCCATGCACAATTCGATCTGCGCGCCATGCCACAGCAACATGCGGCTGGTCCGGGAAAAATCGGTGACGAACACCGGCTGCAATTTTTTGCGCAACGCCTGCGGCAAGTGTTCTTCCCACTCTGCCGCCTGCGGTCCCGTCTCTTCCGTCAAAAAAGAAAAATCCAGTTTCGCGCTGCTCACCGGCACTTCCCACTCGTTGCGCTGATGCAGCCCGGCCTGCACCGAGCCGCCGCCCTTCAAGGTTTGCAGCCATTGCCGCCCGGCGTGGCGCAGGCGCAATGCCATTTCGGAGCTATGCAGATCAAGCTTCGGGGTGTCGTAATAGATGTTGTAAATACGGCGCGTGACCGGACGTGATACGGAACACGACTTGAGCAGCGCATGCCGCCTCAACCGGGCGAGCTGTTCGGGTGCGATGCGCAATTTGAGTTCGGTTTCGACTGCCATGTCTGCCTCGTTCCACTTCCATTAAGAACCTCAATAATTGTAGGAGCGGGCCATGCCCGCGAAAAATGGTTCGCGGGCATGACCCGCTCCTACGGGTGCCCAGCCAAAAGTTTTTCGGACATCCGGCAAAACTATTGTCATCCTGAACGCATATTTGGAATCAAACATAGCGTGAAGCAATCACTATAACAGTCTATCGAAATGCTGACGCGGCCCGCCCATCAGAGGAATACAATGCGCCCATGCCCGTCCATAACGCCGACATCACCATCATCTTTGAAGAGATCGCAGACCTGCTCGAGATCGAGGGTGCGAATACCTTTCGCATCCGCGCCTACCGCAATGCCGCGCGCATCCTGGGTGACCTGCCGCAGGAGGCGCGCGTGCTGGTGGAGCGCGGCGATGACCTGACCCGCCTGCCCGGCATCGGCACCGATCTCGCCGGCAAGATCGAAGAGATCGTCACGACCGGACATTGCAGCCTGCTGGATAGGTTGCGCCGCGAACTGCCGCCCGCGATCACCGAGCTGCTGAAGATTCCCGGCCTGGGGCCTAAGCGGGTCAAGGCGCTGTACCACGATCTCGACGTGCAGACCGTCGAACAACTGCATCGCGCCGCACAGGATGGCCGCATCCGCGCGCTGCACGGCTTCGGCGAAAAAACCGAGCAGAACATCTTGCAGGCCGTGCAAGCCCATGCCGGCCAGAGTCGCCGCTTCAAGCTCGCCATCGCGGCGCAATATGCCGAGACGCTGCGCGCCTTCCTGCAAGCCATCCCCGGCGTGCAGCAGGTAGTCGTGGCCGGCAGCTTCCGGCGCATGCGCGAGACCGTCGGCGACCTGGATATCCTGGTGACTGCGACGCCGGACAGCACTGTGATGCAGCGCTTTACTGCGTATGACGAAGTGGCCGAAGTATTCTCCGCCGGTGAAACACGCGCCAGCATCCTGCTCAAGTGCGGCATGCAGGTCGACCTGCGCGTGGTGGCCCAGGAAAGTTACGGCGCAGCGTTGCACTATTTCACCGGCTCCAAGTCGCACAACATCGCGATCCGCCGCATCGCGCAGCAGCTCGGCCTCAAGGTCAACGAGTACGGCGTGTTCCGCGGCATGCAGCGCATCGCCGGCGACAGCGAGGAATCGGTGTACCGCGCGGTCGGCTTGCCTTACATACCGCCGGAGCTGCGCGAAGACCGCGGCGAGATCGAGGCGGCTCACGCCGGGAGACTACCAAAGTTAGTCGAACTGTCCGACCTCAAGGGCGACCTGCATGCGCACACCAAGGCCAGCGACGGCCACGACAGCCTGCGCGACATGGCGCTGGCGACCAAGGCGCTGGGACTGGAATACCTGGCCATCACCGAGCACTCACGCCGCCTCACCGTGGCGCACGGTCTTGACCCGCTGCAACTGGCGCGCCAGTGCGACGAGATCGACCGCCTCAACACCCAACTGGACGGCATCACGCTGCTCAAGGGCATCGAGGTGGACATCCTCGAAGACGGCAGCCTCGACCTGCCGGATGCGGTGTTGGCGCGGCTCGATTTGGTGGTGGGCGCGGTGCACAGCCGCTTCGACCTGTCGCGCGCCAAACAGACCGAGCGCATCCTGCGCGCGATGGATCACCC
>DHIV01000060.1:1371-6497 GCA_002403995.1 Gallionella sp. UBA4737 | reverse complement strand
GACATGCTGCGCATCATCCGCCATGCCAAACAGCGCGGCTGCTACCTCGAACTGAACGCCAACCCGGAACGTCTCGACTTGCTCGACAGCCACTGCCAAAGCGCCAGGGAAGAAGGCGTGCTGGTCAGCATCAACTCGGATGCGCACAGCACGTTCGATTTCGCCAATCTGCAGTATGGCGTCGGGCAGGCGCGGCGCGGCTGGCTGGAAAAATCCGACGTGCTCAACACCCGTTCGCTGGCTGCGCTGCGCAAGCTGCTGAAGCGCACGATGTGATTTCAATTGCGAATAGAAACACCACGTGTTAGCACCTTCCCCTTCAAGGGGAAGGGTGGGATGGGGATGGAGTGAGTGATATGCTGACATGCGCTTTTAACCCCATCCCTACCCTAACCCTCCCCTTGAAGGGGAGGGAATTGTTGGTGTTTTTAATGCGAATGAAACAACCATGCTTACGCTGGCCTTAACCGGAGATGTAATGCTCGGCCGCCTCGTCAACGAGCGCCTCAAGGACATGCAGCCGGAAGAAGTGTGGGGCGACGTGCTGCCACATCTGGCGCAGGCCGACCTGCGCATCGTCAATCTGGAATGCGCCTTGACCAACCATCTCCGCCAATGGTCACACACCCGAAAAATGTTCCACTTCCGCGCCGACCCCAAGGCCGTGCGCGTGTTGCAGGCGGCGCGCATCGATGCCTGCGCGCTCGCCAACAATCATATCCTCGACTACGAAGAACGCGGCCTGCACGACACGTTGCGCATGCTCAGGGTGACCGGCATCCGCCATGCCGGTGCCGGCGTCAATGCAACGGAAGCCGCCGCCCCGGCGATGCTCGATGCCGTGTTAATAGAAGAGGCCGGCGCAGCGCCCTGCCGCGTGGCATTGCTCTCGTTCACCGACAACGAACCGGATTTCTCCGCCAGTGCAGAGCACCCCGGCACCAACTATCTGGAAATCTCGCTACAACAAGAAACGCTGGCGCGCATCGCAAACAGCATTGCGCAGGCGCGTGCGCAAGGCGCCGACCTGGTGATGTTCTCCAACCACTGGGGCGCCAATTTCGTCGAGCGTCCATCACACGAATTCCGCAGCTTCGCCAGACGGGTGATCGAACTCGGTGCCGACATCTACCACGGCCACAGCGCGCATATCTGCCAGGGCATCGAGATTTATCAGGGCAAACCCATCCTCTACGACACCGGCAATTTAATCGACGACTATGCCGTACATCCGCAGCTTCGCAACGACCGTTCCTGCTTGTTCAAACTGATGTTCGAGAACGGCAAGTTGTGCCGCATCGAACTGCTGCCGGTCTCATTGAGCGTGGCGCATGTCGCATTGGCGCGCGACGAGGAATTCAAGGCGATCAGCACGCGTATGGAGATGCTGTGCGCCGAATTCGGCACCAGGCTGATGCGCAGTGATGACCGGCTGGTCTGGCAGGCAGACTGACCGGAGTAATGAGGGGATGAAAAAATATTGATGCTGCCGATGATTCCTGAGGGAAGGTTACAGTCCCGCTTGTCTGCCGGGTTAGCCTACATTTTGCTCGCCAAGCGACGGCAGACTAACGCTGGGAAGTTTTTCTCGAATAGCCAATAGGTCTTTCCAGCGAACCTTTCCAACGAAATCTCGTTTTCGGTACAGATCACCGGTTCCGAGATGGAGTTTCAAGCCGTTTTCCTTGTTGTGCGCATGAGGATTAGAAGGGAACGGGTCAGCGTCATTGAGATGCACAAGCCAAATCTCGTTTCGATGCTTTGCTAGGGCTTCGACAAGGCGGATGGGCACTCCGTCCGGGATGATTGATTCAGAGAACTCCACTTGAGCAAGGAGAGTTGGCTTGGCAAAAGAGAAGTGGGCGAGGAGAGACACGATCTCGTCGGTTTTCAGGTCACGATCAAGTAAATCGAATTGCTCATCGACGTCGAGAACGATGACTAAGGCTTCACGCACCTCTTCGGGTATGCGGGAAAGGATAGTCGCGGCCTCGGTAGTTGCCGCAAGAAAGGAATGGATCTGATCCGATATGTCGCGCACGGTTGGTCGGTTAACGAGCTAAGGGTCTGCGCGAGGCTTTATTCGCGCAGTCCCGCTTGAGTAGGGTTAGGATGCTTTTTCATAAAACCTGCTATCCAAAGCGAAAATGCCCAAGTCTTTTTTCAGCATCTTCACTATGCGAGGCGCTGCCTGAATTAACGGCAAAAAAGGACCAGGTAAGTTTTGCAAGTCTTGTAGCGCGCCAAGGGTAGTGGTTTTGAATTCTGCAAAATTCTGCGCGCCTAGCTCCTGCTCCGACTGCACCTCACCTTTGTTCATCTTATTGAGATTGCCGAGGGTTGAATGAATTCTCGCCAAGCGATCATTGGCAGGTGTAAAAACTTCCTGAATATCTTTGTGCAGGGCATCTGTCATAAAAAGACTAGCTCTGAAAAATGCATTTTGCGTTTCAATAAAACTGGAAACTACTTTGCCATATTGCTCCATGGTCACATTCTGGGTCGGCGCACAAAGTGATGCGAATTCCAAAAGTTGCGTAACGAGATTGCAGTATATTTCGATTTTCTTGGCATAGACAATCTCCTTGTATTTACTCCAACGACCTTGAAGATAACCAAGGTAGACACCTGCCACCGCCGCAAGTACAGGAGCAATAAGTTTGATGAGCCAGTCATCCATCCGCGAGCACCCTAACGTAATTTAGGCGACATGGGGGTTCGCCAAGTTATGCGGCCTAAAACAAATCTTCTCGATCATTTTTCTTTCTCGCACATCTGGTTACGGAACGCCGCTTGCTTTAGGTCAACCTAAAATTCGCAGATGGAATTTAAAGTTGTTCGTTAACTTTCTGCGCATTTTACGCCACTCTTCCGCCGGATAGTTTCAAACATTCGGCGCATTACGCCTTGCGGCTAATACGCCCTACGCGGGCTAAGTCCTCAATGGATTAGCCATGCAACTCACCTATATTGCTGATAGCGAATACACAAAGAGATAAAAGCGCAAGAAAAAACAATGCAAGCATTAGTCGAACAGCCCACCGATGATGCCAAGGCGGAGATACCTGCAAACCGCCGCGAGAAATAAGATTTTCGGTTGCTCTATCCCCAATGGATGCACGGCTTACTTGAATTTTACGAACCGCATCCAGAGGCAACAGGTATTCTGCCCGAAGAACCAGTATGCCGAGAAATATAGTGGCCGTTAATGCTGCCCAACACAAGGCAAGTGCCCATAGTAGTTTTGGATGAAGCGGCACGTAATGCCCTTGAAGAGCAACAAGCACAGTCAGTGTGCCGATACATAGCGTTACAAGATGGCGAAGCCAATCATAGTAAGGTTTGCGATGGTCAACGAGATGTCGGCTCTCGATGTCATCAAGAGTTACAATTTTCCGTTCGTTGCTCATAGCGATCGCTCCAAATTCAACGCCAGCAACCGCCGCAAGATTTCCTCGTCTGGCATCTCCGACGTGTAGTCGTTCCAGCCGTAAGCCTTGGCGACAGCGGCATCCAGCGTCTTGTGGGCGTTGTCCAGCCACGCGGGGCGGGCATTGTAGAGATTGGTCAGGGTGCGCTTTTTCAGGTCAGATTCGTGTCCGGGCTTGGCAACGGAACGCGCGGGATAGCCTGCTTTTTCTTCTTCCGGTATGCGCACCCAATCCGTCCACTCAGGCGGGTTGAGCCAGTTGTCGCGGAGCTCGTTCAACTTATGCGCGGCTGTGGCAATCGCATCACTTTCCCCCGTTCGTGCTGAGCCTGTCGAAGCATGAACGGGTTGCGCGTCCGCACGCCCTTCGACAAGCTCAGGACGAACGGATGGAGCGGTATCGGCGGGGTGCAGCCCTTCAGGGAAAGGAAAGGTCTCAAAGCAGCGAGTCGAGTTATAGACTGGCCTGTCTTCCAGCGTCCCACCTTGCGCAAGTGTCCAAGTGATATGAAAACGAGAAGACAAAATACCGAGTGTCACATCATCTTGGCGAGGAAAGACAATCAGCCTATGCTCTGGTGCAACCGTGATTGGCAACCAAGTAAATATCCTGTGTTTCGCCGTTTCTACCGTCACAAGATAGCGCGGCAGCCCAACAATCGCTCGTCGCAGTTCGGGACGAGGCCTACCATGCCGCCACCATTTTTTGGCACGTATTGCCTCTCGATTGTTTGCACGCACTGGCTTGACGTGCTCCACCACATAGGCGAACGGCGCTTCATATAGCGCGGCTTGCTGCTCATCCATCAACGCAAAATCAATCACCCAATCGCCCGCCCAGCGGCTAGTAATATCGGAGCCGTTGTAGATGGGTTTCAGCACATCCGAGTTCGGCTTGCCATGCGGGTTCGGCAGTTTGAGCCAGGCCTGTGCAGTTTCGCTCGGCACTTTGAATGCGCCTGCCAAGCACAAGCCAAAGTACGACCATCCGGCGTTTTCCTTGAGCGGCATCGCGCCGGTCATGTCGCTGCCGCCATTACCGCCTGCGGTGAGGTCGGCATGAATGGTGGCTACGGGCTTGCCATTGAGCATGATACCCCCATCCCAACCTTCCCCCTGCGAGGGGGAAGGAGCTAGATTCCCTCCCCTTGAAGGGGGAGGGTTAGGGTGGGGGTGAACGCCGAAGCACACCAGCGAGACGCGCACCGCCGCGCCTTCGTTGATCCATTCCTCATCACTCCACGCATTGAAGATTTGTCCGCTCTCCAGTATGCGTTCCAGCACCGGACGATTACGCTTCTGCCGAATAGAATTGGTCGCAACCAATCCGGCACGCTGGCACTTGCCCGCTTCGATCTGAGCACGCGCTTTCTCAAACCAGTAGGTGACCAAATCCGCGCCGCCCGGTACCCGATCTGCATAGCAGGCGCGCAAGGCTTCGGTGTAGTCGTCGCCCAGTTCGGCGCGCATCTTTTTGTCGCCGAGGAATGGCGGGTTGCCGATGATGGCATCCACTCTAGGCCATTGTGTTTCGCTGCCGTTTTCGTTCAATACCGCATCGCGACAAGCGATGTGATTCAACGGTTTGAGAATCGGATTTTTCGATGGGCTCATGCCGTGGCGCAGCATCCATTGCAACTCGCCGATCCATACGGTGACGCGCGCCAGTTCTGCCGCGTAAGAGTTGAGTTCGATG
>DHIV01000060.1:0-1298 GCA_002403995.1 Gallionella sp. UBA4737 | reverse complement strand
GCCGCGTAAGAGTTGAGTTCGATGCCCATGACGTTGTGCGGGCCGGTGTGGAATCCGGCGAAGCCGAGCGGCAAGCCAAGCATTTCGGCTTCCAGCGCGGCGCGATGCTCGATGTCTTTCAGCGCGTGCAGGGCGAGATACAAAAAGTTGCCGGAACCGCAAGCGGGATCGAGCACGCGAAAATCCGTTAAGCGTTGCATGAAACCTTGATACGCGGCCTGTGCTGATTCAAGGCCTTTTTTGAAACCCTTGCCACCTGCCTCATAGCTCGCCATACCTTGCTTGATCTGGGCTTTGACGTTTTCCCATTCGGCGTTGAGCGGCTCGATGACCACTGGCCCGACGATGCGCATGATGGATTGCGGATCGGTGTAGTGCGCGCCGAGTTGGCTGCGCTTGGACGGATCGAGACCACGCTCGAACAGGGTGCCAAAAATAGAAGGCTCAACGCCTGTCCAGTCCAGCCGCGCGACGGTAATCAGCGCGGCGATGTCGTCGCTTTGTAGCGGCAGTGTGGCATCGCTGTCGAACAACCCACCGTTGAACCAGTCGATGATCTCTGCGCCGAAGTCACCGCCCTTACTCATCGAGGCGAATAGTTGTTTAAGTTGACGGTCGATGCGTGCCGGGTCTTTCGCGCCGTTCTCCAGTACGCGCGTGACCATCTCTTTGGGCAACAGTCCGGCATCTTCGGCGAAGAAACAGAACAATAGCTTGTCGAGGAAATGCGCCACTTGTTGCGCCGCATGTCCGCGGTCGCGCAAGGTGTTGGCAAGTGAGGCGAACAGTTTTGCGGCTTGTTCGGTGAGGGCGCGCGTGGTGCGTGCAGGACGCAATTTTTCCGGCTCGAAGAACAGGGCTCGCAGCTTGGCGAGATTTTCCGGCGTGCCGATTTCTTCCAGCGCGATGGTGTGCGTGTCAGAAACGGTATTGGTGAAGTTGGTGTGTATCTCGATCAGGTCGGCGCGCGCCACCACCAACAGCGGCGGGTTTTCCAATGCCAGCGCGTAGCGTTGCACTTGCTCCAGTGCTTTGTGCAAATCGCCGTTCTGGCCTTTGTATTCCACCGCGAAAAACCCGCGCTTCCACACGTCCGCCCAGCCGTTGCCGCCGCCGGTTTTGGTCGCGCCTTTTTCAAAACAGAAGGTATCGCCGGTGGTATCCTGCGCGGCGGGGGTGGGATGTCCGGCCAGCGCGCACAGGTCGTTGAAGTGTTGCTGATAGAAAGCGCGCTCGGCGAGTTGGCAGCCTTGCCACTTGGCGATGAACTGTTGCGGCGCTGTCTCTTATACACATCT
>DHIV01000125.1:4433-15842 GCA_002403995.1 Gallionella sp. UBA4737 | reverse complement strand
GTGGTTGCAAAGATTATTGAGTAGGACTACAATGCGCCCCCTCGCGTGGTCCAGGTCTCTGGCCTGAACCACGCGATTTCGTTCTTTAATTAGCGGCATTGCCGCGTAAATGCAAGAGAAGATTATGCAAAGTCAAAAAATCCGCATACGCCTGAAGGCGTTTGATTATCGCCTGATCGACCAGTCGGCCGCGCGTATCGTTGAAACAGCAAAACGCACCGGTGCGGTGGTGAACGGCCCGGTGCCGTTGCCGACCAAGATCGAGCGTTTCGATGTGCTGCGTTCCCCGCATGTAAACAAGACTTCGCGTGATCAGTTCGAGATCCGCACCCATCTGCGTTTGATGGACATCGTCGATCCTACCGACAAGACGGTGGATGCACTGATGAAGCTGGATCTGCCGGCCGGTGTGGATGTGGAAATCAAGTTGCAGTAATTGATTGCAGTGCCTAGGTTTCGCAAGTAAGTATCAGCAGCAAAAATCGGCTGACCAATTGAAGTCAGCCCCTTAACAAGAGGAAATAAAAATGAGCTTAGGACTTGTCGGTCGCAAGATTGGCATGACCCGCGTATTCACCGATGACGGTTCTTCGTTGCCGGTGACTGTGCTGGAAGTGTCCAACAATCGTGTCACTCAGGTTAAATCCGTAGGCACCGATGGCTACACCGCTGTGCAATTGGCACACGGAGTACGTCGTCCCGGTCGCGTCAGCAAGGCTGCCGCCGGACATTACGCCAAGGCGGGTGTGGAAGCCGGGAGTGCACTGAAAGAATTCACCGTATCCCCAGCACAACTGGATGGCCTGCAAGCAGGCTCCGTGGTCAGTGTGGAGATTTTTCAGGTGGGTCAACTCGTGGATGTGACGGGTGTAACCAAAGGTAAGGGCTACGCCGGCACCATCAAGCGCCACCATTTCAAATCGGGCCGCGCATCGCACGGTAACTCCAAGTCGCATAACGTGCCCGGCTCCATCGGTATGGCGCAAGATCCGGGCCGCGTGTTTCCGGGCAAGCGCATGACCGGCCATCTGGGCGACGTGCAAAGGACTGTGCAGAATCTGCAGGTCGTGCGTGTCGATGTTGCGCGTCAATTGCTGCTGGTAAAAGGTGCTGTTCCGGGTTGTATCAACAGCAGCATCATCGTGCGTCCCGCAGTTAAGGCAGGTGTGTAATGGAACTTAAAGTCATTAACGATAAAGGTCAGCCGGCCGCCAATCTGAAGGCTTCCGACGAGCTGTTCGGCCGCGAATATAACGAGGATCTGGTCCATCAGTTGGTTACCGCCTATCAGGCGAATGCGCGCGCAGGCAACAGCAAGCAAAAAGGCCGCAGCGAAATCGCCAAGAGCACCCGCAAACCGTATGCGCAAAAAGGCACAGGCCGCGCACGTGCAGGTATGGCATCCAGCCCGTTGTGGCGCGGTGGCGGCAAGATATTCCCGAACACTGCCGAAGAAAATTACACCCAAAAAGTGAACCGCAAGATGTATCGCGCCGGTTTTGCTTCGATCTTGTCAAGACTGGTCAGCGAAAACCGCTTGGTGGTCGTGGACAGCCTGACAGTCGATTCGCCAAAAACGAAGTTGCTGGCGCAGAAGATCAAGGGCCTGGGTGTGGATACCAATCGCTTTCGCCTGCTGATCATCACCGACAACATCGATGAAAATCTGTACCTGTCTTCCCGCAATCTGGCTAACGTGCTGGTACTGGAAGCCAATCAGGCCGACCCGATCAGCTTGGTGCGTTTTCCGAATGTGCTGGTGACGCGCAGCGCGGTGGCTAAAATCGAGGAGATGTTCGCATGAGTACCCCAAAAGTTAGCCCCCGGCAATTAAATTCCGGGCAATTCAGCCAGGAACGTTTGATGAACGTGCTGCTCGCGCCGCAAATCTCCGAAAAGGCAACCCATGTTGCCGAAAAAAACGAGCAAGTCATTTTCCGTGTCGCAACGGACGCGACCAAGCCTGAGATCAAAGCTGCCGTAGAAATGATGTTCAAGGTGAGCGTGAACAGCGTGCAAGTGGCATGCGTCAAGGGCAAGATCAAGCGTAGCGGTCGTGTCATCGGCCGCCGCAATGACTGGAAAAAGGCGTATGTATGCCTGGCACCCGGTCAGGAAATCAATTTTGCTGCAAGTGAGCAAGGATAATCATCATGGCATTGATTAAACTAAAACCAACAACACCGGGGCAGCGCGCCGTCGTGCGCCTTGTCAATCCTGATCTGCACAAGGGCAAGCCGGTCGCAGCATTGCTGGAAAAACAAAACAGTACCGCAGGCCGCAACAATAACGGGCACATCACCACGCGTCACAAGGGCGGCGGGCACAAGCAGCATTACCGTATGGTCGACTTCAAGCGCGACAAGGATGGAATACCGGCGACTGTGGAGCGCCTGGAATATGATCCAAACCGCAGTGCCAACCTGGCTTTGCTGTGCTACGCCGATGGCGAGCGCCGCTACATCATCGCACCCAAGGGTATTGCGGCCGGTGCGACCCTGGTGAGCGGTTCGGAAGCGCCGATCAAGCCGGGCAATGCATTGCCGCTGCGCAACGTTCCGGTCGGCTCGACCATACACTGCATCGAAATGTTGCCGGGCAAAGGCGCGCAGTTGGCGCGTTCGGCTGGTACTTCGGTGCAGTTGCTGGCTCGCGAAGGCAGTTACGCTCAATTGCGTCTGCGCTCCGGCGAGATCCGCAAGGTGCACATCGATTGCAAGGCAACCCTGGGCGAGGTGGGCAATTCCGAGCATAGCCTGCGTTCCATCGGCAAGGCCGGTGCGATGCGTTGGCGCGGTGTCCGCCCAACCGTTCGGGGTGTGGTCATGAACCCGGTCGATCACCCGCATGGCGGCGGTGAGGGCAAGACTGCTGCCGGCCGTCACCCGGTCAGCCCATGGGGTGTGCCGGCCAAGGGTTTCCGCACACGTCGCAACAAACGCACCAGCGGCATGATCGTGCGTCGTCGCTTTCAGGTTTAAGGGGTAGATAGATATGGCACGTTCGATTAAAAAAGGTCCGTTTGTCGATGCTCACTTGCTCAAGAAGATCGAGGCAGTGCGCGCGACCAATGATAAGCGCCCGGTGAAAACCTGGTCACGCCGTTCCACAGTGTTACCCGAGTTCGTCGGTCTGACCATTGCGGTGCACAACGGCAAGCAGCATATTCCGGTATACGTATCCGAAAACATGGTGGGCCACAAGCTGGGTGAGTTCTCCCTGACGCGCACCTTCAAGGGCCATTCTGCTGATAAAAAAGCCGTGGTCAAGAAACCGGGGGCATGATGAAAACGACTACTGCAGTTGCAAGAAAAATTCATCTTTCGGCTCAAAAGGGCCGCTTGGTGGCTGACCAGATCCGCGGTTTGCCGGTTGCGCAAGCACTCAACATTTTGACTTTCAGCCCGAAAAAGGCTGCCACCATCATCAAGAAGGCGCTCGAGTCCGCGATTGCGAACGCCGAGCATAACGATGGTGCGGATATAGACGAATTGAAGGTCAAGGTTATTTACGTCGACAAGGCGGCATCCGGCAGAGGCTTTATCGCCAAGGCCAAGGGGCAGGGAAACCGCCTCGAAAAGCAGACTTGTCACATTACGATCAGCGTCGGGAGCTAAGGGCAGATTATGGGACAGAAAATTCATCCAACGGGTTTCCGGTTGTGCGTACGCAAGAACTGGGATTCCAAGTGGTATTCCAACAGCAAAAATTTTGCAGACTTGCTGCTTAAAGATATCGATGTGCGTGCCTATCTGAAAAAGAAACTGGCTGCTGCCGGTGTCTCCAAGGTGATCATCGAGCGTCCGGCCAAGAACGCCAAGGTGACTATTTACACCGCGCGCCCCGGCATGGTGATCGGCAAGAAGGGCGAGGACATCGAATCCCTGCGCGCGGAATTGCGCAAGCGCATGGGCCTGCAATCTGTCGATGTCGCGATCGAGGAAGTGCGCAAGCCGGAAATCGATGCGCAACTGATCGCCGAGAGCATCACAGCGCAGCTGGAAAAGCGCATCATGTTTCGTCGCGCGATGAAGCGCGCGATGCAAAACGCGATGCGACTGGGCGCGCAAGGCATCAAGATCATGAGCGCGGGCCGTTTGAACGGCATAGAGATCGCCCGCACCGAGTGGTATCGCGAAGGCCGCGTGCCATTGCATACTCTGCGTGCCGATATCGACTACGGCACATCCGAGGCGAAGACCACCTACGGCGTGATTGGTGTGAAGGTTTGGGTATTCAAGGGCGAAACTTCGGATCAGGAAGTCGTTGCGCCAGTCGCCGCCGAACCGGAAAAGAAAGCAAGAAAGTCGGGAGTAAAGCATGCTACAGCCAGCTAGAAGAAAATATCGCAAGGAGCAAAAAGGCCGGAACACCGGTATCGCCACCCGTGGCAACAAGGTGAGTTTCGGTGAGTTTGGTCTGAAAGCGGTGGTGCGCGGCCGTTTGACGGCACGCCAGATCGAAGCCGCACGCCGTGCCATGACGCGCCACATCAAGCGCGGCGGCCGTATCTGGATCCGCATTTTCCCGGATAAGCCGATCTCCAAAAAGCCTGCGGAAGTCCGCATGGGTAACGGCAAGGGCAACCCCGAGTACTACGTCGCGGAGATTCAGCCGGGCAAGATGCTGTACGAAATGGACGGCGTGAGTGAAGCCCTGGCCCGTGAAGCGTTTCTTCTGGCGTCGGCAAAGCTGCCCTTGGCCACCACTTTTGTAGTCAGACAGGTAGGGACATAACATGAAGGCCAGTGAACTTAAAGCCAAGTCCGCAGCAGATTTGCAAACCGAATTGCTTTCCTTGACCAAGGCCCAATTCGGTCTGCGTATGCAGGCTGCTACACAACAAATAACCAATACCAGCGAATTTCGCAAGGTGCGCCGGGATATTGCACGCGTGAAAACCGTGTTGACAGAAAAAGGTGCCAGGAAATGAGCGATTCAAAAGCAACCAGCGAAACTAACGCAACAATGGATTCCAAGCTGAAACGTACCCTGACTGGTACCGTGACGAGCGACAAGATGGACAAGACGGTAACGGTCCTGGTCGAGCGCAAAGTCAAGCACCCGCTGCTGGGCAAGATCATTCGCGTTTCAAAAAAATACCATGCGCATGATGAAGCCAACGAGATTCATACGGGCGATGTGGTAATGATCGAAGAGTGCCGTCCGATTGCCAAGACCAAGAGTTGGCGTGTTGCAAAGCTGCTTGAGAAGGCGGCAACTAATTAATTGCACGTACTGCTTGCGTATTTGCCAAATTTGCATATAATGCGCGGCTTCGTTTCATCGCCGCATGCGGCGACCTAACCCTGACGGGTTCCAAAACTGGCCGCTGTGAGCGGAACAAGTTGGAGATTAAATAATGATACAAATGCAGTCTGTTTTAGATGTGGCTGACAATACCGGTGCGCGCTCTGTGATGTGCATCAAGGTGCTGGGCGGTTCCAAGCGCCGTTATGCTTCCGTTGGTGATGTCATCAAGGTCAGCATTCGGGACGCGGCTCCGCGCGGCCGCGTAAAGAAGGGCGAAGTGTACAACGCCGTGGTGGTTCGCACTGCCAAGGGTGTGCGCCGCTCCGATGGATCATTGGTCAGGTTCGACGGCAATGCTGCGGTGTTGCTTAACGCCAAGCTGGAGCCTATCGGCACGCGCATCTTCGGCCCGGTGACACGCGAGTTGCGTACCGAGAAGTTCATGAAGATCGTTTCGCTCGCACCGGAAGTGCTGTAAGCGGCAACGAATCGAGACGAGGAAAATCATGCGCAAGATCAAAAAAGACGATGACGTAATCGTAATCACCGGCAAAGACAAGGGAAGTCGCGGCAGCGTGCTGCGCGTCCTTGGTGAGTACCTGTTGGTTGGCGGTATCAATAAAGTCAAGAAGCACCAGAAACCCAATCCGGTAAAAGGCTTGACCGGAGGGATCGTGGAAAAGGAATTACCTATTCATATTTCGAACGTCGCGATATACAACGCGGCCGCCAAGAAGGGTGATCGAGTCGGTATTAAAACGCTGGAAGATAAACGCAAGGTTCGCGTGTTCAAGTCCAGCGGCGAAATGATTGACGCTTAAGGAGTATCAGAGCATGGCGCGTTTGCATGGGTTTTACAAAGACAAGGTCGCTAAAGACCTGATGAAACAGTTCGGCTACAAATCCGTCATGGAAGTGCCGCGCATCGAAAAGATCACCTTGAACATGGGTGTCGGCGAAGCGGTGGCAGACAAGAAAGTGATGGAGTTCGCGGTAGGCGATATGCAGAAAATCGCCGGGCAGAAGCCGGTCGTCACGATGTCCAAGAAGTCCATTGCCGGCTTCAAGATCCGTGAGGGTTATCCGGTCGGTTGCAAGGTGACATTGCGCAAAGAGCGCATGTATGAATTCCTGGATCGGCTGATTTCCGTCGCGATCCCGCGCATACGCGATTTTCGCGGTATCTCCGGCAAGTCCTTTGATGGCCGTGGCAACTACAACATGGGCGTGAAAGAGCAGATCATTTTTCCGGAAATCGAGTACGAAAAGATCGATGCGCTGCGTGGTATGAACATCACCATCACCACCTCCGCGAAAACCGACGAGGAAGCCAAGGCTCTTCTGTTGGCATTCAAACTCCCATTAAAGAAATGAGGGAAGACTAATGGCTAAGATGGCAGTTATCAACCGCGAACAAAAGCGCCGTGAAATGGTGGCGAAGTTTGCGGCAAAGCGCGCGTTGTTGCTGGCGACGATTTCGAATGTCAAGTTGAGCGAAGAAGAGCGCGCTGCTGCGCGCCTGAAGTTGCAGGCTTTGCCGCGTGATTCAAGTCCGGTGCGTCTGCGCAATCGCTGTGCGTTGACGGGACGTCCGCGCGGCACATTCAAAAAGTTTGGTTTGGGGCGTATCAAGTTGCGTGAATTCGCGATGCGCGGTGAGATTCCCGGTATCGTCAAGGCCAGCTGGTAGGAGAAATTATATGAGCATGAGTGATCCAATCTCCGATATGTTGACGCGCATTCGCAATGCGCAGATGGCGGAAAAAACCTCGGTTGCAATGCCTTCTTCCAAGTTGAAGGTGGCAATCGCCGAAGTATTGAAAGACGAAGGTTATGTAGATGGCTTCAGCGTCATTTCTGGCGACGGCGGCAAAGCCACGCTGGAAATCGGGCTGAAATATTACAGCGGCCGTCCGGTGATCGAAAAGATCCAGCGCATCAGCCGTCCCGGATTGCGTATTTACAAGGGTTCCGAAGATATTCCTAAAGTGATGAACGGGCTGGGTATCGCCATCGTGTCCACTTCCAAGGGTTTGATGACCGACCGCAAAGCGCGCGCCAATGGTATTGGCGGTGAAGTGCTGTGCGTAGTCGCGTAGTGAGGTAAGCATGTCTAGAGTTGCCAAGAATCCTGTCATAGTTCCCAGCGGTGTCGAAGTCGCGCTGGCTGCGGGTGAAATTTCGGTAAAGGGCCCGCTGGGCACCCTTAAGCAAGCATTGTCTGGTGACGTGAGTGTGGTGCGCGACGGCAACAGCCTGTTGTGCAAAGCGCAAAACGATACCACGCAAGCCGATGCGATGTCCGGCACGATACGGGCGCTGCTGGCGAACATGATGCTGGGTGTCAGCAAGGGTTTCGAGCGCAAGCTGACCCTGGTCGGCGTGGGTTATCGCGCCCAGGCCGCCGGCGATACCCTGAACCTGACTTTGGGCTATTCCCATCCGGTGACTTACAAGATGCCTGCCGGAGTAAAAGTTGAAACGCCGACGCAGACAGACATCGTGTTGAAGGGTGCCAACAGGCAGCAGGTCGGGCAAGTCGCCGCCGAGATTCGCGCCTTCCGCGAACCCGAGCCTTACAAAGGCAAGGGTGTGCGCTATAGCGACGAAGTGGTGATTTTGAAAGAAACCAAGAAGAAATAATTGAGGCGGATATGTTGATCAAAAAAGAAGCGCGTCAGCGCAGAGCACGCAAAACCCGTGCACGCATTGCTGAAAAAAAGTCGGTTCGCTTGGCAATCAGTCGTACCAATTTTCACATCTATGCCCAGGTAATTTCGGCCAGCGGCGACAAAGTGCTGGCCAGTGCATCCAGCGTTGAAGCAGATGTGCGCAAGGAGATCGCGAACGGCGGCAACAAGGCTGCTGCGGCGGTGGTGGGCAAGCGTATCGCTGAAAAGGCAAAGAGCGCCGGCATTACCCAGGTTGCATTCGACCGTTCCGGCAACCGATATCATGGCCGTGTCAAAGCGCTGGCTGAAGCTGCGCGTGAACATGGTCTGCAGTTCTAATTGGAGTTGAGCAATGGCTAAGCCGCAAGGAAAAATGCAGCAACAGGAAAAGCGTGATGACGGCCTGATCGAAAAGATGATCTCCGTGAACCGTGTCACCAAGGTGGTCAAGGGTGGGCGTATCATGGGTTTTGCAGCGCTGACCGTGGTCGGTGATGGCGATGGCCGCGTGGCGATGGGCAAGGGCAAGTCCAAGGAAGTTCCGGTCGCCGTGCAAAAAGCCATGGATGAAGCGCGCCGCAATCTGGCCAAGGTCAGCCTGAAGAACGGCACTTTGCACCATACCGTGATCGGCAAGCATGGCGCGGCTAAAGTCCTGATGCAGCCGGCGTCGGAAGGTACCGGCATCATTGCCGGTGGCGCGATGCGCGCCGTGTTCGAGGCGGTGGGTGTGCGTGATGTGCTGGCCAAGTGCATCGGTTCGAGCAACCCATACAACGTGGTGCGTGCCACGTTGAAAGGCCTGCAAGCGATGAATTCGCCGGCAGAGATTGCGGCCAAGCGCGGCAAGAGCATTGAAGAAATTTTGGGGTAAGTCATGACAAAAGCCAAAACAAATACCAAGACCATCAAGGTGACGCAGATCAAGAGCCTGATCGGCACAAAACAGTCACACCGCGATACCATTCGCGGCCTGGGTCTGCGTCGTATCAACCACACCGTGCAACTGGAGGACACTCCTTGTGTGCGCGGCATGATCAACAAGGTGTTTTACATGGTTAAGTGCGAGGCATAACAAATGCAACTCAATAAAATTCAACCTGCTCAAGGTGCCAAGCATGCCAAGCGTCGTGTAGGGCGCGGTATCGGTTCCGGTTTGGGCAAGACCGCAGGCCGCGGTCACAAGGGACAAAAATCACGCGCCGGCGGTTTCCATAAGGTCGGTTTCGAAGGCGGTCAGATGCCATTGCAACGCCGTTTGCCCAAGCGCGGCTTTATCTCGCTGACACGCAACGATACAGCGCAGGTGCGCTTGTCCGATCTGCAGAAAATGCCGGTCGACAGCATCGATTTATTGGCGCTCAAACAGGCGGGTGTCGTCCATCCCGGCGCGTTGACTGCGAAGGTGATACTGTGCGGTGAGCTTACCCGCGCAGTGAAGCTGCAAGGTTTGCTGATAACCAAAGGTGCACGCACAGCGATTGAAGCCGCTGGCGGAAGCATCGCCGAATAAGGCCGGTACGTGAGTACAGTTGCCAAGGGTGCGGCCAAAGGAAAATACGGCGATTTGAGCAGCCGTCTCTGGTTTTTGCTGGGCGCGCTGGTGGTGTTTCGCATCGGTGCGCATATCCCGGTGCCGGGGATCGATCCGAAGATTTTGGCGGATTTGTTCAAGTCGCAGACCAACGGCATTCTGGGCATGTTCAATATGTTTTCGGGCGGCGCGTTGTCCCGCTTTACCATATTTGCCCTCGGTATCATGCCGTATATTTCTGCATCGATCATCATGCAGTTGGCTGCGATAGCTGTGCCGCACCTCGAGCAATTGAAGAAGGAAGGCGAAGCCGGCCGCCGCAAGATCACCCAGTATACCCGCTACGGCACGCTGGGCCTGGCGATGTTTCAGGCGTTTGGCATCTCGGTGGCACTGCAGACACAACACGGCCTTGTTTTAAATCCGGGCCCGATGTTTCAGTTGACCACCGTGGTGACTCTGGTGACCGGAACGATGTTCCTGATGTGGCTGGGTGAACAGATCACCGAGCGCGGATTGGGCAACGGCATTTCGCTGATCATTTTTGCAGGTATTGCGGCGGGCTTGCCGCGTGCGATTGGCAGCACACTGGAATTGGCCCGTACCGGCGCGTTTTCCATTCCGCTGGTGCTGGCGTTGTTTTTCGGCGCGATCGCTGTCACTGCGCTGGTGGTGTTCGTTGAACGCGGCCAGCGCAAGATACTGGTGAATTATGCCAAGCGCCAGGTGGGCAACAAGGTTTATGGCGGGGAAAGTTCGTTCCTGCCGCTGAAGCTGAATATGGCCGGCGTGATCCCGCCGATTTTCGCCTCCAGCATCATCCTGTTCCCGGCGACGATAGCCGGATGGTTTGGCAGCGGGCCGGGAATGGGCTGGCTCAAGGACATCAGCGACAAGCTGTCGCCGGGGCAGCCGATCTATGTGTTGTTTTATGCGGGTGCGATCGTGTTTTTCTGCTTTTTCTACACGGCGCTGGTGTTCAGCCCGAAAGATACTGCGGACAACCTGAAGAAGAGCGGAGCGTTTTTGCCCGGTATCCGTCCAGGCGATCAAACCGCGAATTATGTGGAAAAGATAATGATGCGCCTGACCATGGTTGGCGCGGTGTATATCTCCCTGGTTTGCTTGTTGCCGGAATTTTTAGTGGTCAAGTGGAACGTGCCGTTTTATTTTGGCGGCACTTCGCTGTTGATCATGGTGGTGGTAACGATGGACTTCATGACACAAGTGCAGTCCTATCTGATGTCGCACCAGTATGAAAGTTTGCTGAAGAAAGCAAACTTCAAAGGCGGGTTGACTCGCTGATGTCCAAGGAAGATGTGATCCAGATGGCGGGCGAGGTGGAAGAGTCACTCCCCAACGCGACATTCAGGATAAAGCTGGAAAATGGCCATGTGGTATTGGGTCATATCTCGGGAAAGATGCGTATGCACTATATCCGCATACTGCCCGGCGACAAGGTGACGGTAGAGCTGACACCCTATGATTTGAGCAAGGCGCGCATCGTGTTCCGCGCCAAGTAGTTAAGCGAGTAAGGAGAGAAAAATGAGAGTACAGGCATCAGTAAAAAAGATCTGCCGCAATTGCAAGATCGTCATTCGTAAACGCGTGGTGCGTGTGATATGCACCGAGCCACGCCATAAGCAACGCCAAGGTTGATTGAGCCAGGGTTATTTGAGCATGTCCGGCTTGGGTGTTATAATTTCCGACTTTCAAAAGATAGGGTAGCTGCATGGCACGTATAGCAGGGGTCAATATCCCCAACCATCAACACGCTGTGATTGCTTTGACTGCAATCTACGGTATCGGACGCACGCGTTCGCAATTGATTTGCGCGGCTGCGGGTGTGAACGCCGCCACCAAGATGAAGGACCTGACCGACGCAGAAGTGGAAAAATTGCGCGAACAGGTCGCCAAAGTCACGGTGGAAGGTGATTTGCGCCGTGAAAC
>DHIV01000125.1:0-4299 GCA_002403995.1 Gallionella sp. UBA4737 | reverse complement strand
GGAAGGTGATTTGCGCCGTGAAACGACCATGAACATAAAGCGCCTGATGGATCTGGGTTGCTATCGCGGTGTGCGTCATCGTCGCGGCTTGCCGTGTCGCGGACAGCGCACTCGCACCAATGCACGTACCCGCAAGGGCCCGCGCAAGGCGATCGCCGGCGCCAAGAAGTAATTTGCCAGTAACGCATTAGAGGATTAGAGAATGGTCAAGCCAAGCACGAAAGTGCGCAAGAAAGTCAAGAAGAACGTAGCGGAAGGAATCGCGCACGTTCACGCTTCCTTCAATAACACCATCGTCACCATCACCGACCGTCAAGGCAACACTTTGGCTTGGTCAACAAGTGGCGCCAACGGTTTTAAAGGTTCGCGCAAGAGCACGCCATTTGCCGCCCAGGTAGCGGCCGAAACGGTGGGCAAGTCCGCTGCCGAATGCGGCGTCAAGAATATTGAAGTGCGCATCAAGGGACCCGGCCCGGGCCGTGAATCCGCAGTGCGCGCCTTGAACGCGGCTGGTTTTAAGATCACCAGCATTTCCGATATCACACCGGTACCGCACAACGGTTGCCGTCCGCCTAAAAAGCGTCGTATCTAACAATTGGGAGTCGATCTTGGCTAGAAATCTTGATGCAAAATGCCGTCAGTGCCGCCGTGAAGGTGAGAAGCTGTTCCTGAAAGGCGAAAAATGTTTTACCGACAAATGCGGTGTTGAGCGCAGAGCCTACCCGCCCGGCCAGCACGGCCAAAAGAAAAACACCCGTCTGTCCGAGTACGGCGGCCAGTTGCGCGAAAAGCAAAAAGTGCGCCGCATCTACGGTGTGCTGGAACGGCAGTTCCGCCTGACCTACAAACAAGCGGAAGTCCAGCGCGGTATTACCGGCGAAGCCTTGTTGCAGATCCTGGAATCGCGTCTGGACAATGTTTCCTACCGCATGGGTTTTGGCGCATCGCGTTCCGAAGCCCGCCAGGTGGTGCGTCACAACGGCGTGTTGGTAAACGGCAAGCGTGTGAACATTCCTTCCTATCAAGTGCGTCCCGGTGACGTGGTTGAAGTGGTCGAAAAATCCAAGGCGCAACTGCGCATCAAGGCTGCACTCGCTGCGGCCGAACAGCGCGGATTCCCGGAATGGATCGAAATGGACACCAAGGCCTTCAAGGGAACTTATAAAGCCAAACCGCAACGTGCCGAACTGCCTGCAACCATCAACGAGCATCTGGTGGTTGAGTTGTATTCCAAGTAATCCACGGGGAGTAGCATATGTCTAAGAATGAATTTTTGAAGCCCCGCATCATCGATGTGCAAAAGCTTTCCGATACCCAGGCCAAAGTGGTGATGGAGCCTTTTGAACGCGGCTATGGCCACACTTTGGGCAATGCATTGCGCCGTATCCTGCTGTCTTCGATGCAGGGTGCTGCCCCGACCGAAGTCAAGATGGCCGGTGTGCTGCATGAATACGCCACCATAGATGGCGTGCAGGAAGATGTCGTTGATATCCTGCTGAACCTCAAGGGTGTGGTAATGCGTTTGCACAACACTCCGGAAGTCGTGCTGACCCTGAAAAAAGAAGGCCAGGGCGTGGTGACAGCGGCTGATATCAGCGGCAACGCCGATGTCGAAGTGATCAACCCCGATCATGTGATCGCACACCTGACCGCTGGCGGCAAGCTGGACATGCAGATCAAGGTCGAACAGGGCCGCGGTTATGTGTCGGCGATTTCGCGCATAGCTCCTAATGAGACCCGCGCGGTCGGCCATATCGCGCTGGATGCTTCGTTCAGCCCGGTCAGCCGTGTGAGCTATGCCGTGGAAAGCGCGCGCGTGGAGCAGCGCACCGACCTCGACAAGCTGGTGATGCATATTGAAACCAATGGCGCGGTCGATCCAGAGGAAGCGATCCGCAATGCGGCGCGTATCCTGGTGGATCAATTCTCCGTGTTCGCTGCGCTGGAAGGCACCGAGCCTGTCGTTGAGAAGGTGCAGACACCCAAAGTCGATCCTATCCTGCTGCGTCCGGTGGATGATCTGGAGCTGACTCCGCGTTCTTCCAATTGTCTCAAGGCGCAGAGCATCCACTACATCGGCGATCTGATCCAGTACACCGAAAACGATCTGTTGCGCACCCCGAATCTGGGCCGCAAGTCGCTGAACGAAATCAAGCAGGTTCTTGCCGAGCACAATTTGTCGCTGGGCATGAAGCTGGAAAACTGGCCGGTCGCTGCGGTTTAAAGCAGCGCAACAATACAGGATCAAGAAAGGCTAATCATGCGTCACCGTTTAGGTTTAAGAAAACTCAACCGCACCAGCAGCCACCGTCTGGCGATGTTTCGCAACATGGCCGTGTCGCTGCTGCGCCATGAAGTCATCAAGACCACTTTGCCCAAGGCCAAGGAACTGCGCCGTGTTGCAGAGCCCATCCTGACACTGGGCAAGAACCCGAGTCTGGCGAATCGCCGTCTGGCATTTGCCCGGTTGCGCGATCGTGAAATGGTTGCCAAGCTGTTCGACGAGCTCGGTCCGCGCTACGCGGCACGCAACGGCGGCTACTCGCGCATCCTCAAGTTCGGCTTCCGCAAGGGCGACAATGCACCGATGGCGCTGGTCGAGTTGATGGATAGGCCGGCAGATGCAACTGCGGTGGATGTCGAGTAAATAACTTAGCTGCACAGCAACAAACAAAAAAGCCGGATTCGTCCGGCTTTTTGCATTCGTGGGTAATCCCGGTTCGCATGATAAAACAGCATCAGATGTAGGAGCGGGCCATGCCCGCGAAAAACTGTTCGCGGGCATGGCCCGCGCTCCTACATTACCTTAATCATCAACCTTACCGCGTAGCGTTTTCAATTGGCCGCGCTGCGTCTTGCTTTCCAGGCGCTTTCTTTTTGAGGCTTTGCTTGGCTTGGTGGCGGTGCGGATCTTGGGCGTGACAGCCGCGCCTTTGATCAATGCCTGCAGCCTCGCCAGCGCATCATCGCGGTTCTTCTCCTGGCTGCGATAGCGCTGCGCCTTGATGATGATCACGCCGTCGCCGGAAACGCGCCGGTCCTTGAGTTGTATGAGCTTCTCTTTATAAGTATCCGGCAACGACGATGCGTTGATGTCGAAACGCAGGTGGATCGCTGTAGAGACTTTATTGACATTCTGGCCGCCCGCGCCTTGCGCGCGAATGGCATGCAATTCGATCTCGGTATCCGGAACGGCGACGTTTTTTGATATTTGCAGCATCGATGCGCCCGGAAAGATCACCTGTCCCGAGCATGCATCAATTCCAGCGCATGCTTCAAATATTTGCCCGTCACGCTGTGTTTGTTTTTGGCGAGGTCTGCCGGGGAGCCCTCGGCGATGATGCGGCCGCCGCCATCGCCGCCTTCCGGGCCTAGGTCGATCACCCAGTCGGCGGTCTTGATCACATCGAGGTTGTGTTCGATCACCACCACGGTGTTGCCTTGGTCGCGCAGCTTGTGGATCACCTTGAGCAGCAGCGCGATGTCATGGAAATGCAGGCCGGTGGTGGGTTCGTCGAGGATGTACAGCGTGCGCCCGGTGTCGCGTTTGGAAAGCTCCAATGATAATTTCACGCGCTGCGCCTCGCCGCCGGACAGCGTGGTGGCAGACTGCCCCAGCGTGATATAGCCCAGACCGACATCCAGCAAGGTTTTCAGCTTGCGCGCGATGATAGGCACGGGTTTGAAGAACTCGTGCGCCTGCTCGACCGTCATCTGCAGGATCTGGTGCACGTTCTTGCCCTTGTAATTGATCTCCAGCGTTTCGCGGTTGTAGCGCTGGCTGTGGCACACGTCGCACGGCACATATACGTCGGGCAGGAAATGCATCTCGACCTTGATCATGCCGTCGCCCTGGCAGGATTCGCAGCGCCCCCCCTTGACGTTGAACGAGAAGCGCCCCGGCCCATAACCGCGTTCGCGCGACGCCGGCACCCCGGCGAACAGCTCGCGGATCGGCGTGAACAGGCCGGTGTAGGTCGCCGGGTTGGAGCGCGGCGTGCGCCCGATCGGACTCTGATCGACGTTGATCACCTTGTCGAAAAATTCCATGCCGCTGATCTCGGCGTGCGGCGCGGGTTCGGTGCTGCTGCCATACAGATGCTGTGCCACGGCGGGATACAGCGTGTCGTTGATCAGCGTGGATTTGCCTGAGCCGGATACGCCGGTCACGCACACCATCAGTCCGACCGGCAGGTTCAGTGTCACCTCTTTCAGGTTGTTGCCGGAAGCGCCCACGATCTGCAGCATGCGTTCCGGATCCGGCGTGAGGAATTTTTTCGGCATCGGGATGCTGCGGCG
>DHIV01000076.1:6456-15282 GCA_002403995.1 Gallionella sp. UBA4737 | reverse complement strand
CGCGTTGTACAGCGCGAGCAGCGCGTTCACGTCGGCAGCGGGCGGCACTTGAGTCTGCCGCATCGGGTCGGGCTTCTTGGGTTTCATGCGTGTTGGTTGAGTTCAGTTATCGCCCGGCATTGTAGCGGCATGGAATTGCTTTTAGTATCTTCCGCTGCCCTGATTGATTCAGCGGACTGGTTCTGAACATTGACATCCCCTCATTCTTTCAGGAGGTCATAGCCGAGCAATTCACACGCGCGGTGATAATCGGCATTAGCCAGAAATCTTTTCTTCAGGCCCGGTTCAACCGGGCGCTTGGGAGGCAATAATATCTTGTTCGAGTCGTAAGGCATTCTGATTTCATTCGGACTGTTCGGGTCGGGGGTATCTCCGGTTATCGTCTTGTAGTCAGGCCATTTATTGATAAAACCCGGATCGAATTTGATTTGCAGGTGATCGCAAAGTTTGCGCATCGCCAGATCCGGATCCAGAAGAAAATCTTCATAACGAATGAAACCGGTTTCCACGCACAACTCGGCATATTTACGATAGCCAACAAGGAATTGATCGAGACCGAATGTTCCAGCCTGGGGCGGCTTCCGCATCATGTCCAGTCGAATCAGACTCTGCCATTGGGTAACCGGATCGCGCGTGGTCGATATGCGAACGATATCGAAACTTTCGGCAAGTTCCGTGTAAAGCAGCGGGCGATAGCCGGGGGCGAGATATGGATAACCGGTGTAATCGAGATGTGCCCAGTCACGCAGGATCAGGGTAGCGCCGCGCTCTCTGCAACGCTGTTCGATCAGCACGATCGCCTTTGTGTAATTTGCACTCCCTGGCTTTTGCAGTTCGGCAATATCGTTCTGGGTCAACAGACCGAACCATTCTTTCGCCTGCCTGAAAGCACCATCCAGGCTCGCAAGCGGATGTAGCTCGCTGAGCAGCACGACGCCTTCCATGCACCCGAGACACCTGCACATAAGCGTGCTCCCGGAGCGCGCCATGTTATGGATCATCCTTATTTTTTGCTTTTCCATCACTTTTTTATTCGACTCCGATCAAATGCAAACCAACTTGTTTTGATACCACAACCGATTTTCAAGCAACCACTATTCCCAGTCTGAATGCCGGATTCGAGCCTGCCACATCGCCCACAATGCATCCTCGAAATTCCGCGCGAAACGTCGGGCATCGAACAGCGGCGATGCGCTCGTCTGTTCGCGCAGTCCGGCGCGCAATGCCGCCAGTTTGGACACGTCGCCAGCCAGCGCCACGGCCTTGGCTATGTAATCCGCCACGCTGGTGACGACCCAGTCCCCCAGCCCCGCCGCCGTGAGCACGCCTGCGCCCTGTCTGGCCAATAAGGTATCACCGGCCAGCGTCAGCGTCGGCACACCCATCCACAATGCTTCGCAGGTGGTGGTGACGCCGGGGTACGGAAACGAGTCCAGCATCATGTCCACTTCGGCGTAACGAGCCAGATAAACTTCCCGGGATGGCGCCGCTCCGCACATCTCCACTCGCGCGGGGTCGATGCCGTGCTGCTGCAAACGCTCGACGAACTGGGCCGCCAGCGCCGGGTCGCCAAGTTGCTTGCAAGCCAAATGCAACCGCGCGCCTGGCAGCACAGTGAGAATGTGTGACCATGCCGGCAGCACTTCATCCCCAAACTTGTCCAGCCGCTGAAAGCAGCCGAAGGTGATGTAGCCATTCTGCAATGCCGGCAAGGGCACAACAGGCAGGTCAACATCAGGCGGAGTGAAACACAGCCACGTGTCAGGCAGATACCACACCGTTTCAGTGTATTGTCCGCGGTGTGCCTCGGGTACGGCCGCCTCGGATGTCAGCAGGTAATCCATTTCCGCCACCCCGGTGGTGGCGAAATAGCCCAGCCAGCTCGCCTGCACCGGCGCGGGTTTCCACGCGAACATGGACAGGCGGTTCTTGCCGGTATGGCCGGAAAGGTCCAGCAGCACATGTACGCCGTCGGCATGGACCAGGCGCGCGGCAGCTTCGTCGCTGTAACCATACAATGGTTTCCATGCGGCAAAGTACGGTTTGAGCAGCGCAGTGAATTCGTCGCTCATCCGGTTGGTGGAATAAGCGATCAACTCGACGCGTGCGGGATCGAGATGCTCCAGCAGGCTTTTTAGCGCATAGCCGACCGGGTGATTATGCAGGTCTCCGGATACTATGCCCACGCGCAGCCGTTCCGGCTGGGTCGCGCACTGCCAGGCGGAAAACCGCGAGGTCACTTTCTTGCTCACCATCCGGCCGAATTTCCGGGCTTCTTCGAAACGGCAGGGAGCGTCATAGCCGGAAGTGGAGTTCAGCAAAAACAGCAGATTGGTTTGAGCCTCGACGTAATCAGGCTGGAGTTCCAGCGCCCTGCGATTGCTTGCCAATGCATCTTCATTTTGTCCAAGGTCTTTCAGCAGAATGCTTAGATTGCTGTGCGCCTCGGCATAATCGGGTTCAAATTCCACTGCCTTGCGATAACTGGCCAGTGCGGCATCAAGTTGCCCGCACTCTTTCAGGACATTGCCCAGATTGTTGTGCGCCACAGCATAATCGGGTTTGATTTGCAGTGCTCGTTGGTAGCTCGCCTGCGCAACGGCGAATTGGCCGAGTTCTTTAAGCGCAACTCCCAGATTGTTGTGCGCCCCGGCGAAATCGGGTTTGATCTCCAGCGCCCGGCGGCAACTCGCCACTGCAGCATCCAGTTGTCCAAGTTCATTCAGGATGTTGCCCAGATTGCTATGCACTTCGGCGAAATCGGGTTTGATCTCGATCGCACGGCGATAGCTGGCCAGCGCAGCGTCCAGCTGGCCGGCATCCTGCAACAGGATGCCCAGGTTGTTGTGCGCAATGGGGGAATTCGGATTGAGTGCCACTGCCCTGCGGCAACTGGCAACCGCAGCATCGAATTGCCCGAGCTGTTTCAGCACATAGGCCAGATTGCTATGCGCGTCGGCGAAGTCGGGTTTGATCTCTATCGCCCGCCGGTAGCTGCTCAGGGCCGCGTCGAATTGACCCTGGTCTTTGAGCACCGTGCCCAGGTTGTTATGTGCTTCGGCAAGATCGGGTTTGAGTTTCACCGCTTTGCGGTAGCTGGCGGCTGCATCATCGAACCGGCCTGCGCTTTTCAGCGCGACGCCGAGGTTGTAGTGCGCCTGGGGATCGTCGGGGAGCAGTTGCGTTGTCTTCTGATATGTATGCAGTGGATCCTTGCCCTGCATCTGCAGGGTGCCGCCCAATAGTTTCCAGCCGAAGCCAAACTCGGGGTAGTGTTGGAGCAGCGCACGGGTGCGGCTTTCCGCTTTCGCGTAACGCCGCGCGTTGTACAGCGCGAGCAGCCCCTCCACGTCGGCGCGGGGCGGCTCGGTCGGTTGCTTCGCGGCGGGCTTTTTCATCAGTGCGAGTCCGGGTCAGTCACGCGCGGCAGCCAGAAGTTCGGATGGAGTGGATGGATCGTTCCGGGTGTGCGCCTGCCACATGCCCCACAGCGCAGCTTCGAAATTATGTGCGAATCGCTTTGCATCGAACAACGGCGATACGCTGACCTGCTCGCGCAGTCCTGCGCGCAATGTTGCGAGCCTGGGCAAGTCACCGGACAGCACCACTGCCTTGGCTATGTATTCCGCCACACTGGCGGCGACCCACTCTCCCAGTCCCGCAGCCGTGAGCAGACTCGCCCCTTGTCTGGCCAACAAGGTATCGCCGGCCAGAGTCAGTGTTGGCACGCCCATCCACAATGCTTCGCAGGTGGTGGTGCCGCCCGGGAACGGAAACGTATCCAGCAGCATATCCACTTCGGCATGCGCGCCCAGATAAGCCTCGCGCGTAGCAGCGCCGTGCATCGCCACCCGCGCCGGATCGATGCCGTGCTGCCGCAAGCGTTCGACGAACTGTACCGCCACCGCCGGATCGCCGAGCTGTTTGCATTGCCAGCGCAGTTTCGCAGCGGGCAGTGCGCCGAGAATGCGTCCCCATGCCGCCAGCACTTCATCGCCCACTTTGGTCAGCCGTTGAAAGCTTCCGAATGTGATGTAGCCATTGTTTAATGCGGGCAAGGATGCAACGGGCAGGTCGACTTCGGGTGCAGTGAAACACAGCCGCGTGTCGGGCAGATACCATACGGTTTCGGTGAAATATTTGCGCTGCACCTCGGGCACACCCGTTTCGTCGGCCAGCAGATAATCCATTTCCGCCACACCCGTGGTGGCAAAATCACCCAGCCAGCTCGCCTGCACCGGAGCGGGTTTCCAGGCGAATATCGGCAGGCGGTTATTGGCCGTGTGGCCGGAAAGGTCCAGCAGCACATGCACGCCGTCGGCGTGGATCAGGCGCGCGGCAGCTTCGTCGCTCAGGCTGTACAGCGGCTTCCATGCGGCGAAGCGGGGTTTTATACGGGTGGTGAGTTCATCGACATGAACATCGAACGTATAAGCGATCAACTCGACACGAGCCGGATCAAGATTCGCCAGCAGGCTTTCCAGAAAATATCCCACCGGATGATTGTGCAGGTCGCCCGATACCATGCCCACGCGCAGGCGTTCCGGCCGGGCTGCGCATTGCCAGGCGGAAAATCGTGAGGTCACTTTGCCGGCCACCATCTGGCCGTATTTGCGGGCTTCGGCAAGGCAGTATGATGGAGTGTGCCTGGAAGAGCAGTTCAACAAGCCCAGCAGGTTACTGCGAACAACTGCCAGATCCGGCTGGAGTTCCAGCGCCCTGCGGCAGCTTGCTATTGCATCATCGAGCAGCCCAAGCTCTTGCAGGGTAGAGCTGAGGTTGCTGTGTATTACGGCGACATTTGGATTGATTCTGAGCGCGTTGCGGTAGCTGGTTACCGCTTCTTCAAGTCGCACGAGTTCCCACAACACATTACCCAGGTTGTAATGCGCCTCGACCAAGCCGGGGTTGATGTCCAGCGCACGGCGATAACTGGCCACTGCGCTGTCGAGTTGTCCGCATTCCTGCAAAGCCATGCCCAGATTGAGGTGCGCCTCGGCATCCCCGGGCATCAGTTCGGCGGTTTTCTGGAACGCGGGCAGCGTGTCCTTGCCTTGCATCTGCAACGAAGCGGCCAACAATTTCCAGAGCAACCCGGAATTCGGATGCTGTCCGATCAGCAAGCGCGCCTGATTTTCCAGTTCTGGATAGCGCTGAGCGCTGTACAACGAGATCAGCGCGTTGACATCGGCCGGGGACGGTTTGATCTGCCCTGTCGGCTGGATATTTTCCGGGTTCATGCGTGACAGTCCCTTTCAGTTGTGTGATGCAACTATCGGCGCGGGATGAACCGATGTGTTGCTGCCGATCCGTGCCTGCCACATCCCCCAAAGTGCGGTCTCGAAATTTCTCGCGAAGCGCTGCGCATCGAACAGCGGCGACGTGCGGACCTGCTCGCGCAGCCCGATACGCAGCGCAGCCAGCTTGGTCAAATCACTGGGCAAGGATACTGCCTTGTCGAGGTAATCCGCCACACTGGTGGCGACCCAGTCCGGCAATCCCGCTGCGCTGAGCACTCCCGCCCCCTGTCTGGCCAGCAACGTTTCACCGGCCAGCGTCAGCGTCGGCACGCCCATCCACAATGCTTCGCAGGTGGTGGTAACGCCGGGATAGGGAAACGAATCGAGCATCATGTCCACTTCAGCATAGCGGGCCAGATAGACCTCACGGGAGGGTGCCGGCCCGCTTAATTCAAGCCGCGCCGGATCGATGCCGTACTGCTTAAAACTTTCGGCAAGTTGTGCCACCGTCATGGGGTCTTCCAATTGTTTGCATGCCATGCGTAACCGCGCGCCGGGCAGCTTACCGAGGATTTTCCCCCATGCCGGAAGTACTTCACTCCCCAATTTATCCAGCCGCTGGAAACAACCAAAAGTGATGTAACCGTTTTTCAGTGCCGGCAACGAGGCAACGGACGCGGCGACATCAGGCGGGGTGAAGCACAGCCACGTATCCGGCAAATACCATACGGTCTCGGTATATTGATTCTGGTGAGCCTCTGGCACAGCCACCTCGGATGTCAGCAGATAATCCATCTCCGCCACCCCGGTGGTGGCGAAATAGCCCAGCCAGCTTGCCTGCACCGGCGCGGGTTTCCATGCAAAGATCGGCAAGCGGTTTTGTTCGGTGTGGCCGGAGAGATCCAGCAGCACATGCACTCTATCTGCGTGGATCATGCGCGCGGCGGCTTCATCGCTCATGCCGTTTATCGATTTCCAGGCTGAAAAATACGGCTTGATCACTGCTGTCAGTTCGTCGACCTGATGACCGTTCGAATAGGCGATCAACTCGACGCGGGCGGGATCAAGCTGCACCAGCAGGCTTTTCAGTGCAAAGCCGACGGGGTGCTTATGCAGGTCGCCAGAAACTATGCCCACCCGCAGGCGCCGGGGCTGGTCTTCACACTGCCAGGCGGAGAACCGCGAGCTCACTTTGCCACTCACATTCCGGCCATAGTTGCGGGCTTCTTCCAGGCGATATGCGGGTGTGTGCAGAGAATTGCTGTTCAGCATTCCCAACAGGTTGCTGTGTACCACAGCCAGATCCGGCTGGAGTTTCAGCGCGTTTCGACAACTTGCAACCGCTTCTTCGATGCGCCCTAGTTCATGCAGGACAGCACCGAGATTGCTGTGTATGACGGCGATATCGGGATTGAGCGTCAGCGCATTGCGGTAGCTGGCCACCGCTTCTTCACGCCCTCCGAGTTCGATCAGCGCATTGCCCAGGTTGTAATGTGCCTCTGCCAAACCGGGATTGATGTCCAGCGCACGGCGATAGCTGGCCAGCGCGCTATCAGGTTGTCCGCGCTCCTGCAAAACCATGCCCAGGCTGTTGTGCGTCTCGGCATCCTTCGGCGACAGCCTGGCCGCATTCTGCAAAGCAGACAGCGCATCCTTGCCCTGCATCTGCAGCGATGCGCCCAGCAGTTTCCAGAGCAGTGCTGCATCCGGAAATTGTCCGGTCAGCCGGCGTGCCTGGCTTTCCACTTCCGCAAAACGTTGCGCGTTATACAGCGCGATCAGCGCGTTCATTTCGGCCGGTGGCGGCTGGGTCTGCCGCATCGGCTCGGGCTTTTCTGGATTCATGCTCACTATCTGCTATCGATCAGCGCATAGTGTTCCAGCATTTCCTGCTTCGGTCAATTAAGCAGGGCTTGTCCATGATCAAGGCTGATCGAGTGCCTGGCCATGAGCGCATAAGCATCAAGGCCGCCGCAGACATTGCCAGATCAAGATGGGTTCGATGCAGAATTGTTGCTGCCGGAGGAACTGGAACTGTACAAGTTCAGGTAATATCAGTGGTGCGTCAGACGTTGCACCAGCTTGCGCACCTGCGGTGCGATCAGTAACACGGCAAGGAAAGCGATCGCCCATGCAATGATAAAACTGTGCTCCCAGCTCAAGATAAAATCCTGAGAGCCGTGATTGACTGCCGTCAATACCGCAGTCACGATGCCCGCCACTATCATCGATATGATCAGGGAAAACATCCAATGGGTGTGCCTGGGATGAACCTTCATATCGCCACGCCGAGTGTGTCAACAAAGACCTTTGCCACGATCCCTCCAAAAAATCCATTTAAAGCGCGAATACTCCAGCAGACAAGAAACCATATATTCCAGGAATTATTATGCACGGTTTCGATCAGGGCAACGGCATTTTTAGTAAGCTTCGGTTATCCATTATTAGTTATTTTGGCTTTGCGGTAAGCTACGCCCTTCCAAGACAGCATGTGAAACCGAATGGAAATTAAAGGGATATTACGCAGTGCAGTGAATGGTAATTATTCACCGGTAATTCTATTGGCAATTATCACAGGGGCGCTTTTTTCGGCGATGATCCCGCCCATGCAGTCCCCGGATGAAATCGACCATATCAAGAGGGCTTATCTGCTGAGCAAAGGTCAATTCATTCTTGATACACCGGCAGGATACTCATCTGGAGGGGATGTCGATTCGGGGCTGTTGCAATATATGAACTTGTACGGCTCATTGCCGCACCATCCTGAAGCAAAGGTTACACGGGAGATCAGCGGTTCTGCGCAAAATATCAAATGGTCCGGGACCCGCGAGTTCAGCCCGGCGCCGGGCACCGGATATTATTTCCCGCTGGCATACGCCCCGCAAGCATTTGGATTGATGATTGGAGAGCTGCTTGATCTTTCGGTCGAGACATCTTATCGGTTGGCCAGGCTCATGGTGCTGGTTTCCAGCATCTTCCTGATATCGATCGCATTTACGATATTTCCGGCAAACCCGCTGGCTGTTGCTTTGCTCATCATCCCGATGAGCATATTTCAATTTGCCTCGGCAAGTCTTGACGCATTCACCACATCGCTGGCGATTGTCGCGATCAGCCTGTTCCTGAAGATGAAAGATTGGAAGGCCGGCGATGCGGCATGGTTTGTTTACGCGCTGGGAATTTGCATATTTTTGGTCGTGAGCTGCAGGGTGCACCTGATTGCGTTGCTGGTCATTCCATATCTTGTATATTTTTCAACCAGGGATAAAAAGCATCTTTACTTTGCAGCGATCATTTCGATTGCAACATTTGCATGGTTATTCGTTGCGATAAAATTTACCCATGACTACAGGGTGTCCGGAGCTGTGCCGGCATCAGATGCGATCAAATATTACCTGGCCAATCCCGCTGCATTTATCCATACCATGGCCAATACCCTTGGGTACGGGCAATTGCTGATATTGTATGTAAAGTCATTCATCGGTTCATTGGGCGCGCTGGATACGTGGTTTTCAAATAATTATTATTATTCGATTTTTGGCATCCTGGTTCTGCTTGGCATCTGTTCTGTATCTGTCTCTTATAC
>DHIV01000076.1:0-6177 GCA_002403995.1 Gallionella sp. UBA4737 | reverse complement strand
GCATCTGTTCTGTATCGCCGGGCAAGATGGACCCGCATCGAAAAGTATTGCTGATCATTGCCGGCACATCTGTGTTTCTGATCTTCTTTGCGATACTGATTACTGCGAACCCAATACCTGTCGAGATCATGCGCGGGGTGCAGGGGCGATATTTTCTGGTGCCTGTCCTGCTGGCAAGTTATTCCTTAACCGGTACAATCGGGGCATCGCGCGGAATCAGGCGAAAACTCATATTTGCGCTGCTGGCTGCACAGGCAGTTGCCACGATCTGGTGCATGCCGCAATTGCTGATCAACAGGTACTTCATTTGAAAATCGTTGCGGCGCGCAAAGCCAGGTCAAGGGACTTTATGACTCAGTCGTCAAAAACAACATGAACCAAAAAATCGCCGTGGTCATTCCCTGCTACCGCGTTACCGGCCACGTTCTGGAGGTGATCGCAAACATAGGCATGGAAGTCTCGGCCATCTTCGCGGTGGATGACTGCTGCCCGGATGGCAGCGGGGATCTGATCGCGAAGAATTGCACCGATGCCCGGGTGGTCGTCTTGCGCCACCCGCAAAACCAGGGCGTTGGCGGAGCAGTGATGACAGGTTACCGCGCCGCGATCGAGGCGGGTGCGGACGTGATCGTAAAGGTGGATGGTGACGGGCAAATGGACCCCGGTTTGATCCCCGTCTTCATTGCGCCCATCGTCGCGGGGGAAGCAGATTACACCAAAGGAAACCGCTTCTTTGACCTTGAGGAAATTCGAGCCATGCCCAAGGCCCGAATCTTTGGCAATGCGGTGCTTTCCTTCATGACCAAACTTTCGTCCGGATACTGGCATCTGTTCGATCCCACCAATGGCTATACCGCGATCCACGCCAATGTGGCGCGGCATTTGCCTTTTGAGAAAATAAGCCGCGGTTATTTTTTCGAAACCGACATGTTGTTCAGGCTGGGCACGCTGCGCGCAGTCGTGGTCGACGTACCCATGGATGCCCGGTATGGCGATGAAGTGAGCAACCTGAACATAGCGAAAGTCGCCGGCGTGTTTTTTTTCAAGCATGTCCGCAATTTTTTCAAACGGATTTTTTATAACTATTATTTGCGGGATATGTCGCTTGCATCCATAGAACTTCCGATGGGTGTGCTGCTGTTTGTTTCAGGCGGCATTTTCGGACTCTACCATTGGACAAATTCGATACGGGAGGGCATAACCACACCGGCCGGCACGGTCATGCTGGCCGCCCTGCCGGTCCTGTTGGGAACCCAGATGATATTGGCCTTCCTCGGATATGACATTGCCAATGTGCCCAGCAGGCCGCTGCATAAAATGCTCCGAACTTGAATCAGCCGCTCACCTTGAGGAATCAGATGGAAAATGAAGACCAGGCCTGGCTGGACTACCGCGCCAGATTCGCGGGTGTTTATGACGAGGCCAATTATGCGGGTTCCTTGCAGTCGGCCGTGATGCGCGCGGGCCATCGCCTCTTGGAAAAGCCGTTCAAGGAAAGCGATCACTTTGCAAAGGTTTTGGAAATCGGCGCAGGGACAGGCGAACACCTGGGTTTTGTCAGGCATGGCTTTGATCAGTATGTGCTGACCGATCCGAATGAGAAAACGCTCGAGGTTGCCAGGCGCAAATTGCATGGCCGGTTCGGGGAAAAGTTGCAATATGAAACGCACAGCGGCGAAGGATTGAGATACGCGAACAACAGTTTTGACCGCTTGATCGCAACTCATGTGCTTGAGCATATCTATCAGCCGCACCTCGCGCTTAAAGAATGGCGGCGCGTGGTCAGGAATGGCGGAGTGATCTCCATACTCATCCCGACCGATCCGGGAATCGCCTGGCGGCTGGGCAGGCATTTCGGGCCAAGGAAGAATGCCATCGCACAAGGCATCGCTTACGATTACGTCATGGCCAGGGAACATGTGAATCCGTGCAACAACCTGGTTGCGATGTTGCGGCATTACTTCCCTGAGCGCACCGAGTCGTGGTGGCCGTTTGCCATCCCCTCGATCGATCTGAATCTATTCTTTGTTTGTCATGTCGTTGTCAGGAAGGATGGCAATTTATGAATGCCCTGATTGTCGCTGTATTGTGTGTGCTCGGCATGGCGATAGGCCAGATACTGTTCAAACTCAGCGCGACTTCGCTTGCCAGGACCGGCAGCTTTTTCGCGCTCGAAACGGCAGCAACGCTCTTTGCCGCAATGGTGTTGTATGGCATCACCACGATAGCCTGGGTCTGGGTGCTGCAAAAAGTCGAACTGGGGCGCGTATATCCGTTGATGGCACTGGCATTTGTCCTCGTTCCGCTGGGCAGTCATCTTATGTTTGGCGAGCGATTCCAGCCACAGTACTTCGTGGGTGTGGCATTGATCATGATAGGCATAGTAGTGGCGGTAAAATCCTAGCGGCTGCGCCAGGCGCGGCAATAGAGAGCGCTACTGAAAAATGATTCTGATAAAGGTCAAACATCAAATCTTCTGCCGGATGCTGTTCGGGATAATCGCCGTCGGCCATATCGGTTCCGCGAGGGCGGAAGCCTTGGAACGCCCGAAGGAAATAGACCAGACTTACAAGTTCGAGGGCAAGGACATGAAAGGGTACGGTGCCGAGGTCAATGCCGACACGTCGCGTGTTGACCGGTTGTTTGGGACTGCTTCGGATTGGAACGCGCTGCACACCTCGCGGAAAGACGCGGAAGAAAATGGCTGGCTGGGCATCGCCATGGCATTCCCGGCCAAGCCACCGAAAGAGCCGGGTACAGATCATGTTCTGCAAGCCATCGGGGTATCCAGGGTTATGCCGGGCTCGGGGGCGGAAGCCTCCGGGCTGCAAGAAGGTGACCTGATAGTCGGTGTTGACGGTCAACCCATCGAGGACAAGAACGACAAGACGATGCTCGCCTTCCGCACAACGATTTCCAAGAAACATTCCGGCGAAAAGGTGAAGCTCCGTGTTCTGCGTGGAGAATCAGTCATTGAACTGGAAGTGATGATCAAGCCTTACCCGCGAGCCGCACCGGTATTAAAGGCACAGCCAGACCCTGGAAAAAGGCAGCCCGCTGATGAACCCTCTTTGCTGGCTAGCGTATTGGGAAAAGGGGGACTGACGGACGAGTTTGCGCGGCTCCTCCAGGAGTTCCGCAACCAGGCAGGCCAGGTGATCAGCCCGCTGGTCCGCGGGAACGATTACAACCCCTTTCGCCTGCAAGAAGTGAATTATGTAATGTACAACCCGCTGGAATTACCCGTGGTGGCGCGAAAGATAACAAACCGGCTGCATGGGGCTTTCAACACGACACACCATGATCTCGCGACGCTGGTCCAGGTAGCCATGGACGAACTGGACATGACCCCTACTCCGGCGGATCAGAAAGCCGGCAAGCCGCCCACCGACATGGCCGGATATATCGAACGCCTGGTCAAAGCCATCCAGCACGCCAATTCAGAACGTGCCGCAGTTTTGTCTGTGCTCGACGCAGAAGAAATCGATTTCCTGTATTCAGCCGAGCCAAGACTTCTTGAAGGAAACAAGGACTCCCCCGGGACGGAAAAAACCGAAGCAGAAAAACGGGAGGACGAAACCCGTTTGAACCGGTTTTACCAGCTCGTACTGAAACTGGATATGCCCCGATTATTGAACGCCTCTGCAGAAATTGCGCGGGCGCTGGATCTGGACATGCTTGCGGCACTGAGCAAGAAACCCCCGCGACTTGGTCATTATCCGCACGGCTGGATCGTGCGAAAAAAAGAAAACCTGACGGTCATCGATACCCCGGCAGGCCGGGTGTTGATCGGCGGGACGAAAGACAACACCTATACCGGGGATGCCGCGCTGATCATCGACCTCGGGGGCAACGATAAATATTTCAATCATGCCGGCGGCAGCACGCGGCTTAACCCGTTTTCTGTCGTCATCGATTTGTCCGGCAATGATACCTATACCTCTACGGAAGATTTTGCCCAGGGCGCAGGGTTGCTGGGCGGAGGATTTCTGATTGATCTCGAAGGCGATGACCACTACACGGCCAGGAACTTTTCCCAGGGTACCGGAATTCTAGGCGTTGGAATCCTGGCAGATCTGGCCGGCAGCGATCAGTACACCGCTGTTGCCGTTGCTCAGGGTGCAGGAAGTTTCGGCGTCGGGTTTCTGGCTGAAGGTGGCGGCGACGATACTTATTTCGGCAACTATTTTGCTCAGGGGACCGGGGACACCAAGGGATTCGGGGCCATAGTCGAGGCTGCGGGTAACGACAATTATTATGCAGGAGGCTTGATCGAGGATTTTCGTGATCCCGGCAAAGCCTACCAATCCTTGTCGCAAGGGTTCGGTTTCGGCGTTCGCCCGGAGGAATCCATCGTCGGTGCTTCAGGCGGGATCGGCGTGATCGCCGAGGCCGAGGGGAACGATACTTATGTGGCCGATTATTTCGCGCAGGGATCCAGCTACTGGTACGCGCTGGGCATCCTCGACGACCGCAAGGGCAACGACCGTTATATTTCAGGACGCTACTCGCAGGGAGCGGGCATACATTCATCTGCCGGCATCCTGATCGACGGCGAGGGCGACGACATTTACCTCGCGGATTTCGGCGTTGCGCAGGGATGCGGCCATGACTTCGGCATCGGGTTTCTGCTGGACAACGGCGGCAACGACCGCTATAGCGCCGGCGTTATCGCCCAAGGCGCAGGGAACGACAATGGCATCGGCGTGCTTTCGGACAACGGCGGCGACGACGAATATTATTTGAAAAATCTCGGTCAGGGTCGCGGCAATTTCGAGCCTTCGCGCGAAGTGGGCAGTTTCGGTTTTCTGTTTGACACCGGCGGTGGCAACGACGTTTATTCGCAGGGCGGCAAGAACAACAGCATCAACTATAAGACCCAGTGGGGCATACTCCTGGACACTAACTGACCTGAAAAAAAACAGTTGAAACCTGCAGGAGCGGGCCCTGCGTGTGTTGTTGGGGCTTCAGCCCCTTACAACCACGGCGTACTCCTTGCGGGTGCTGCCCGCGATCAAACTGTTCGCGGGTACGAAAATCTTGTGTCCGGGCACCCGCATGGCCCGCTCCTACCGATGTCCACCTTCCCCAAGCCTCCCCCCATCGGTTAAGCTTGCGACTTTCCCAAACCGCACAACAGAACAACCATGGCCCAATATGTAATGTCCATGCTCCGCGTGAGCAAGATCGTTCCCCCGAAGCGTCAGATCATCAAGGACATCTCCCTCAGTTTCTTTCCCGGCGCCAAGATCGGCCTGCTCGGCCTGAACGGCTCCGGCAAATCCACCGTGCTGCGCATCATGGCGGGCGCGGACAAGGAATACGAGGGCGAGGTGCAGCACCTGCCCAATATCAAGATCGGCTACCTGCCGCAGGAGCCGGTGCTCGACCCGGCCAACACCGTCAAGCAGGAAGTCGAATCCTCGCTGGGCGAAGTGATGCAGGCGCAGAAGAAACTCGACGAAGTGTATGCCGCCTATGCCGAAGAGAATGCCGATTTCGATGCGCTCGCCGCCGAGCAAGCGCGCCTGGAAAATATCATCGCCGCAGGCGGTTCCGATGCTGCGCACCAGATGGAGATCGCCGCTGATGCATTGAGGTTGCCGCCTTGGGATGCGCCGATCAAGAATCTTTCCGGCGGCGAGAAGCGCCGCGTCGCGCTGTGCAAGCTGCTGCTGGAAAAACCCGACATGCTGCTGCTCGACGAGCCGACCAACCACCTCGATGCCGAATCGGTGGAATGGCTGGAACAATTCCTGGTGCGCTTCCCCGGCACCGTGGTCGCGGTCACGCACGACCGCTACTTCCTCGACAACGCCGCCGAATGGATACTCGAACTCGACCGCGGCCACGGCATCCCGTGGAAGGGCAATTACTCGAGCTGGCTGGAGCAGAAGGAAGCGCGGCTGGAGACCGAGAACAAGCAGGTCGACGCGCACATGAAGGCGATGAAGCAGGAACTGGAATGGGTGCGGCAAAATCCGAAAGGACGCCAGGCAAAATCCAAGGCGCGTATCGCCCGCTTCGAAGAACTCAATTCTCAGGAACACCAGAAACGCAACGAGACGCAGGAGATCTTCATCCCGGTCGGCGAGCGTCTCGGCAACGAAGTCATCGAGTTTAACAACGTGAGCAAAGCCTACGGCGACCGCTTGCTGATCGACAACCTCAGCTTCA
>DHIV01000130.1:18876-39434 GCA_002403995.1 Gallionella sp. UBA4737 | reverse complement strand
GAAGTGAACTGCGAGACCGACTTCGTCGCGAAGAACGATGACTTTGTCGCATTCGCAAAAAATGCGGCCGAGACCGTCGCGAAGAACAATCCTGCGGACATCGCCGCATTGTCAGGCATGGCGATTGCCAACGGTTCTGGCAGTGTCGAGGAAACCCGCAAGGCGCTGATCATGAAGCTGGGCGAGAACGTCAGCATCCGCCGTTTCGAGCGCTACGCGACGACCACTGGCAAGCTGTCCAGCTATCTGCACGGCAGCAAGATCGGCGTGCTGCTGAATTTCACCGGCGGCGACGAAGCACTGGGCCGCGATCTTTCGATGCACATCGCGGCAAGCAAGCCCAAGTCCATCGATGCTTCCGGCGTGAATCCGGCGGACATCGAGACCGAGCGCCGCATCGCGATCGAGAAGGCGCGCGAGGGCGGCAAGCCGGAAGCGATGCTGGACAAGATCGCCGATGGCACGGTGCAGAAATTCCTCAAGGAGGTGACGCTGCTGGGCCAGGTGTTCGTCAAGGCCGAAGACGGCAAGCAGACCATCGAGCAGTTGCTGAAGAGCAAGGGCGCAACGGTGACCGCGTTCCGGATGTTCGTGGTGGGCGAGGGCATCGAGAAGAAGGTCGAAGATTACGCGGCTGAAGTGGCTGCCGCCGCAGCGGCGGCAAAGGGTTAAGCATCATGAGCAAGCCCGCCTACAAACGCATCCTGCTCAAGCTCAGCGGCGAAGCCCTGATGGGCGATGACAGCTATGGCATCAACCGCGAGACGATCGAGCGCATCGTGGCCGAGATCGCGGAAGTGGCGGGTCTGGGTGTGCAAGTGGCGATCGTGATCGGCGGCGGCAACATCTTCCGCGGCGTGGCTCCGGCTGCGGCGGGGATGGACCGGGCGACCGCCGATTACATGGGCATGCTGGCTACGGTGATGAATTCGATGGCGCTGCAGGATGCGATGACGCGCGCGGGCCTGGATTGCCGCGTGCAGTCTGCGTTGAATCTGGAGCAGGTCGCCGAACCGTTCATTCGCGGCAAGGCGCTGCGTTATCTGGAGGACGGCAAGGTGGTGATCTTCGCGGCGGGCATCGGCAGCCCGTTCTTCACCACCGACACGGCCGCCGCGTTGCGCGGCGTGGAGATGTCCGCCGAGGTGGTGATCAAGGCGACCAAAGTCGACGGTGTCTATACCGCCGATCCGCAGAAGGACCCGAAAGCCACACGCTACCAAAGCCTGAGTTTCGACGAGGCGATCAACAAGAATCTCAAGGTGATGGATGCGACGGCCCTGACGCTGTGCCGCGACCAGAAACTGCCGATTATCGTGTTCAGCATCTTCAAGCCCGGCGCGCTGAAGCGTGTGGTGATGGGCGAAGGTGAGGGTACCCTGGTCAGAGTTGATTAGGGTGCGTATTGACTGATTCAGGAGATAAACCGTGATTGCTGAGATCAACCATGATTGCTGAAATTAAGAAGACCACTGAGCAAAAAATGCAAAAGTCACTGGATGCCTTGAAGGCAGACCTGGGCAAGGTGCGCACCGGACGCGCCCATACCGGTTTGCTGGACCATGTGATGGTGGAATACTACGGCAATCCGACGCTGATTACCCAAGTTGCCAACGTCACGCTGGTCGATGCTCGCACCATCGGCGTGCAGCCGTGGGAAAAGAGCATGGTCGGTCCCGTCGAGCGTGCCATTCGCGATTCTGACCTGGGACTGAACCCGGCCACCAACGGCGACATGATACGGGTACCGATGCCGATGTTGACCGAGGAACGCCGCCGCGATCTGATCAAGGTGATCAAGGCCGAAGGCGAGACCGCCAAGGTGGCGGTGCGCAACATTCGACGTGATGCGAATAACACGCTCAAGGATGCGCTCAAGAGCAAAGAGATCGCCGAAGATGAAGAGCGCCGTACACAGGATGAAATACAAAAGTTGACCGACCGTTTCGTCGCCGAGATCGACAAGGCTTTGGTCGCCAAAGAAGCCGATCTGATGGCAGTCTGACTCCAGCTGTCACTTGGAATAATGGCCAACTTCATCCCCAGTTCCACCCGCGCCATACCGGACCCCGCCAGTATTCCCCGTCATATCGCCGTCATCATGGATGGCAACGGGCGCTGGGCGAAACAGCGCTTCATGCCGCGCGTGGCGGGACATCAGCGCGGTGTGGAAGCATTGCGCGAAGCGGTGAAGGCCTGCCGCGATCTGGGCGTGGAGTACCTGACGGTGTTCGCGTTCAGCAGCGAAAACTGGCGGCGCCCTGCCGAGGAAGTTTCCTTCCTGATGTCGCTGTTCCTGAAAATGCTGGAACGCGAAGTCACCAAACTGCACCAGAACAACATCCGCCTCAGAATCATCGGCGACCGCAGCCGGTTTGACGACAAGCTCAAACAGACCATGCTGGAAGCCGAGCAGCTTACCGCCAATAATACCGCGCTGACGCTGACCATCGCCGCGAATTACGGCGGGCGCTGGGACGTGATGCGCGCGGTGAAGAGCATGCTCAAGGAGCATCCGCAGCTCGCGCAGACTTTTACCGAGGAAGACTTGCATCCCTATCTCTCCATGAGCGACGCGCCCGAGCCGGACTTGTTCATCCGTACCGGGGGGGAACAGCGCATCAGCAACTTCATGTTGTGGCAATTGGCATATACCGAATTATATTTTACCGACACACTGTGGCCTGCGTTTGACCGCAACGAACTGGACAAGGCGATTGCATCTTATCAACAGCGCGAGCGGCGCTTTGGCCGGACCAGTGAGCAGCTGCAAGGCCAGCCTGAAGGAGAGCCGAGTGTATAGGGCTCGAGTGATGGATACAGGATGCAAGATTCAAGGTGAAAGGGTCAAGGAAAAAATCTGATGCTCAGGTCGCGCGTGATTACCGCTGTAATTTTACTGGTGCTGTTTCTGCTGGCATTATTCCTTTTGCCTGATGGCGGGTGGGCCGCATTGGTGACCGTGTTGGTGCTGCAGGGTGCTGCGGAATGGTCGCGCCTGGCCAGGTTCAGCCACAAAGCGGCGAATATTTTTTGGGGGCTGACGCTGGTGCTGATGCTGGGATTGATCTGGTTCGATGCCAGCCACACTGCCGAACAGCTGGTCTTCCCCCATGTGTCGGTCTATGCCGTATCAGCCCTGCTGTGGCTGGCGATCGTGCCGGCATGGCTGATGGCAGGGTGGAAGATCGAGTTGCCCGCCTCCGACACAGCAAGGCGTAGTCCGATGGTGCAGGAGGCGGCGGGCGGCGGCACTCCCGCCCCGGATGCTTCGCAACGCCGTGTCATGCCTTCACTGCTGATGGCGCTGGTGGGCTGGGCGGTATTGATCCCGACCGGTTTGGCGATGATGGATCTGCGCCAGGATCACCCGTGGTGGCTGCTGGGCATGATGAGCCTGGTCTGGGTGGCAGACATTGCGGCTTATTTCACCGGGCGCAAATTCGGAAAGCACAAACTCGCCCCCAGCATCAGTCCCGGAAAAACCTGGGAAGGCGTGCTGGGTGCGATGCTGGGTGTGTCGGTTTGCGTGGTGCTGGCCTGGAGTTTCAGCCCCTATACCGCACACTACGCATTCCTGCCGAGTCTGCTGGTCGCTTCGTGGTGCTGGGTGGGCCTGGCGGTGATCGGTGATTTATTCGAATCGGCGATCAAGCGCCAGGCGGGTGTCAAAGACAGCGGCGCCTTGCTGCCCGGTCACGGCGGATTATTGGATCGCATCGACGCGCTGACCTCGACCTTGCCGCTCGCCGCGCTGGCGATCTGGCTGCAACATCTCGGCTGACCAGGCATGCACCAGTTCACGATGCAGCGCATTACGATTCTGGGTTCCACCGGCAGTATCGGTACCAGCACGCTGGATGTGGTGGCGCGCCACCCGGATAAATTCAAGATCGTTGCGTTGACGGCGAACAGCCGGGTCGATCTGCTGTTCCAGCAATGCCGGCAATTCGAGCCGCGCTTTGCGGTGTTGCTGGATGAAGCTGCGGCCGCAGAGTTGCGCCGGCTGGTGCGCGAGGCGGGCTTGAGCACCGAGGTGTTGAGCGGCATGGCAGCACTGGAACAGATAGTGGCGTTGCCGGAAGTTGATGCGGTGATGGCTGCCATCGTCGGCGCGGCGGGTTTGCGCCCCACGCTGGCTGCGGCGCGGGCGGGCAAGAAGATCCTGCTGGCGAACAAGGAGACATTGGTGATGGCGGGCAATGTGTTCATGGATGCGGTTCGTGCCAGCGGCGCAAAACTGTTGCCGATCGACAGCGAGCACAACGCGATCTTCCAGGCCTTGCCGCGTGGCTACGACGGAAATCTGGCCGCCAACGGAATCAGGCGTATTTTGCTGACAGCGTCCGGCGGCCCGTTCCGTAATTTGCCGTTGAGCGAGCTGGAGAACGTCACGCCTGAACAAGCCTGCGCGCATCCCAACTGGGTGATGGGGCGCAAGATCTCGGTGGATTCGGCAAGCATGATGAACAAGGGCCTGGAGGTCATCGAGGCGCATTGGCTGTTCAATGCGAGTGCCGATGACATCCAGGTGGTGGTGCACCCGCAGAGCGTGATCCATTCGCTGGTCGAGTATGTGGACGGCTCGGTGCTGGCGCAGCTTGGCAATCCGGATATGCGCACGCCTATCGCCTATGGCCTGGCATATCCGGAACGCATCGATGCCGGCGTGGCGCCGCTGGATCTGTTCAAGGTGGCGACGATAAATTTCACGGCGCCCGATTTCGAGCGCTTCCCTTGCCTGGACTTGGCCTACCGGGCCTTGCGTGCAGCCGGCACGGCGCCGGCGGTATTGAATGCGGCAAATGAAGTGGCAGTGGCGGCTTTTCTCGACAGGCAGATTTCCTTCCTGTCCATCCCGCGCGTCATCAACGCAGTGCTGGATGCATTGCCTGTCAGCGCTGTCGGCGGTCTGGACGATGTGCTGGGCGCAGATGCAGAAGCGCGCCGCGCCGCGCAACAACAAATTCAGAGGACTGGCAGATGATTACCTTGCTCGCATTTGCCGGCGCAATCGCGCTGTTGGTGGTGTTCCATGAATTCGGACACTATTGGGTGGCGCGCCGCTGCGGTGTGAAGGTGCTGCGCTTTTCGCTGGGCTTTGGCAAGGTGATCTACAGCAAACGATTTGCCAGCAGCGCTACCGAGTGGGTGATTTCCGCATTTCCGCTGGGTGGCTACGTCAAAATGGTGGACGAGCGTGAAGAAGATGTTGCGCCGGAAAATCTGCCCTACGCCTTCAACCGCAAGCCGGTGCTGCAGCGCATGGCGATCGTGGCGGCAGGGCCGCTGGCGAATTTTCTGCTAGCCATCGTGTTGTATTGGGGCTTGTTTGTTCACGGCGTACCGGGACTAATACCCAAACTTGGCGATGTACCGCCGGGCACACCCGCTGCCATCGCGCAGCTGCAAACCGGTGAAACGATACTCAGTATCAATGGCGAGCCTGTCCCGAGTTGGCAGGAATTGCATTGGCAACTGCTGGAACTGGCCCTGAACCAGGGTGAAGTCAGAATCCAGGCAAAGGACGCCAGCGGCACATCGTTGTTGCATGTCCTGGATATAAGCGGTTTGGCTCCCGGGGATCTGGACGGCGATTTTCTCGATAAGCTCGGTTTGCATCTCTACCAACCGGTTATCTTGCCTGTCATAGGTGATGTCGTCGAAAACAGCGTGGCGCAACGCGCCGGCCTGCAGAAGGGCGACCAGATCCTGCGCGCCAACGGTGCGGCGATGCAGCGCTGGATGGATGTGGTGGACGTGATACGAACGCATCCCGGGCAAGCTGTGCGGCTGGAGATTCTTCGTAAAGACGGGCAGCGCGGCACATCGACAGTGCAGATCACGGTGGTTCCCCAAGCCGTTGCCGAATCCGGCAAAACGGCGGGCAAGATCGGCGCGGGGCCGAAAGTGGATGAAGCTGCATGGCAAGCCATGCTCACTGAAGTGAGTTACGGCCCGCTGGATGCATTGACGCAGTCGCTGCGCAAGACCTGGGAAACATCCGCGATCAGCCTGGAAATGATGGGCAAGATGGTGATGGGCGAGGTGTCGATGAAAAATCTGAGCGGTCCGATCACGATCGCCGATTACGCCGGGCAGTCCGCAAAAATGGGCGTGGTGGCTTATCTGAGCTTTCTGGCCCTGATCAGCATCAGTCTCGGCGTATTGAATCTTCTGCCCATTCCATTATTGGATGGCGGACACTTGCTGTATTATGCCGTCGAGCTGGTCAAAGGCAGTCCGGCCCCGGAAATGGCTTGGGAGATCGGCCAGAAGATAGGCATTGCGCTGCTTGGCACGCTGATGGTCTTTGCAATATATAACGATATCAATCGCTTTGTTTCAGGCTAAATAATGAACACAATAAAGCTGGCAGGAATGCTCTTCCTGTTCTGTATCTCACACGCCTGGGCAATCGAGCCATTCACAGTGAAGGACATCCGCGTGGAGGGCATTCAGCGCACCGAAGCCGGGACGGTGTTCAGCTATCTGCCTGTCAAGGTCGGCGACACGATGGATAACGAACAGGGCGCTGCGGCGATCCACGCCTTGTATGCCACGGGGTTTTTCAAGGATGTGCGACTGAAGGTCGATCATGGCGTGTTGATCGTGCAGGTGCAGGAAAGACCTTCGATCGCAAGTATCGAGGTCAATGGCGTGAAGGATTTCCCCAAGGACCAGCTCAAGGAAAGCATGAAATATGCGGGGTTGGCCGAAGCGCGCATCTTCGACAAGGGCGCGCTGGATAAAGCCACCCAGGAACTGAAGCGCCAGTATGTTGCGCGCGGCAAATATGCCGTCAAGGTAACCACCACCGTCACCGAACTGGAACGCAATCGGGTCAGCATCGTGTTCAATGTGGTGGAAGGCGAAGTTTCCAAAATCAAGAAGATCAATCTGATCGGCAATCATGTCTACCCGGAGGCCGAGTTGCTGAACCTGATGAAGCTTGGCACGCCGGGATGGTTTGCCTGGTTCAGCAGCAACGACCAGTATTCCAAACAAAAACTGTCCGCCGATCTGGAGACGCTGCGTTCGTTCTACATGGACAATGGCTATCTGGAATTCAACATCGATTCCACCCAGGTTTCGATCAGCCCGGACAAAAAGGATATATACATCACGATCAATCTTACCGAAGGAGAGAAATATACCGTCGCGAAGGTGAGCGTGTCCGGTGATACGCTGATACCAAAAGCCGAGATCGAAAAGCTTGTGCAGGTGAAACCAGGGGATACCTTTTCGCGCAAGGACATGACCGAAACCAGCAAGAAGATCGGAGAACGTTTGGGGCAGGAGGGCTATGCCTTTGCCAATGTGAATGCGATCCCGGAGATCGACAAGGAAAAGCACCAGGTCTCTTTTAATTTTGTGGTGGATCCCGGCCAGCGCGTGTATATTCGCCGTATCAACGTTGCGGGGAACAACAAGACACGCGATGAGGTGATACGCCGCGAGTTCCGCCAGACTGAAGGCGAGTGGTTCGATGTGGAAAAGATCAAGAAATCCAAGCAGCGCGTTGACAAGCTGGATTTCTTCTCCGAGGTCAATATAGAAACTCCGGCAGTACAAGGCGCGGCAGACCAGGTGGATGTGAACGTGTCGGTCAAGGAGAAATCGACAGGAAGCATTTCGGTGGGCGCGGGCTTTTCAAGCGGCGAAGGCCTGGTCCTGACCGGGAGTGTGACGCAGGCCAACCTGTTCGGCACCGGCAATTATCTTTCCACACAGATCAACACCGGGAAAGTCAACCAGATCTACTCGGTTTCCTACACCAACCCCTATTTCACCAATGATGGAGTGAGCCGCGGCTTTGATGTATACAAGCGCAACACCGATTCGCAAAGCACTGCGATCAGCCAATACTCTTCGCATACTCTGGGTGGTGGAGTGCGTTTTGGCGTGCCGATAGCGGAAGACCAGACGATCAGCTACGGCCTGGCGATCGAAGACACCCAATTGGGGTTGTTCTCGTCCAGCCCGGCGCGACTGCTGCAGTACGTGAATGTCAACGGTACGACCAGCAGCAATTTATTGGGAACGATAGGTTGGGGCAGGGACAGCCTGGACAGCGCGATCTATACCACCGCAGGGACGATGCAACGCGCCTTTGCGGAAATTGCCTTGCCGGTGTTCGACATGCGCTACTACAAACTGAATTACCAGCATCAATGGTTTCATCCGCTCAGCAAAGATGTCACACTGCTATTGCATGGAGAAGCCGGTATCGCGGCCGGATACGGCGGCAAGGAATTGCCGTTCTTCAAGAATTTCTATGCCGGCGGACCCGGTTCGGTGCGCGGTTATGATGCAAATTCGCTCGGTCCGCGCGACGTGAATGATGCCGTATTGGGAGGCCCGCGCCGCGTGCTCGGCGGAGCGGAATTGCTGGCGCCTTTCCCCGGGACGGGCAATGAAAAATCCGTGCGCCTGAGCGGGTTTATCGATGCGGGCGCGGTGTATGGCCCCGGTGACCTGCCGGGCAGTGCCGGAATGCGCTATTCTACAGGCGTGGCTGTTACCTGGATTTCTCCGGTGGGGCCGCTTAAATTCAGTTATGCCGTACCGATCAACAAGCAGCCGGTGGACAAATTGCAAAAATTCCAATTTACTTTGGGTTCGGTGTTTTGATGAAATACAGCTATTCGACCAGGATGATAAATGCCATGCACAGCCATTCGGCTAGGTCACCAAAAGACGGTGATATGAGCCGCTGGTTAATATCATCCAAGTCGAAGGTTATGATGCAGGGGAGAAGATAATGAAAACAATGATTATGTTGGCCATGTTGCTGAGTGCGGGACTGACGATGGCTGCGGATTTCAAGGTGGGTGTAGTGGATACCGAGCGTGTGTTGCGCGAGTCTGCTCCCGCGATGAAAGCGGAAAGCAAGATCGAAAAGGAGTTTTCCGGGCGCGACCAGGAAATCAAGAAGCTGGCGAAACAGGCGAAAGAGTTGCAGGCTTTGCTGGACAAGGAAGACAGCAAGCTGTCGGATGCCGATCGGCGCAACAAGGAGCGCGAATTGTCTGCCATGAATGTGGATTTGCAGCGCATGCAACGCGAGTTTCGCGAAGATCTGAACTTGCGCAAGAACGAAGAGCTGGCCATCGTGCTGGAGCAGGCCAACAAGGCTATCCAGGCGATCGCCGAAGCGGAGAAGTATGACCTGATCTTGCAGGAAGCGGTGTATCGCAATCCGAAAATAGACATCACCGACTTGGTGATCAAGCATCTTGCCGACAGCAAAGCAGACAGCAAGCCCGATAGCAAAGCGGGCAAATAGGCGGCACTCCCCGTATGACTGTCTCCTACCGATTATCCGAGATTGCAGCGCGATTGGGCGGGCGGGTACTGGGTCAGTCCGAGGCATGCATCTCCCAGGTTGCGACGCTGGAAACGGCACAACCTGCCCAGATCAGTTTCCTCGCCAACAGCAAATATCGCGCAAAGCTTGCCAGCACCAGAGCCGGTGCAGTGATCCTCGGCGAAGCCGATGCCGATGCGACCGAATTGCCGCGCATCATCTCGGATAATCCTTATGCGTATTTCGCCAAGGTATCGGCCATGCTGAATCCTTTGCCGGAAGCCAAGCCCGGTATCCATCCCAGCGCGGTCATCGGCGCCGGCGTGAAGATAGACGCGACTGCCAGCATCGCAGCGACTGCCGTGATCGGCGAGGGCGCGATGATAGGTGCGCACAGCGTAGTCGGCGAGGGCTGCTATATTGGCGAGAATACTGTTGTTGGCAATCATGCGCGACTGTATCCGCGAGTGGTGATTTATCACGACTGTGTGATTGGCGACAATCTGATTGCGCATTCCGGTGCGGTGATAGGTGCGGATGGTTTTGGCATCGCGATGGACCAGGGGCACTGGATCAAGATCCCGCAAATCGGACGCGTCGTGATCGGCAATGATGTGGAGATCGGCGCGAACACCACCATCGATCGCGGCGCACTGGATGATACGGTGATCGAGGATGGCGTGAAGCTGGACAACCAGATCCAGATCGCGCATAACGTGCGCATCGGCGCGCACACCGCGATCGCGGGGTGTGTCGGCATCGCGGGCAGCACCACCATCGGGCGCTACTGCCTGATCGGCGGCAGTGCCGGAATTCTGGGGCATTTGCAGATAGCGGATCATGTGGAAATCGCGGCGTTCACGCTGATTGGGAAGTCTATCCATGAAGCGGGTTCCTACGCCGCCATCTTCCCGTTTGCCAGGACCGAAGACTGGCGCAAGAACACCGTGCACCTGCGCCACCTGGACGAGCTGGTGAAGCGCGTCAAGGCACTGGAACAACAGCTGGGATCTTCAAGCGTGGGATCATTGAAACGGAAATCGTAAAAAAGGAAATACCGATGAGCATACAGATGGATATAAACGAGATCACCAAACTTCTCCCGCACCGCTACCCGTTTTTGCTGATAGACCGCGTGTTGTCCATGGAGCCGGACAAGAGCATCGTGGCACTGAAGAACGTGACCATCAACGAACCGTTCTTCCCCGGGCATTACCCGCACTTTCCGGTGATGCCGGGCGTGCTGATTATAGAAGCGATGGCACAGGCTGCCGCGCTGTTGTCGTTCAAATCCATGGGCGCGGGAGCGAGCGAAAAATCGGTGTATTACTTCGCCGGCATCGACGGTGCGAGATTCAAGCGCCCGATCAGCCCCGGCGACCAGATGATCATCAAGGTATCGCTCATCCGCAGCATGCGCGGCCTGTTCAAATTCGCAGGCACTGTCGAGGTCGATGGCCAGCTTGCCGCTGAAGCGGAGCTGATGTGCACGGTCAAAGCGGTCCCATGATGCGCCATCCCACCGCCATCATCCACCCGAACGCCAGGCTCGCCGATGACGTCGAGGTGGGCGCGTATTCCATCATCGGTGAGCATGTCGAGATCGGCGCGGGGACCTGGATAGGGCCGCATGTGGTCGTCGAGGGTCACACCCGTATCGGCAAGAACAACCGTATCTTTCAGTTCAATTCGGTAGGGGCCATCCCCCAGGACAAGAAATATGCGGGCGAGCCGACGCGCCTGGAGATAGGCGATAACAACACCATACGCGAATTCTGCACCCTCAATACCGGTACGGCGCAGGACGCCGGTGTCACGCGCATAGGCAATGACAATTGGATCATGGCCTACGTGCATATTGCCCACGACTGCCAGATCGGCAGCCACACCATCATGGCGAACGGAGCGACTCTGGGCGGGCATGTGCATGTGGGCGACTGGGTTTTTCTGGGCGGGCTGTCCGGCGTGCATCAGTTCGTGCGTATCGGCGCACATGCGATGACCGGTTTTCAGACGCGCTTGTCGCAGGACCTGCCGCCTTATGTCACGGCTGCCGACAATCCGGCCGTGGCGCACGGTATCAACTCGGAAGGCCTGAAGCGGCGCGGATTTTCCGGCGAGTCCATCATGGCGATCAAGCAGGCCTACAAGACTTTGTATAAATCCGGCCTTAGTTTCGAAGATGCCAAAGCGGCGATCCAGGCGCATGCGTCCGAGCATAAAGATTTGCAAGTGTTAGTAGATTTTCTCGCCGCGTCAACGCGCGGCATCCTTCGTTAATCCTGATTTTGTTATGGCACAAAAAGTTGTAATAGGTATCGTCGCGGGCGAAGCATCGGGTGACCTGCTCGGCAGTCATTTGATGGCAGCCCTGAAAGAGGCTCGCCCGGATCTGAAGTTCGTCGGCATCGGCGGGCCCAGGATGCAATCCGCAGGCATGGAAGTATTGTTTCCGATGGAAAAACTGGCGGTGCGCGGCTACGTCGAAGTATTGCGCCACTATTTCGAGATCGCCGGTATACGCCGCAAGCTGCGCGCCTATTTCCTGGCCAATCGTCCGGATCTGTTCATTGCGATAGACGCGCCGGATTTCAATCTCGGTCTGGAACTTTCGCTCAAGCAGCACGGCATACCCACCATCCACTACGTCAGCCCGTCGATATGGGCGTGGCGCGGCGAGCGTATCCACAAAATCAAGCGTGCGGTCACGCACATGCTCGCGCTGTTTCCGCATGAGCCCGAACTCTACCGGCAAGCCGGCGTGCCGGTGGATTATGTCGGACATCCTCTTGCCGACATGTTGCCGGAGCAACCGAAGCGTGCCGAGATGCGCGAGGCTATGCGCATCCCGCTGCAAGCAAAGGTGTTCGCATTCCTTCCGGGCAGCCGCCAGAGCGAAGTCGAATATCTTGCGCACACCTATATCAATACCGCCAAACTGATCTTGCAACGGCTGCCGGATGCGCGCTTTCTGGTGCCGCTGGTGAGCCGTGAAACACGCGGGATTTTCGAGCAGGCCATTTATGATTGCGATGCGCATGAATTGCCGATCACCTTGCTGTTCGGTCATGCACAGGATGCGATGATTGCCGCCGATGGCGTGCTGGTCGCGTCGGGTACCGCCACGCTGGAAGCCGCGCTGCTCAAGCGTCCGATGGTGATCACCTATCGCATGCCCGCGTTGTCCTGGTGGTTGATGAAGCGCAAAGGTTACCAGGCGTACGTAGGCTTGCCCAACATATTGTGTGGACGTTTCGTCGTGCCGGAGCTGCTGCAGGAAGATGCGACGCCGGAAAATCTTGCCCAGGCCTTGCTCAACCTGGTCAATGACAGCAATGCGGTGGCGCAACTGGAACAAATCTTTACCGAACTGCATCTGTCGCTGCGCCAGAATACCGCGCAGAAAGCAGCGGCGGCGATTTTGCCCTATCTGTCCAATGAATGAGGCCCTGCTCATCTGCGGCGTGGATGAGGCGGGGCGGGGTCCATTGGCAGGCCCGGTCAGCGCGGCAGCGGTGATACTCGATCCGGACTATCCGATCGCGGGCCTGGCCGACTCCAAAAAACTTTCTGAGCGGCAACGCGACCAACTGGCTATCGTCATCCGCGAACGGGCGCTGGCATGGGCGGTGGCCTACGCCGATGTAGTCGAGATAGACCGGTTAAATATCCTGCAAGCCACATTGCTCGCGATGCGCCGTGCCGTGCTGTCTTTGCCTGTCCGGCCACAGCAAGTGCTGGTGGATGGCCTATATTGCCCTGCAACCGGCATTCCCAGCCGGGCCATCGTGAAGGGCGACAGCAAGGTCGCCGCGATTTCCGCCGCCTCGATCCTGGCGAAGACCGCGCGCGATGCGCTGATGCTGGAATTGCATGAAGCCTATCCTCATTACGGCTTCGCCGACCACAAAGGCTACCCCACTGCAGCGCACCTCGCCGCGTTGCGGGAACATGGAGTGTCGATCGTGCACCGCAAGAGTTTCAGGCCGGTGCGCGAACTACTCGCTCAATAATCCTGGGAAAAGCAGTTAGCCACCGATTAACACGGATTAACACTGACAAAACAGCCGAAAAACTTATGGCCGGGCACCCGAATGGCCGAAAAATATCCGCCCCTACCTTTAAGGTAAATTGCCTTCACGTTACTATCCGCTGATAATCCGTGGACATCCGTGTTGATCCGTGGCTGAATCGCCCCTTTTAGGATAATCGCACCATAGCAAACATGACTCTGTTCAAACTGATCCATCTGCTTGCTGCCCTGATCTGGGTGGGCGGCATGTTCTTCGCATACGTGGTGCTGCGTCCGGCTGCGGTGGAGGTGCTCGAACCGCCGCAGCGTCTGCGCCTGTGGGACACGGTGTTTCGCCGTTTTTTCGTCTGGGTGTGGGGCGCGGTCGCGACACTGTTGGTCAGCGGTTTGTACCTGGTCTATCTGTATGGCGGCATCGCCCACGTGGCGCGCCACATCCACATCATGCTGGCCATGGGGCTGGCGATGATGGTGATCTACGGTTATGTGTTCTTCGCCTGTTACGTGCCGTTCAGCCTGCATGTCGCCAAACAACACTGGAAAGAAGCGGGAGAGATGCTGGGCAAAATACGGAAATTGATCGCAGTCAACCTGACGCTCGGGATGCTGACCGTGTGTGTGGCGGTGCTCGGCATAGCGTGGGCGTGATTTGATGCGCGACTTTGGTATACTTGGCGTGCGATTTATGGCATTTTCTGTTTCTGCCAAAGTGATAGCCTGAGGATTTTATTTAACTTTAAGTTTGGAGAACCAATCAATGAACGCAACAAATACTGTCGCCCAACTCAAGGAACGTTTGAACAAGGATGGTAACGATATTGATGCCGCGATATCACTGGGCAACATCTTTTACGACAACGGTGATGCAGGACAGTCTATCCTCTATTATCAGCGCGCTCTTGATATCAATCCGGATCTGCCGGGCGTGCGCACCGATCTTGGCACGATGTACTGGCGCAACGACGATATCAGTCTGGCTGAAAAGGCTTTCCGTGAGGCGATTGCCCGTGATCCGGGCTTCGGTCATGCCTATGTGAATCTCGGCTTGTTATTGCATCGTGCCAAAGACAATATCAATGAAGCCCGCACCGTCTGGCAACAACTGCTGACGATCAATCCTGATCATGATGTGGCAGCCAAGGCGCGGGAATTGTTGCAGGAAACAGAGGCGTTGGTTAACTGAAGATTCGAAACTCGCGCAGGCGAGCAATCGCCGTATGCTTGCCGCCCTGATTCAGTCACTTCTCCTCGCCTAAATCAGGTCTTCGCACATAGTGGCAGGTGTAGCCGCCGCGATTCTTGACCAGGTACTTCTGGTGGTAATCCTCGGCGCGATAGAACTCCCTGAAGGGCGCGACTTCAGTGACGACTCTGGCTTGCCAGTCGCCTGATGTATCCACGGTTTTGATGACTTCTTCGGCGCTGTGTTTCTGTTCTTCGCCGAGGTAAAAGATCGCCGAGCGGTATTGTGTGCCGATGTCGTTGCCTTGCCGGTTGGGCGTGGTCGGGTTGTGCATGCGGAAAAATTCGAACAGCAGGTGGCGGTAGCTGAGTCGTTGTGGGTCGAAAATGACTTTCAGCGATTCGGCATGGCCGGTCTTGCCGGTCTTCACCTGCTCGTAGCGCGCATCCGGCGCGTCGCCGCCGGTGTAGCCGACTTCGGTTGCGATCACGCCTGGAATCTGGCGCACCAGTTCCTCCATGCCCCAGAAACAGCCGCCGGCAAGGTAAGCGGTTTGTGATTTGGAAAGCTCATTCATGATTGCTCCTAACGACGCTCCTTTTTCACGGCTTGCGCAGCTTCACGTTTGGAATCTTTTTCCTTTTCGGTAGCGCGCTTGTCATGTTGCTTTTTGCCCTTGGCGAGGCCGATCTCCAGTTTGACGCGGCCATTCTTGTAGTGCATGTCCAGCGGCATCAGGGTATAACCGGCGCGCTGAACCTTGCCGATGAGTCTGTCGATCTCAAGTTTGTGCAGCAGCAGCTTGCGGGTGCGCACCGGATCGGGGTGGATGTGTGTGGAAGCATTCAGCAACGGACTGATATGCGAGCCGAACAGATACAGCGCACCGTCCTTTACGGTGACATAGGCTTCCTTGAGCTGCGCCCGTCCGGCGCGTATGGCCTTGACTTCCCAGCCTTCCAGCATGATGCCGGCTTCATATTTATCCTCGATGAAGTACTCATGAAAGGCTTTTTTATTTTGAATAATGCTCATGACAGGTGAGTTTTGCGGTGTGTTAGGCTATTCTACCAGCCTTTGTAATCGCATCCCTTTGGAACCACATTTTGGACAAGCAATGGCGTTAGTGGAAAAAACAGTGCTGGTTCCGTACAGTGCAGAGCAGATGTTTGTATTGGTCGACCGTGTGGAAGATTATCCGAAGTTTTTGCCATGGTGCGGAGGTGCCAGCGTCGCCGAGCTGGAAGGCGCTCAGGTGCATGCCACGGTGCACATCGATTATCACCATATCAAGCAGAGTTTCACCACCGAAAATGTCCGTACGCCGCCGCACCAGATAGCCATGACTTTGCAGCATGGGCCGTTTAAACATCTGGATGGCAGTTGGCGATTTATCCCGTTGAGCGAGTCTGCCTGTAAAATAGAGTTTCGCCTGCACTACGAGTTCTCCAGCAAACTGCTGGAGAAAATGGTCGGGCCGGTGTTTCACTATATAGCCAACAATTTTGTGGATGCTTTTATCAAACGAGCAGAAAAGGTTTACAAGAATGCATGAGGGGGCCTCTAAAAATTCAGAGTTCGCCCAAATGCAAGGCGCGGGAAAAATTTCGCCGCGCCGCATATGGGTTATATGTAAGCAAGAAATATTTTACGCAACACAGCAGTTGGGATGAAATATGAATTTTGAGAGGTTCCCGTGAACGACAAGATCAATATCGAAGTGGTATATGCCCTGCCTGACGAGCAAACCTTGCTCAGGAAGTCTGTGCCTGCGGGGACGACCGTCGCTGGAGCCATTCATGCCAGCGGCGTGCTCGACAAACATCCCGAAATCGATCTGGACAAAAACAAGCTGGGCATATTCGGCAAGCTGACCAAGGCCGATGCCATGCTGCGCGACAAGGATCGCATCGAGATCTATCGTCCGCTGATCGCCGACCCCAAGGAGGTGCGCCGCAAGCGTGCCGAAGAGGGGAAGGTCATGAAGAAAGGCGGCGGTGACGCTTGATGCTTGATTACGATCTGCATTGCCATTCCAATATTTCCGACGGTACGCTGACTCCCACCGAACTGGCGAATCGCGCCGCCGGGCGCGGCGTGAAGGTGCTGGCGCTGACCGACCACGATGACGTGGATGGGCTGGTCGAAGCGCGTGCCGCCGCCGCGCAACACGGCATGACCTTCATCAACGGAGTGGAGATCTCCGTGTCTTGGCGCAGCCATACCTTGCACATCGTCGGCCTGGGTATCAACCCGGATTACCCGCCGCTGGCGGAAGGCTTGCGCAGTGTGCGCAGCGGGCGCGGCGAGCGTGCGCGAAAAATGTCAGATGAACTGGCCAAAGCCGGCATCGGCGGTGTGCTGCAAGGGGCGTATCAATTTGCGGGAAATCCCAACATGATAGGCCGCACCCATTTCGCGCGTTATCTGGTCGAGGCCGGGCATTGCAAAGATGTGAAGAGCGTGTTCAACCGCTACCTGGTAAAGGGCAAACCCGGTTATGTGCCGCATCAGTGGGCGGTATTGGCCGATGCGGTCGGCTGGATACGCGGCAGCGGCGGGGTGGCGGTGCTGGCACACCCGGGCCGCTATATGACCGGGCGCAACGGCATGGGCAAGAAGACCATGCACGAATTGCTGGCCGAGTTCGTCGAGCTCGGCGGGCAGGCGATAGAAGTGGTGACCGGCAGCCATACGCCGGAACAGTATGCGGAATTTGCGCGCTATGCCGGGGAATTCGATCTGCTGGCTTCGTGCGGTTCGGATTTTCACGGGCCGGGAGAGAGTTGGCGGGACATGGGAAGGCTGCCGGATTTTCCGCTGGGCTGCCGTCCGGTTTGGGAAGCATGGCAAGCAGCAACATGATAAATAGAACTTTTGAAAATGGGCCTCGAAAAATTCAGAGTTCGCCCAAATGCAAGGCGCGGAAAAAATTTCGCCGCGCCGCATATGGTTTATATGTAAGCAAGAAATTTTTTTCGCAACGCAGCAGTTGGGATGAAATCTGAGTTTTATGTCGCAATTTTTTACTATCCACCCTGACAATCCTAACCCGCGCCTGATACGCCAGGCGGCTGAAGTGCTGCGTAACGGCGGGGTCGTGGTATACCCCACTGATTCCTGCTATGCGCTGGGCTGCCATCTCGATGACAAGGAAGCCGTGGCGCGCATCCGCCAGATACGCAAGCTGGACGAGCATCATCATATGACCCTGATGTGCCGCGACCTGTCGGAAATCTCGCGCTATGCGCGAGTGGACAACGTGCAGTTCCGGCTGCTCAAGAACAACACGCCGGGCAGCTACACCTTTATCCTGGAGGCGACCAAGGAAGTGCCGAAACGTTTGCAGCATCCCAAGCGCAGCACCATCGGCATCCGCATCCCGGATCATCCGGTGGCGCTGGCCTTGCTGGAGGAACTGGGGGAGCCGATATCCAGTTCCACGCTGATCCTGCCGGAAGAGGAGGGGCCGCTGAACGACGCCGAACACATACGCGACGTGCTGGAAAAACGGGTTGACCTGGTGATCGACGGCGGTGCCGTGGGCATGGATTTCACCACCGTGATTGATTTGACCGGCGCTGTGCCGGTGCTGGTGAGGCGCGGCAAGGGCGTTATCGCCCCGTTTGGAATTGAAGCTTAATTTGAACTTGACAGGAACCTGATGCAAATCGACCAACTGATACAAACTGTAGCCCTTGCAGCCATACCTGTGCTGTTCGCGATCACGCTGCATGAAGCGGCGCACGGCTATGTGGCGCGGCATTTCGGCGACATGACCGCCGACAAGACGGGGCGCATCAGCCTCAATCCGCTGCATCATATCGATCCGTTCGGTACGGTAATATTGCCGTTGCTCACCCTGTGGATGGGCGGTATCCTGTTCGGCTGGGCCAAGCCGGTGCCGGTCAATTTCGCCGCGCTGCGTAATCCTAAAAAAGATATGCTGTGGGTCGCGATCGCGGGTCCGGCTTCGAATCTGGTCATGGCGCTGGGTTGGGCGTTGGTCTACAAGATGGGGCTGATGTTCCCGGAAAATTATTTTGCCGACCCGATGTTGGGTATGGCGATGTGGGGGATTAAAATAAACGTCGTGCTGATGGTGCTGAACCTGTTGCCGCTGCCGCCGCTGGATGGCGGGCGCGTCGCGGTCAGTTTGTTGCCGCATCGCCAGGCATTTCAACTGGCGAAGATCGAGCCTTATGGCATGTTCATCCTGATTTTTCTGGCGATGACGCCGGTGTTAAGTTTTATACTCTCGCCGTTGATCGGGTTGATGTTCAAATTGCTTTCGTCCTTATTTGGAATTTAATCATGTTTGCTGATCGCGTGTTGTCGGGTATGCGGCCCACCGGAAGTTTGCATCTGGGGCATTACCACGGGGTGCTGAAAAATTGGGTGCGGATGCAGAACGAATATGAATGCCTGTTCTTCGTGGCCGACTGGCACGCGCTGACCACCCATTACGACACGCCGCAAGTCATCGAACAAAGCGTGTGGGACATGGTGGTGGACTGGCTGGCCGCCGGCGTCAATCCGGCGCGCGCCACGCTGTTCATCCAATCCAGGGTGCCGGAACATGCCGAGCTGCATCTGCTGCTGTCGATGATCACGCCGCTGGGCTGGCTGGAGCGCGTGCCGACCTACAAGGACCAGCAGGAAAAACTTGCCGAAAAAGACCTGAACACTTATGGTTTTCTCGGCTATCCGCTGCTGCAAAGCGCGGACATCCTGATCTATCGCGCCACCCAGGTGCCGGTTGGGGAAGACCAGGTGCCGCATATCGAATTCACCCGCGAGATCGCGCGCCGATTCAATCACATTTACGGGCGCGAAGCGGGCTTCGAAGAGAAAGCCGAGACCGCGGTCAAAAAACTCGGCGGCAAAAAAGCCAAGCTGTATCACGAACTGCGCATCCGTTTTCAGGAGCAGGGCGACGATGAGGCGCTGGAATCCGCAAAATCCCTGCTGGACGAGCAACAGAACCTGAGCCACGGCGACCGCGAACGGCTGTTCGGTTATCTCGAAGGCGGTGGCAAGATGATCCTGTCCGAGCCGCAAGCCATGCTCACCGCCGCATCGAAGATGCCCGGCCTGGACGGGCAGAAGATGTCCAAGTCCTACAACAACACCATCACCTTGCGTGAAGACGAGGCCAGCGTGAGCAAGAAGATCCGCACCATGCCGACCGATCCGGCGCGCATCCGCCGCAGCGATGCCGGCGATCCTGACAGGTGCCCGGTGTGGCCGTTGCACCAGATATATTCCAGCGAGGATACGAAACAATGGGTGGCGCGGGGCTGCAAGAGCGCGGGCATCGGTTGCATCGAATGCAAACAGCCGGTGATCGATGCGGTGCTGGAGGAGCTGCGCCCGATGCGCGAACGCGCACAACTGTACCTCGATGACCCGGCGCTGGTGCGCAACATCATCGCCGACGGTTGCGAAAAGGCACGCAAGCTGGCTGCGGAAACCATGCGCGATGTGCGCGAGGCGATGGGGATCAGCTATGGCTGAGCCCATGAAAGCCATCCTGCAATCGACGATCACCTGTCCACACTGCGGCACGGTCAAGGAAGAAACGATGCCGGAAGATGCATGCCAGTTTTTCTACGAATGCACCGGGTGCCATACCGTGCTGCGCCCGAAATCAGGCGATTGCTGCGTGTTCTGTTCGTTTGGTACCATGCCGTGCCCGCCGATTCAATTGCAACGTGGTTGCTGTACCCACTGACCCGATATGACCCAGACAGATATTCACTCCCCCGCACCGCTGGCCCGTATCCATGGCGAGCCGATGCTGGAATTCCCTCAGGATCTGTACATCCCGCCGGATGCGCTGGAACTGGTGCTGGAAACCTTCCAGGGGCCGCTGGATCTGTTGCTGTACCTGATCCGCAAGCACAACCTCGACGTGCTTGATATCCCGATGGCGGAATTGACCCGCCAGTACATGAGCTACATCGAGATGATGCAGAAGCATCGCCTGGAACTCGCAGCGGATTATCTGCTGATGGCGGCGGTGCTGATCG
>DHIV01000130.1:2737-18657 GCA_002403995.1 Gallionella sp. UBA4737 | reverse complement strand
TGCTGATGGCGGCGGTGCTGATCGAGATCAAATCGCGCATGTTGCTGCCGCGTCCGCCCAGGGCCAGCGAAGAGGAGGGCGGCGAAGATCCGCGCGCGGAATTGATGCGCCGTTTGCTGGAATACGAGCAGATGAAACTTGCCGCGCAAAAGCTCAACGAACTGCCGCAGGCCGGGCGTGACTTCGAGATCGTGCAAGTGCTGATCGAAAACACCGTGCGCGAGCGCCTGCCTGAAGTCAGCGTGGAAGATCTGCGGCTGGCCTGGCTGGGACTGCTGGCGCGCGCCAAACTCAACACGCATCACAAAGTGCGCCGCGAACAACTCTCGGTGCGCGAACAGATGACGCATATCCTGCGCTGTTTGCAGGGCGGCGAGTTCGTCGAATTCGGCATGTTGTTCGATGTGGAAAGCGGCGTGGCGAAACTGGTCGTCACCTTCATCGCCATCCTCGAACTGGCCAAGGAATATCTGGTTGAAATCCAACAAAGCGAAACATTGGGGAACATCTATGTCCGAACAAGTCGAGCCATTACCGCAGAGTGAAATGTCATTGCCGGGTGAAGCATTATTCCCCGTTCGAACTGAGCCTTTCGGCGAAGACAGACTAATCGAAGCATCTCCCGCAGGGGGCGCATCCGATATGCCGACGGAAGCACTCGACACGCAGCAGTTCAAGCGAGTGCTGGAAACTGCGCTGTTGACTGCCACCGAACCGCTATCCATAGCAGAGCTGAAAAAACTCTGCGACGCGCCATTGGACAATCGCCAGCTCGAATCGCTGCTGGAAGAACTCGCGCAGGATTGGCAAGGCCGCGGCGTGGAACTGGGCTGTGTGGCGAGCGGCTGGCGGTTCCGTGCCAAACCGGAAATGCAGCAATATCTCGACCGGCTCAATCCGCAAAAAACACCGCGCTACTCGCGTGCCGTGCTGGAGACGCTCGCCATCATCGCCTACCACCAACCCGTCACTCGCGGCGACATCGAGGAGATACGCGGCGTCGCGGTCTCGTCGCAAATACTCAAAACGCTGGAAACACGCGGCTGGGTGGAGGTGGTCGGCACGCGCGATGCCCCCGGCAAACCCGAATTGTTCGCTACCACCAAGCAACTGCTGGATGACCTGAATCTGCGCGCCTTGCAGGAATTGCCATCATTGCAGGAGATTGGCGCGTTATTGGAGCAAGATATAACATCGCCATCATGAAGGCCGTTCATTCCATTTCTGTATCAAGCGTGCTTTTTTGTAGGGCGGGCTCTGCGTGTGTTGTTGGGGCTTTAGCCCCTTACAACCACGGCGTACTCCTTGCGGGTGCTGCCCGCCGGATATAGTTGTCGGGCGTAGCCCGACCTGCGAATTATTTAACTTTTGAAATGGGAAAGGAATCAGGCATGAATTTGATTCGATCCCGCGACAATCCTTTCTACAAGGAACTAGCCAAACTCTCCGGTTCAGCGCGGCAGCGCAACAAATCCAATCAGACTTTGCTGGACGGCGCGCATCTGCTGACTGCGTATCTGGACAGCGGTGATCAGCCGCGCCACATTTTGCTGAACGCGGCGGCATTGAACGACGGCGAAATCGCCGGCTTGTTGCAACGATTAAAAGGCATACCGGCCACGCAGCTGGATGACAAATTGTTTGCGGGGCTCAGCGAGCTGAAAACGCCGACCGGGATACTCGCGCTGATCGATATCCCCCAGCCGTCAGTTGCGCAAAGCCACTTCGCGTTGTTGCTGGAAGATATACAAGACCCCGGCAATCTCGGTTCGATGTTGCGATCCGCTGCTGCCGCGGGATGCGATGCGGTATTTTTATCCTCGGGTTGCGCCGATGCCTGGTCGCCAAAAGTGCTGCGCGCGGCGATGGGCGGACATTTTGCACTGCGCATTTACGAGCGGCAGGATTTGCCTGGCGTGGCGAAGTCATTGCCCGGCACGCTGCTGGCAACCAGTCTGCATGCCAAGCACAGCTTGTATGACTGCGATCTGCGCGGCAAGGCCGCGTTTCTGATTGGCAATGAAGGGGCTGGATTGTCAGCTGGACTGTTGAAACTTGCCACGCAGGAGATCTCCATCCCGATGCCCGGAAAAATCGAATCGCTGAATGCGGCAGCGGCCGCGGCGATTTGTCTGTTCGAAGTGGTGCGGCAGCGCCGCAGGCTATAGTCCATTTCTTTATTGATTGCACAAAAACCATAATACTCAATAGGCACGGATTTGGAATAGAATGTCCGGCAAGAAATCCATTTTTGGAGATACACCATGGGCAAACCGGGCAAAACGAAACAGCAGGTCTTTGCGTTTGAAGAAGGCGATGGAAAAAACAAAAAGCTGCTTGGCGGCAAAGGCGCCAACCTTTGCGAGATGACGCAGATCGGGCTGAACGTGCCGCCCGGTTTTGTCATCAGCACCGAAGCCTGCCTGGATTACCTTGCGGCTCCGCGTAACGGACTGCCCAAGGAATTGCTGGATGCGATCCATGCCCAGATGAAGGTGATTGAAACCAAGACCGGAAAACGCTTCGGCGATGCCAAAAATCCATTGCTGGTTTCGGTGCGTTCCGGCTCGGCGATGTCCATGCCCGGGATGATGGATACCATCCTGAATCTCGGCCTGAATGAGCAGACACTGTCCGGCACGATCAAACAGACCGATGATCCGCGTTTCGGCTATGACACCTACCGCCGCTTCATCCAGTTGTTCGGCAAGATCGCGCTGGGTGTTTCCGACGAGTTGTTCGACAAGGAACTGAAGATCGTCAAACAGAATCGCGGCGTTAAGGAAGATCTCGCGCTCAGCGCGGACGATCTCAAGGAAGTCAGCGAACGTTTTCTGCGCGTGGTGCTGGAACAGACCGGCAAGCCGTTCCCGAGCGATCCCTATGAGCAGCTGGACCTTTCCGTCAAGGCGGTATTCGACTCATGGATGGGCAAGCGCGCCGTTGATTACCGCCGCGAATTCAAGATCACACCGGAGATGGCCAACGGTACGGCGGTGAATATCTGCACCATGGTGTTCGGCAATCGCGGCAATGATTCGGGTACCGGCGTCGGTTTTACGCGCAACCCCGCCACCGGCGAAAATCTGCTGTATGGCGAATATCTGGTGAATGCGCAAGGCGAGGATGTGGTGGCGGGGATACGCACGCCCAAGCCGCTCGACTATATGTCCAAGGAAATGCCGGACCTGTTCAGACAACTGCAGGAACTGCGCGCCAAGCTGGAAAACCATTATCACGAAGTGCAGGACTTCGAATTCACCATCGAAAAAAACACGCTGTATTGTCTGCAGACCCGCAACGGCAAGATGAACACCACCGCCATGGTGCGCAGCTCGGTGGAGATGGAGAAGGAAAGACTGATTACGCGCAAGCAGGCATTGTTGCGCATCACGCCGGAAAGTATCGCCCAGATGCTGTTCCCGCACCTTGATCCGAATGCGGAGGACGAACCGCTGGCCAAGGGTTTGCCGGCTTCTCCGGGTGCCGCATCCGGCCATGCCATCTTTGATGCCGATCGCGCCGAAGAACAGGGCAAAGCCGGCAAGCCGGTCATCCTGGTCCGCGAGGAGACCAAGCCGGAAGATATCCATGGATTTTTCGCGTCGCGCGGTATTCTGACCAGCCGTGGCGGGAAAACTTCACATGCCGCGGTGGTCGCGCGCGGGATGGGCAAGCCGTGCGTGGCGGGTGCCGAAGGCATCGAAGTCAACGTTGCGCTGCGCCAGGCAACCATAGGCGAGACGATCATCCATGAAGGCGACATCATCACCATCGACGGCACTTCGGGCATGGTCTATCAAGGGGTCGTCGCGACGCTTGAAGCCGAGATCACTGCCGAACTGAATGTGTTGCTGGCATGGGCAGACCAGGAAGCGAGGCTGGCCGTGATGGCGAATGCCGACACGCCGGATGACGCCAAACGTGCTCTGCAATTGGGAGCAAAAGGCATCGGGCTGTGCCGGACCGAACGCATGTTCAATGCCAGCGAGCGGCTGCCCATCGTGCTGGAAATGATCATCGCCGAAGATCAGAAGCAACGCCAGGAAGCGCTGGATCGCCTGCTGTCGATGCAGCGTGCCGACTTCAAGGCCTTGCTGAAAACCATGGCGGGATTGCCGGTGACCATCAGGCTGCTCGACCCGCCGATACACGAGTTTCTGCCCGGCGAACAGCAGCTGGTCAAGGAGATCGAAGAACTGCATCACCTGTACAAGACCGCCAGGGGGATGGAGATCCTGTCCGGTACGCTGGGGCTGCTGCAGGGTTCGGAGTTGAGTCCGGAAGATGCAGCGAAGATCAAAACGAATACGGTGGATTCGCATGTCGTCGATATGACGATCAACAAGAAGCAGGCGATACTGAAAAAAGTGCGCGCGCTGCATGAGATCAATCCGATGCTCGGCCATCGCGGTGTCCGCATCGGCGTCACCTTCCCGGAAATCTACATCATGCAGATACGCGCGCTAGCCGAAGCGACAGTCGAATGCGTCAAGGAGGGGCTGGATGTGCGTCCCGAGATCATGGTGCCGCAAGTCTGTACTTCCGCCGAATTGAGGTTTGTCAAAGGCTATGTCGACCAGACGATCGCGCAAGTTGAGAAAAACAGCGGCATCAGGGCCAAAATCAAATTCGGCACCATGATCGAAGTCGTCCGTGCCTGCCTGCGCGCAGACAGCCTGGCCAAGGAAGCGGAATTCTTCTCCTTTGGCACCAACGATCTGACGCAGGCCACGTTCTCGTTCTCGCGCGAAGATGCCGAAAACAAATTTCTGCCGGCATATAACGAAAAAGACGTGCTGCGCGACAATCCGTTCGAGATGCTGGACACCCAGGGTGTGGGCAGGTTGATGAGGCTGGCCGTCGAAGGTGGGCGAGGGATAAAGCCGGATCTCAAGATCGGCATTTGCGGCGAACATGGCGGCCATCCCGACTCGATACGCTTCTGTCACGAGATCGGACTGAATTACGTGTCGTGCTCCGCGCCTCGCGTGCCGATTGCCCGGTTGGCTGCCGCGCACGCCAAGCTGAGCGAAAGCTGACAAGGCGGCCTTCAAGGAAAGCCTCACTCTGCCTGCCTGTTATCGCAATCGGGGGCGTTAAATTCCTTGACCTGCAAGCCAATTTCGCTATAATGCGCGCCCCTGTGAGACTGTGCCTGTATTGTGTTATGGGCAGTTTCACTTACCTTGCTCCACCGCACCGCAAGCGGGGGGCTTTAACCATAAGGAGAAGTAATGCGACATTACGAAATCGTGTTTATCGTGCATCCCGATCAGAGCGAGCAAGTGCCCGCGATGATCGAGCGTTACCGCACACTGGTCACTTCCAAGGGCGGTCTGATACACCGTCTGGAAGACTGGGGCCGCCGCCAGCTGGCTTACCCTATCCAAAAGATCCACAAGGCACACTATGTGCTGATGAACATCGAATGCAACCAGGAAACTCTGGACGAGCTGGAGCACGCATTCCGCTTCAATGATGCGGTATTGCGCCATCTGACCGTCAAGACCAAGGCTGCAGTAGTCGAGCCGTCCGCGATGATGAAGGAAGAAAAATCCCGCTCCATGCCGACCGAAGGCGGCTTTGTTGCTCCAGCGGTACAGGCTGAAGAAGGCGTGGCAGCAGCGACTATTTAATTTTATTGGAATTGGCGCGTAACCAGGTTGTCATCAGCGGCGAGATAATCGCACTGGAAAGTTTGCGGTATACCCCGGCCGGGGTGGCGAGAGTGGCACTGACATTAAGTCACGCCTCGCAGCAGTCCGAAGCAAATGGTTTACGGCAGGTGCAGTGTGAAGTGAATGCGCTGGCGTTTGCCGAGGTGGCCGATAAGGTTGCCCAGTTTGCGGTAGGACAGAACGTTAAAGTGCGCGGGTTTTTAGCTCAGCAAAGTATCCGCAGCCGGCAACTGGTTTTGCATATAAACGACATAATTTTGGAATAAGGAAATATCATGGCTCGTCCATCAGACAAAAAGAAAGATGACAAGAACAAGCGTTCTTCCCGCAACAATCTGTTCAAGCGCCGCAAGTTCTGCCGCTTCACAGTCGAGAAGATCGCCTTTGTGGATTACAAGGATATCAACATCCTCAAGGAATTTATCTCCGAAAACGGCAAGCTGATCCCGGCACGCATCACCGGCACCAGGACACATTTTCAGCGCCAACTGAGCACCGCCGTGAAACGCGCGCGCTTCCTGGCTTTGATGCCTTACACTGATCTGCATTAAGGAGCCCGGACATGCAAATTATTTTGATGGAAAAAGTGACCAACCTCGGCCAATTGGGCGAAGTGGTCAAGGTCAAGAACGGCTTCGCGCGCAATTTTTTGATTCCGCAAGGCATGGCCAAGCGCGCAACTGCCGCCAACATGGCTGAGTTTGAAGTGCGTCGTGGCGAGATCGAAGCGGCCGACAAAACCAAGCTGGCCGAAGCGCAAGCACGCGGCGAAAAGCTGACGGGGTTGACCGTGCAGATCGTGCAAAAGGCCGGCGTGGACGGCAAGCTGTTCGGTTCCGTCACCAACGCCGACATCGTGGCTGCGCTTGCTGCGCAAGGCTTTGAAGTTGAAAAGTCGCAAGTGCGCATGCCCGAAGGTCACCTCAAACAGATCGGCGATCATCCCATCAACATCGCGCTGCATACCGATGTGGTGGTGGGGATCACCGTTTCGGTGCTCGGCGAACAGTAATCCCGCCTCCATTTCATTCGAAATGAAACCGGAATAATGTACTGTAGCAACGCAACACAAAAAGGACTGGCAACAGTCCTTTTGCTTTTTGGAGTGCGGCGACATGTCGCCGCTTTTTCATAGCACAGACATGTCTGTGCACTCCATAAAAATGGCGCGATAAATCTCGCCCCTACGTATTCCTGCAACAAGGTAAAATACCTTCCGCATAAAAGCCCAAGTGATTTAACTCCATGCAAATCTTTTCCAACGCCGACGCACAGCTCGACCAGATCAAATTGCCGCCCCATTCAGTGGAAGCCGAGCAATCGGTGCTGGGCGGCTTGCTGCTGGAAGCAAGCGCGCTGGACAAGATCACCGATCTGATGACCGCCGACGATTTCTACCGCCAGGAACATCGTTTGATCTTTCGCCAGATCGTCAGGCTGAGCGAACTGGCCAAACCGGTGGATGTGATCACCGTCGCCGAAGCATTGGAGATCGCCGGTGAACTGGACAAGGTGGGCGGCCTGCCTTACCTGGGCGGTCTGGCCCAGAACGTGCCGTCAGCTGCCAACATCCGCCGCTACGGCGAGATCGTGCGCGAGCGTTCCATCATGCGCAAATTGGCAGAAGTCGGCACCGATATCGCCAGCAGCGCCTACAACCCGACCGGGCGCGATGCTGCACAATTGCTCGACGAGGCGGAAAGCAAAGTGTTCGAGATCGCCGAGGCGGGCTCAAAAGGCAAGCAGGGATTCATCGCCATGCCGCCGCTGTTGTCGCAAGTGGTGGAGCGCATCGAGACCCTGTATGCGCGCGACAATCCCAGCGACATCACCGGCACCGCGACCGGCTTCACCGATCTGGATAGGATGACTTCCGGTTTGCAGCCCGGTGATCTGATCATCATTGCGGGCCGCCCCAGCATGGGCAAGACTGCGCTTGCCATCAACATCGCCGAGAACGTGGCAATGGACACAAAATTGCCCGTGGCGATCTTCAGCATGGAAATGGGCGCGACGCAATTGGCGATGCGTATGCTCGGCTCGGTCGGCAAACTCAACCAGCATGATCTGCGCACCGGACGTTTGCAGGACGACGACTGGGGACGCTTGACGCACGCGCTCGGCAGGTTGAATGACGCGCCGATACATATCGACGAAAGTGCCGCGCTGTCCTCTCTGGATCTGCGCGCGCGGTCGCGCCGCCTGCATCGCCAGAACAACGGTCTCGGCCTGATTGTGATCGATTATCTGCAATTGATGAGCTCGAACGCGGGCAAGGCCAGCGAGAACCGCGCCACCGAAATATCGGAAATCTCCCGCTCGTTAAAAGCGTTGGCGAAGGAGCTGCACGTGCCGGTGATCGCGCTGTCGCAGTTGAACCGCAGCCTCGAACAACGTCCCAACAAACGTCCGGTGATGTCGGATTTGCGCGAATCCGGCGCGATCGAACAGGATGCCGACTTGATCCTGTTTATCTACCGAGATGAAGTCTATAACAGCGACTCCCCCGATAAAGGCAAGGCCGAGATCATCATCGGCAAACAGCGTAACGGTCCGATCGGAAAAGTCGAGCTGGCGTTCCGGGGGGAATACACGCGCTTCGACAATCTGGCCTCTGGCAGTTATTGATCCGGTTATACGCTGGGCAGACCGCTAACCAAGGCCGGCTAAGGGGCATAGCAGGTTATATGTTGGAAGAGCCGCCGATTTTGCGAAAGCCAAATCCTGGATTTCAGGGGCCATAGAATAACAGGGAAGGGAGGATGTGGCATGAAGACAAGCATGCACGGTTTTAACTTTGTTTTGTTTGCTGTTTGCGGAATGCTGATTCTCGCCGGCAATGCACAAGCTGAAATAAATATGGCAGAGCGAGAGCAGGTTCAAACGGTCGTATGGATGGTTGAGTTTGTATCGTTCGTTGCTGTTATGGCGATTATCTGGTTTGTTTGGCGGATCAGCAAACGAGACAGCGAAAACAAAAAATCGAAGCGCAACAATTCATAGCATCTTTAGCACGCGTAGAGCGCAATAACCAACGGGCATTGCACCAAAGGCAGGCAATTCTCTAAGCTCTGCGAGCGCGAGAAATTGACACCGCCGCATGGATTTCGAGCTTTTCGTGTTTTTGCGAGCTTTCGCTTTGCGGCGAAATACCTGCTTACCCCACTTCGTGGACCAATCGCCGTTTTAATTGAACGCAACCATGGCACGCCGCAACCACTACCACGTCTATGTGATCGAATTGTCGAAAGACGTTCTTTACAAGGGCCGCTTCAAGAAGGCCAACCCCGGCTACGTCATGGGCAAGCCGTGCGTTTACGTCGGCATGACCGGACTGGATCCCGACGTGCGCTTCGACAAACACAAGGCAGGTATCCAGTCGAATCGTTACGTGCAGGAATTCGGATTGCACTTGTTGCCCAGGCTCTACGAGGTCTATAATCCGATGCCCTATGACGGCGCGCGCGACATGGAAGTGGAGCTGGCGATAGCTCTGCGAGAAGCGGGGTATGGAGTCTGGCAGGCGTAAGTGAGGTGCCGCTTGAGGTGTTGATTTATTCTGGAGTGCGGCGACGTATCGCCGCTTTCCAAAGCGCAGACACGTCTGCGCACTCCAAATTTGAATCCGTTCCCGCGAAAAGTATAGGAACGATCAGGCCCGTTTTCTTGTTTGCTGAATTATGAGTAATAACGCGCGCGATTTTCGTTTGAAGCACGATAGCCTTTCGGATACAATGCGAACCCTGCAACAGGCGCGTAGCTCAGCTGGTTAGAGCACTTGGTCGACATCCAAGGGGTCGTTGGTTCGAGTCCAATCGTGCCTACCAAACAATCAAAGAGTTAGCTTAACAGCTAGCTCTTTTTCATTTCCTGTAGCTAAAAGCGTATCACTTTGTGGTGATATCTCGGGACACGACTATTGGCCTTCGAACTATCCATTGCGCGAGATGCTCACTGGACAGTTGCGCCTGCTTCTGCGCCATCTCCGGCGAAGACCACCCGCCCAACTCCTGCAATACGTGCTGCGGAATGCCTTCTTGAATATGCCAGCTGGCCCAGGTGTGCCTGAGGCCATGCCAGCTCATTTTCTCGTCATTGTTTATGATAGTATATCAAGCAAGATAGGTTGTTAATCTGTGTCAGACTGAATCTTAAGACCTATCGGCATCCATGGGTGATACTGGGAAATATTATGCAGCGACAAGATTTGTGGGCAACACCTTTGTGGTATTTTGAAGTGCCACACTCCTTGATAAATCCTAAAGATATTGCACAAGAAGCATATGCGCATCAAAAGTTAGATACAGGAGTTGTAATCTCAAATATTGGTGGATACCAAAGCTCTGGTCTAACCATGGATGATCCTGTGCCTCCAACAATAACCAAATTGATGGGAGTATTGGCTGAACAATGTCAAACTTGTTCTAGAGAATTAGGTTTTGAACGTAACTTAGGCATAGCCAACTTTTGGATTAACATTAATAAAAAACATCATTACAATAAGATGCATGTTCATTCTTCAAGCATACTTTCCGGAACATACTATGCCGTGACCCCGCCCCAATCTGGAGGCATAGTTTTTCATAACAGGCCTGAAACAAGTTATATTTTGGGTGTCTTAAAACAATTGGGAGCCGTAGATACCAGGCTTACTGTTACAGATCAGACTTTCGTGCCAAAAGCGGGCGCAGTTCTTGTTTTTCCTGGCTGGCTGCCGCATAGTGTAGAAGAAAACAGATCCGAAGAAGATCGGATAAGCATTGCCTTCAATCTTTCTTAAAATATGATAATACACCTAGGATAAGCATTAGCGGGCGCAGGGCACAATCGTTATAGCACCAAAGGCAGGCTTCCTGAATTCTTGTAAGCTTGAAAAATTGACACCGCCGAATGGATCAAAGGAGTCAGATTCAATACCTGGCTCCTTTTTCTTTTCCCGCCGTCAAAATCGTACCGATTTTTGCAACTGCGGTTGGCAGAGTGCATCAGCGAAACTGTTTGTCTTCGCTGCTATGCGACTGTTGTTCGACGGTAAATAGCACGGCGGCTTTGACCCTGGAGGACAAGTTGAGTTTGGTCAGGATATGGCGCACATGCTGCTTTACTGTGTCATAGCTGATGGAAAGCGTTTGCGCGATGGCTTTGTTGCTTTCCCCGCGTGACAGCAGTTGCAGTATCTCGCGTTCACGATCGGTGAGCAGCTTGAGGGAATTTTTCGGTTCATCGCCCGGCTGGTCGCCGCGCAGCATCTCGATCATCTTGATCGTCATGGTGGGGGCGACTACCAGTTCGCCTGCAGCAACCCGGCGGATGGCATCAACGACATCTTCAGGCGCCATATCCTTGAGCAGATAGCCGCGCACACCCGCGCGTATCGCGTTGGCCAGGTCGATTTCGGAGTCGCTCATCGTCAAAATCACAGCAGGAGTCGGACAACCTTCTTTGCGAATTTCTTCGAGCATGGCCAAGCCATCCAGCGGCTTCATGCGCAAATCCATGATCAAAAGGTCGGGGTCTTCACGCAATAACACGCGCAGTCCCTCGATACTGCCGGTAGCGCCAAGGACAGCGAACCCATAGCAATTGGCGAGCAGTTCACTCAGTCCGCTCCTGCACAGGTTTTGATCGTCTACCAGAACGACTTTTAACTTCTCATTCATTAGCTTCTCTCCAATCCGACTTCGGCTCGGGGAAAAACAATTGCACGCGTGTGCCGAATCCCTTAGAGCTTTCTACTTTAATTTCGCCGCCGATACGTTGCGCACGCTCGCGCATGATCATCATGCCGTAGTGTCCTTCAACCGGTGTGAATGTGCAACCTCCGCTGCCGTTATCCTCAATGGTGAAAACAAAGTAGCTTCCGGACAAATCCGCGACCAAACGGGCATGGGTCGCGCCCGAATGGGTGGCGATGTTCGCCAGGGACTCTTGCACAATATGGGAAACCTGGATTTCATATTCAAGCGGTAATTCGAGATGGGATACCCGATTGATATATTCGAACTCAATGTCATTTCGATGACGGAATTCTTCGGCCAGTGATTGCAGTGCATGCAAAAGTCCTGCCGGATCCATCGCGCATCGGAATTCCGTAATCAGTTCCCGAACGGTTTTTTGACTGCTTGCCAACGCATCGTCTATATCGTGAGCGTATTTGGTGACCATCAGTTCGTTCTGTGTCCGTATGGATTCCAGCAACAAGCTCGTGCGCATCCGTGTATATACCAGCGACTGTGCCAGGGAATCATGAATCTCGTTGGCGATGGATTGCCGTTCTGCGATCAGTTCAGTCCGCATGGCCTCGCGATTCGATTTGTTATGCTCGACGAGGGTGCCGAGCAGGTCTGCGAATGACTGAACAGTTTCGGAAATATTCTCAAACGGCTCTTGAGGTTCGCTGAAAAACAGCGTGATCATCCCGATAGGCTTTTTCGATGGTGTATGGCTTGTAATCGGGGCAGTGATCAGCGATTGAATCTGACAACCAACATTGCGGCAATCTTGCCGTTTTAAGCATGCACTGAGGTCGGTTGAGTAGATACCCCGGCCGACAGATGCCTTGCAACTGGTTTCACAATTCAGATCGAGGTTGCTCCCGAGCTTGAGCAATTCCGCAGGTAAGCCGACAGAGCTGAACAATTGGTGGGTCTGGCCATGGATGGGAAGTATTCGAGCTATTCCGGAAGTTGCCCTTACAGTGCTGATGAGGGTCTCGAGCAATTTTTCCACTACAGCTTTAAGATCGACTCCCCGCGTTGCCGCAGGCCCAGGTTTTTTGTTCGCAGAGCGCCTCGCGCCAATTTCAGGAGGCGTAAAATGCAAATCATTAACCCACGAAAACCCCGTGTTTGCAGAATTTTTCAGTGAATTTGATTTCTTGCTCATAAAATTATCAATGCGCTTTATTAATCACCATTTGCTTTGAGGATAGCAAGCTGGTTCTGGATTGCGAAATAGATTTATTAAATCTGCCGAATATTCGCTTTTAACGGAAAAAATGGTTGATAATTCTTGTTCAATCCGGCATGTTTATGAGTATACCCCTCATTCGGGTTATATCAACGTTACCCCGTTATGGCTATAGGCACTAAAACCACCCAATGGGTTTAATGGGACCATCGTAAAATCTGTAATTACTTGATTATAGCGATCAATAATAAGCGTTTCTGGAGCACGACAACGTACAATGAAAATCTGCATCGTCTCCGACAGTCATGATCGTGCAGAGCCGCTCGCAGCGGCTGTTGCCAAAGCACAGGCGGCCGGGGCGCAAGCTGTCATTCATTGCGGTGACCTGATAGGTGCGAATACGCTGCGCGCATCCATCAAACTCGGTGTCCCCTTGCACGTGGTACACGGCAACAATCTTGGCGATCAAATTGCGATGCACAGATTGATGGCAAAGTCCGGCCGGTCACTCATCTATCATGGGCAGGACGCCGAGATGGAACTCGGCGGCCGGCGCATCTTCGCGACCCACTTCCCCACTATGGCCGGGGCATGGCTTGTACCGGGGATTACGACCTGGTTTGCTGCGGTCACAGCCATGTCGCTGAGATCGTCCGCCAACCAAATATCAAAGGCGGGGAGACTTTGCTGGTCAACCCGGGTTCGGTTTCCGGCATAGGCGCACCCAACGTGGATGAGGCGTTCACCTGGATATTGGGAGATCTATCCAATATGGCTTTCGAAATTCACACGCTGAACGGAAAAAATAACCAAAGCGATTTTTATGTGGCTTGACTCTTATTCAGCAGCATTAAATATCGCGCAGCACAGTGGAGAGAGGATTCGGAGTAAATATCCTGTGGACATTTGGCGGTTAGCGGCATATTGTGATTTCATTCTAAAGAATCTGGTGAAAACCGGGTAAACAACTGTAACTTTTGTAACTAACCAGGGAGGGTTTTGTTATGGGAAAGCCACAGGATGCTTGGAACGAAAGTGAGGAGCCCCGGAAGGTCGGTAGCATGGGCTGGAAGGAGTTGTACCTGAAGGAAGACTGGTGGGCGATCTGGTTTGGCATTGGTCTTATGGTGCTGGCCGTCGTTCTCTACAACAGCGGAAGTAATTTTCTGTCCGCGCTGGCGGTCAATCCAGGGGGGGTGAAATGGTCGTCGCTGGACCAACTGGCAGATCATTTTGTCAAGAACGCTGGCATGTATGCTCTGCAATTCATCTTCTGGTTGGCGCTTTTCGGCGTGAGTTGCAGCATCATGGGCATCAAGCTCAAGGAATTCATTCCCTCTTTTATTTTTCTCTATGTGCTTTCCATGGCGATATTCTCCATCGCAGGATGGGTGAACGCCGCCAAATTCAATCTCGAAGCGCCGCTGGTCGCGCTGGTCGTGGGCTTGGTGATTTCCAATACGGTCAGTCTGCCCAAATGGATGGATAGCGGATTCAGGGTGGAATATTTCGTGAAGCTCGGCATCGTCCTGCTGGGCGCGACTTTCCCGATCACGCTGGTCCTTACTGCCGGTCCGATCGCCATCATGCAGGCCACCTTCATTTCTCTGGTGACTTGCCTGGTCATTTATTTCAGCGCGACCAGGTTGTTCGGGCTGGACCGGCGGCTCTCAGCCGTGATCGGGGTAGGCGGAGCGGTTTGCGGGGTTTCTGCCTCGATGGCGATCGCTGCAGCGGTCGGAGCGAAAAAGGATGATCTCTACACCTCTGTCACGCTGGTAGTGGGCTGGGCGCTGGTGATGATCCTTGTTCTGCCGTTTGCGTCCCAGGCACTGGGACTTTCCGCCGGGGTGGCAGGCGCCTGGATAGGCACTTCCGAGTTTGCCGACGCAGCAGGATTTGCCGCTGCCAGCGCTTATGGAAAGATGGCCGGCCATGAGGATACTGCCATCAAGGCGTTCACCCTGATGAAGGTTATCGGACGTGACCTGTGGATCGGTATCTGGTCCATCGTCTGGGCGTTTATCGCAACCATGGTCTGGGAAAAAAAGGAAACGGGATCGGCGCCGAATGCACGGGAAATCTGGTGGCGTTTTCCCAAGTTCGTGATCGGTTTTTTTGTGGCGTCCATGCTGATGACGTGGTTCACGAGCGGCTACACAAGCGACGAGTTCAACAAGGTGGTCAAACCGGCGCTGATCATGCCGCTGGTATCCCTCCGCACTTGGGCTTTTCTGTTCTGCTTCCTGAGCATCGGACTGACGACCCGTTTTCGCGAACTCAAGGCGGTGGGCTGGAAGACTTTTGCCGCGTTCACTATCGGGGTTGCTGTGAACGTGGTGCTAGGTTATTACCTTTCCGCCGTTGTTTTTGCAGAACACTGGTCGAGCCTGTAGCCATCATCGGCGCAGGGCGATAATGCCGCCCTGCGCCCGGAGCGCACCATGAACTTAAGCTGTCGGCAGTGCGAGCACTTCGTTACTGAACCCAGGGAACTCGAAACTATCATACCCGGCCTGAACATTGTCAGTTCGGCGTATGGATCGGTTCGCGCGGATACCGCTTATTGCAAATTCAAGGATATCTTTCTGACTCCAATTCTTGCCTGTCACGCATTCAAATCACTGCCATCAGCAACCCGCCAGAATTGACAATCAAACTGCATTTGCGGAAATGCACCAAATCAATCATTTGATGGTCTGCCATACCCTTAACTCAATGCAATCCTGACCAGGATAGGGAACACCCAGGCAGGACGGGAAGTGCCTATATGATTATAATAGTGCAACCAGCCCATGCAGGAGTACACCATGCAACACCTGACACCCAAACAAACTTTTGAATTCTTGAAAGACAATCCCGAGGCGGTATTCATTGACGTGCGCAGCGAGATGGAGCACATGTTTGTCGGACATCCCAAAGGCTCTATCCTGATTCCCTGGGTCGACGGACCAGATTGGGACATCAATCCCCATTTTGTTTCGCACGTAAAAAAAGCCGCCAGCGTGAATCGACCCGTCGTGCTGATCTGCCGCTCCGGTCGCCGTTCGGTGGATGCCGGACTGGCTCTGGAAAAAGCCGGGCTTACAGACGTGTACAACGTGTTGCACGGATTCGAGGGCGACCTGGATGAAGGTCATCACCGGAACTCCTACAACGGCTGGCGGTTTGAAGGCCTGCCCTGGGCGCAAACCTAAACTTACTCATGAGTCAGTAAAAAGGTAAGCAGTCTTTATCGTTCCTAATGCTTTGTGTGGGAACGGTTCAACTTTGGAGTGCGGCCTGCGTGTGTTGTTGGGGCTTTAGCCCCTTACAACCACGGCGTACCCC
>DHIV01000130.1:0-2478 GCA_002403995.1 Gallionella sp. UBA4737 | reverse complement strand
CCACGGCGTACCCCTTGCGGGTGTACATGTCGCCGCCTTCTCATCAAGGCGCAGACATGTCTGCGCACTCCATATCAAAAATTGGAAAGCGCCCATGAACACCACCATCCCCGACTACACCGACGCCGAACAAAAACTTGTTTCCGCCTCTTTGTTTGAGCGATATGGCAAGCTGGTTCCATTTCAATTGGCAGACAGCTAGTTGCAGCTTGATGCAGCTTCCGAAGAACTGGCCTTATGCCCCACGATATATTGGGCTGAGCGCGGCGCGCAATTCGTGGTGTGCAAAGTGGCTGCCGATCGTTACCGCTGCCAATTCTTCTATTCCGAGATGGAGCAATACGGTACCGGCCATGACGAGTACAACAGTCTCGGGGACTGTGTCTTGACCTTGCTCCAGGTTCAATCAGACCACGAGCGGCAATTGGCGAATCTTTCTTCCGGCGTCACGCGGGCCGACATTGATGATGATTACCACGGCCCGGTGATGATATGAGCCCTGTTGTGATTATCATCGGTATCAGCTCGCGGCGGCGAGTTGCAGGTTGGGCTGCTTTGCATCGTTGAAGTCGAACAATCCTGACAGGACAGCCCCTGGTTTCTGATTGGCACGCACGGCGAACGCGTCGAGGCCAACCTGATGCTGGTAGGACACCCTGTCGCGCGGCACATCACCGATAGCGCGAAGTTCTCCCTTGTAGCCGTAACGCTCGCGCAACAGGCGAGCAGTCGCATAGCCTTTGCCGTCGGTATACTTGTCAAACTCGACGCCGATCACAGTGAAGTCATCGATGTCATGCTCGATCGCTTCCGGGCCTTGTTCGGCAGCCAGCCAGATACCGAGCGGCCAGCCGTGTTCATGTTCGCGGTAAATCAGCTCGGCACGACGCGCCTGCCATACCGAGAGCGGCACCAGCACCGGCCCTACCGGCAGCCTGACGTTTTGCGGAGTATCGCCCTCCGCGAGTGTCAAGGTCTTCCAACCATCAGATACGATATTGCCATTCTTGATCAGCATAAACATGAACTGCCTTCCTTTCTGTATCCCAAAAAATTGATCGATTAGTGATTCATCCCAACTTGTTGAAGCGCAGTCTAGAGATATTGTATATGCCTGTGAAATACTTGTTTGTTACATCCAAATAACAATTGGATATATAAGCTGGCGGGGGCCGCATCGCATATATCCTATTGTCGAATCGCGCAACCAAAGAGAAAACTGTTCGTTATAGTTTCAAGCCTGGGCGTTAATTGCTAGGACCCACATCGAAAGTCCACCAGCAGCCGCTATACCCGCCACGACAAACAACCATTTCTTGCGCGTCAAAACTGTGATGGAAGCCAGGGAGATGGCGATCTGTATCAGCGTCATGGCCTGCGCCAGTTTATGGTGAGGATGCATGGCATGCTCGCTTTTCTCATTGGCCTTTTCCGATTCCGCTTCCAGCGCCTCGGCCTTTAACTTGATCTCCTTCTTCTCGTTTTCATATTTTTCGATCCGGCTCTTGTAATAATCCCGCTTGTTCGCGGGTGCCAAATCGGCAGCAAGCTCCATCAAATGTCCCTTGTTACTATTCGCCTCATAATAATTCCATTGATCGGAAGCCTGGGCTTTCTTCAGTACTGCTTCGTTCTTGAACAACATTGCTTCATTCTGAGTGTCTCCACCTTGATAGCTTACGATCGCGCCTACCGAGGCCAATATTGCGGTAAAAATCGCGACATACCCGGCAAGACTATCTCCGCTCTGGGAGTAATGTTCCACTGCATGATCGTGAGCGCCATGAACATGAAATTCTTCCGACATGATTATTTCCTTAAAGTTGATATATTAAGACACGGTGGATATTTTACACCTTGAGCTTTTTCATATGCTCGACCATATCATTAAATTAAAGACAAGCAGAAGCAAAGCAGCAAATGTTCATGGTTTGTTCAGTCTACCCTTCATTCCTCCTCATCCGCATACATGTCATCCTGTTCCGCCGCGCGTTTTTCTCTGGCTTCGCGCTCGACCTGCTCGACCATTTTCTGAACCTGTTCACGGCGTTTTTCGGCAGCTTCTTTTTTAAGTTGATACTGATTTCGCAAAACAGCATCAGCGCCGTGTCGTCGCTGCGGAACTTTTCGGATTTTTCGGCAGGCAGGTCGTGCAGGCTGGTGAAATCCTTGCTGGCCACGAAGCTGCGAAAGGTGTCGATGTCGTAGCGGCAGGCCGTCGGCCTGTCACCATATACGCCGCAGCCCTCTGGATTCATGAACTGGCATGCCGTGCCGTTTTCCACCGGGCGCAGCTTCACGCCGGCGATGCCGTTCTGATCCAACTCGTAGGGCCACAACAGCATATTTGGTAAGTCAGGAAAATCAATTCAACCTGACCCCGTAGATTTTCGATGAAAAAAACCCACCGGACAAAGGTGGGTTTCTCGGTCAGGCTTCGCTATGGATCACTGGGTCACCGCACGCATCCTGTCAATT
>DHIV01000077.1 GCA_002403995.1 Gallionella sp. UBA4737 | reverse complement strand
GCCTGATAGGGGCTGTCCTTGAGACGCTCGGCGCTCAGGCTGTCCACCACCACGGCCAGGCCCCGGGATGACAAAAACGCGCCCAGACGCAACAATGGCCCGGCGATTTCCGGAGCATTGTGTTTGCCGATCAGCGCGACGNNGCCGCCCCTGATTCACCCCGACCATCGGGATATTGTATGGCGACAAGGTGCGCGCGATGTTCAGCATGGTGCCATCGCCGCCCAGCACGATCGCCAGATCCACCGCGCGGCCCATCTCATCCAGACTCATCGCCTGATAGGGACTGTCCTTGAGATGTTCGGCGGTCAGGCTGCCCACCACCACGGTCAACCCCCTGGATGACAAAAACGCGGCTAAACGCAACAACGGCCCGGCGATTTCCGGAGCCTTGTGTTTGCCGATCAGCGCGACGTTTCGAAACGGGAATTTCATGAAAGCGATTAAACCACATCGCCCCTGCAATGACAAAGCTGACCAGGAGGCCGGACAACAAAACGGGCCGTGATTACTGGCGGCCGGGCCACATGCCCATTCCGTCCGGTTTCAACCCGGACAAGTTACGAGCCTGCCAAAATCACAGCCCGGAAAGATAATCCGTCAACGCTTCGATCTCGGCATCGGTCAAGGTCTTGGCGACCTTGTTCATCACGCCATCCGGGCTGTTGCTGCGTTCGCCGCTGCGCCAATGCTGCAACTGCGCGCGCAGGTAAGCCTTGTGCTGGCCGCCGATCACCGGATAGGTTGCGATGTTGGGCGCCTGGCCCTTGCCGTTTACCCCGTGGCAACTCATGCATGGCGGGATATTCCTGCCCGCATCGCCGTTCAGGAACAGATTCTTCCCGACCGGATTGTCTCCCTTGCCGTTGCCTTGCATCTTGTTCTGGCTGGCATAATAAGCCGCGATATCGATCAACTCGGCATCGCTGATCGTCTTGGACATGGCGCTCATGATCTGATGAGTGCGCGCTCCGGACTGAAAATTACGCAGTTGTTTTGCGATGTAATCGGCGTATTGTCCGGCGAGATTTGGAATCAGGTCCTCCACACTGAGCCCGACCTCGCCGTGGCATCCCTGACACAACTGCGACCCGGTCATGCCGGCGGCCGGATCGCCGTTGCCGATGCGCTGCTTGATCGCATCGGCGGATTCACCGGCGTAAGCTGCCGTGCTTGCAAGCAGGATGGCAGCAAGCAATCCGGCAGCGAAATTGTTTTGAATGTTGGTCATAGTGATGTGTTCCAATACCAGTAAATGAATGTCCAATTAAACCACATCACCCTTGCAGTGATAAAGTCGGCAATGGGCGGTATAAGCAACTTTGCCTTTTTTGATTGACGTATTGCCGGAACATATCGTGAAAATATCACAGCCAATTTGCGGCCCCTCGCCACCGGCAGAATTGCGGCGGACGGCACTTTTCTGGCTTGCAGAAAGCGATGCCGCCCGCAAAGCTGAGGGTGTGCGCCTTCTGGCGCAAGCGTGGTTATCCGATGAAATCGCACTGGATACGCAGGCGACATTGACCGCACAGCAGCCCATCCCCGGCCATCCGCCCAGACCGGAACTGGTGTCGCCGCTCTCGGTCAGGCGCCGCGCGATGAATACGCCGGAAGGCCGCGCGATATTGATCCACGCGCTGGCGCATATCGAGTTCAATGCGATCAACCTGGCGCTGGATGCGATCTGGCGGTTTGCCGATATGCCACGGAAGTATTACGCCGACTGGCTGCAGGTGGCGGATGAAGAGGCGCTGCATTTCTCTCTGCTGGCCGGGCACCTGCAAGAACAAGGATACGCATACGGGGATTTCCCCGCGCACAACAGCCTGTGGGAAATGGCGGCAAAAACGCAGCATGACATCCTTGCGCGCATCGCGCTGGTGCCGCGCACGATGGAAGCGCGCGGTCTCGATGCCACGCCGCAAGTGCGCGCCAAATTCGCGCAGGCCAAAGATATGGCCGCCGCCGCAATCCTGGATATCATCCTGCGCGATGAGATCGGCCATGTCGCGACCGGTAACCACTGGTACAACTGGTTGTGCAAGCAGCGCGGCCTGGAGCCGGTCGCCACCTGTGCCCGTCTTGCAGACGAGTATCAGGCGCCGGTCATGCGTGGGCCGTTCAATCTGGCAGCGCGGCGGGCGGCGGGGTTCAGCGAGTTGGAATTGGCTGCGTTAAGCAATATGCCCAAGGCTTGACCGGTTTCATGAGTCGTCTGATGTGCAGGGAATTCCCGTTGATACAGGGAATGATGCCATTCTGATCGTTCTTGGAAGCGATGGAATCCGTGTCCTCATGCACACACTCCTGTTGCTTATGCTGCGGCCCGCTCGGCCAGCTCCATATCCCGGCTGGTCATCAGCTTCTCGATGTCCAGCAGAATCAGCATGCGTTCGTCCACGGTACCCAGGCCTTGCAGATACCTGGTATCCAGACTGGCGCCGAATTCCGGGGCCGCCTTGATCTGTTCGGGTTTAAGCGCAATCACGTCTGAGACGCCATCCACCACCATGCCTACCACGCGCTTCGCGATGTTAAGAATGATTACTACAGTAGTCTCGTTATAAGTGACACTGCCGAGTTTGAATTTGATGCGCATATCCACGATCGGCACAATGACGCCGCGCAGGTTGATCACGCCCTTGATGAACTCTGGTGCGTTCGCGATGGTGGTGACAGCGTCGAATCCACGAATCTCCTGGACTTTGAGGATGTCGATGCCATATTCCTCATGCCCCAGCGTAAAAGTCAAAAGCTCCCGGCTAGCGCCAGTCGTGGTTTGTTCCGGGGTTGTTTGCATAGTGCCTTCCTTTCGATGTCAATTCGATTCCTCCTCGCATGACCATAACAGCCCACGGATTTGGCAATTGGCCAGCATGAACAGGTAGCTTGCGGGGATATTGATCAATGCAATTAAAACTCTTTCCACTCGCCGTCTACTTCTGCTTTGGGTTCTGTTTTGGCTCTGACTTTGTCTTCGGCCATCCTGTGCACTTTTCCGTGCGAAGCTGCCACAGGCGAAAAATGTCGCGGAATAGCCGGTCTGGCTGCCGGTCTGGCTACCGGCTTGGCGAAACTGGCGGCGACTGCCATAGTCCTTCTGCTGTCAGTCCCCAGTTTGAAGACACCCACCATTTCTTTCAGTGCGTCCGATTGACTTTGCATCGCTTCGGCGGAAGCCGCC